>NZ_LOVS01000149.1:0-300734 GCF_001523835.1 Burkholderia sp. ABCPW 14 | reverse complement strand
CAGCACGCGAAGGCTGCTCGGCGCGTGCCGGCCAGCTTCGTTCCGGGCTGATAGGTTGGCGTCGTGGCGCATTCAGCTTCCTGTCAAACGACCAAGCACACTCGATTCGCGTTTGTGCAGAGCATCCCTAAGGCAACCAGGTCGGCGACATCGTGCTGCGCAGCTTCGTTCAGCAGTGTCTCGCCGCGATTCGCCCATCCGATCACATCGCGCGACTCGGCGGGGAAGAATTCACGGTGCTGCCGCCACGGATGTTCGCCGACGCTGCAAGCGGAATCGCCGAGCGTGTGCGGACCGCGATCGCGAACGCATCGTTCGGCATCGACGGCAAGCGCCCGCCCGTGACCGTGAGCATCGGCATACCGCAGTACGCGCGCGACGGCGATACAGTCGACGAGATCGTTCGAATTGCCGATGAGCGCCTTTATCGAGCGAAGAACGCAGGCCGAAATTGTGTTGTCGTTGCGTGATGCTGTCGGCGAAAACAGCTTCAATTGCCGCATGCCTGGCGGCGCACCCTGATCAAAAGCCCGCTGGGACATACGCTCCCGCCGCGCGGCGGCAAGAGATATGTCAGGTAAGGAGAAATCACGCCGGTCATCGGAGGTGGCCAGTGAGCGACGCGCTGGACATGAGCACGCAGCAACTGTGACGAATACCGTCAATTGCGCCGAACGTCGGCACACGGTGTTCTGTAAACGTCGCTGAAACTGCAGCGCCCCGGAACCTGTCCGCATTTTTGTGGGCGAGGCGCGGTTAAACAAATCGTTATCCGCGCGCCTGTGTGAATCGCTCGCCGAACGGGATGGCAAACTGGTTCATGACTGATTTCCAGTCGAAGGTTGCGCGCACGGACTTGGCCAGGACATTGCGCAGCGCCAGTCACAGAAGCTTGATGGCTGCCACCCCGTTTGGAAGCGGGAAGCCGGGGTCTTCAACCGGCAGCAGGAGGCCGCGCAATGCGTCCACGCTGTTCACGCAATCGGCAATCAAGGCGCTGATGGGGTCGACATGACAAAAACGAACGAGAAAGCCGACGCTTCGAGCAGCACTCCCTTTATTCCGACGCGATCGGAACTCCTGCCGCTGCCGTCGACCGAAGGTCGGCGCGTTTTGTGGATCCGCAGAGCCCGTGCGCCCGGTTCATCGCGCGAACCATTCAATAGCAAATAACGCTCGATGGCCGCACTTGCACAGCGCTCTTGAACGTCTTGAGTCCGACGATCTTCGTGTCGCCGAGTTGTATGCGCCACATCAACTCGGCGACAACGGGATGAGCCACCATCCCCCACGTCCCGCGAAACGACGAAACTACCGCGCACGACGCACGAACCGAATCGCACGAATTGCGCCGCCATGTCTCAACCTCTCGCCATCGCGCGCACGATGATGCTAAGATCGCCGCTCAGCCCATTTTTCGTTCAGCCATGTTCGTCGCAATTCATTCGCGTTCGCTGTCGCTGCCCGTCGCGCTTGCGGCGTGTGTGCGCGTGGCCGGGCTGAACCTCAAAAAACGACTCCCCGACTGACGGGGCGTCGTGTCCCGTCAGGCGATAGCCGGACGGGATGCCCGCGTGTTAACTCACCTTTCGCATACCTCGATCCGGCGCCGGCCGGCGGGACGGTTCCCACCCACCCGTTTCACCTAGAGGATGCACATGCAATCACGTTTCGAAGGTATCTGGCTTCCGATCATCACGCCGTTCCACGATGGCGAGATCGACCATCCGGCGCTCGCGCGCCTGGCGCGTCACTACGCAGCCGAAAGGATCGCGGGCTTCGTCGCCGGCGCGACGACGGGCGAAGGCGCGCTCCTGCACGCGGGCGAACAGGAAGCGATTTTCGCGACGCTGCGCGACGCCGCTCCGAATCTTCCGATCGTGCTCGGCGTGACGGCGAGCGCGACGCACGCGGCCGCCGAGCGCGCGCGCGCACTCGCGACGCTGCGCCCGGACGGGCTGCTCGCGACGCCGCCTGTCTACGTGAGGCCGTCGCAGGCCGGCGTGCAGCGGCACATCGAAGCGATCGTCGAAGCGGCGGATCTGCCCGTGCTCGTCTACAACATTCCGTATCGGACCGGCGTAAACGTCGAACTCGACACACTGCAGGCGCTCTCGCGCGATGCGCGCGTCGTCGGCGTGAAGGAATGCGGCGGGACCCTCGAGCGCATGCTGCGTCTCGTGCACGAAACGCCGCTTCGCATCTTCTCCGGCGACGACAACCAGAATTTCGCGGCGCTTTGCGCGGGCGCGCACGGCGTGATCGCGAGCGCCGCGCACGTGCTGCCCGCGTGGCACGTGCGCATCCATGCGCTCCTGCGCGAAGGCAGGCTCGACGACGCGCGACGGATCGCGGCCGCGCTGCAGCCGCTCGTCGCCGATCTGTTCGCGGAACCGAATCCTGCGCCCGTGAAAGCGCTGCTCGCCGCGCAGGGCTGGTGCGACAACGCGCTGCGGCTGCCGTTCCTGCCGGTGAGCGACGCGCTCGCGGCGCGGCTGGTCGGGCATTGGGAAGCGCTGCGGCGGAGCGAGACGGCCGAAGCCTAAGCGCGCGGACATCCGTCGATCGCCGGCGCATTCGTCATGCGGCGACGGCTCGAGTCCACCGATTCGAGCGCCGCTTCATCGTGCGACGCGCCGATTTGCCGATTTGCCGATTTGCCGATTTGCCGATTTGCCGATTTGCCGATTTGCCGATTTGCCGATTTGCCGATTTGCCGATTTGCCGATTTGCCGATCCGCCGATCCGCCGATCCGCCGATCCGCCGATCCGCCGATCCGCCGATCCGCCGATCCGCAGCCCCGCAAACGCGGCAGCCGGCCTCCGCTGGCGCTCGCCCCGGAAAGCCCAGCCGGCACGCGGCCTATTCGTCAATACCGCGTCGATTCGCGCCGATGAATCCGGCGACGCGCTCGGCCACCCAACACTCGCGCTCGCGATGCGGCACATGCCGCACGCCGGGCACGATCTCGATCTGCGCCGGTCCGCCGACCGAGCGCACGATCGTCTCGGGATGAAGGTTCGAGCCGTATTCGTCGTCGCTGCCGTGGATCGCGAGCGTCGGGCATGTCACCTGCGGCAGGACATCGTTCAGCGACCAATCGGAAAATGCGGGCGACAGCCACGTCTCGATCCACGCGTCCAGCACCCAGCGCGTCTTCTCGCCGTGATACACCCGCAGACGTTCGAACGTCTCGCGCTGCTTGAACTGCTCGCGCGCGTCGACGATGCCGGCGCGCGTCCTGTCTTCGACGAACGCCTGGGCGGATTCGGTGATCAACGCTTCGCACGCCGACGGATACGCCGCCGCGCAATGCACCGCCATGCCGCCGCCGGCGCTATGGCCGAACGCGACGAAACGATCGAATCCGAGCTGATCGCGCAGCATCGGGAAGAACCGCCGGGCCTCGTCGCGAACGAAGTCGGCGTCGAGCGCGTCCGTGCGGGGATCGGACTGCCCGAAGCCGAGGCGATCGTAGGCGATCACCCGCCGCCCCGTGCATTCGGCCAGCGCGTTTGGAAACGTCCGCCACAGGTGAACGCAGCCGAGCGAATCGTGAAGCAGGACGATGGGCGGCAGGCTGTCGGGCGCGTCCGCATGATGCGGCGCGGGCCAGCACCGCACGAACAAGCGCCCCCTTCCGGTGTCGACCCAGCAGTCTTTCGTCGCGTTTCGGCGGTTGTCCATGTTCCGTTACTGACCGAGCAGATGCCGCAACAAGCCGGTCGACACGACGCCGATGATCACGGTCGGCAGAATCGACAGGCGGGTGGCCGCGAGCAGCGTAATCGCCAGCGCGAGCAAATTGGCCGGCTTGTCCGAGACGAACGCCGGCGCGATCACCGACACCAGCACGCATCCCGGCACATTTTCCATCACCGACAGCATGCGCGGGCTCAGCGTGCGATTGCGCAGCACGACGTAGCCGAGAATCCGGCTCAGGTAAGTGGACGAGGCCATCAGCACGATCGTCAGCAGCGTCGATACATCGATCATGACGGCTCTCCCCAGGCGACGGCGGCGACGAGGCCGGCGAGCGCGCCCGCCGCGACGTACCAGGCGCCCGGCACGAGCAGATAAGTCGCCGCCGCGACGACAAGGCTGACGAGCCACGGACGGCACGCGCGCGCGCCTTTCCACATGCCCCGGAGCAGCACGAGGAAAACCGCGGTGAACGCCATGTCGAAGCCGTATTGCTCGACGTCGCCGATCGTCGGCCCCAATGCCGCGCCGAGCGCGGTGCACACGATCCACGTGAGATACAGCCCGGCCGACACGCCCAGGTAGTACGGAAAGCTGATGCGGCTGCGCGATTGCCGCCGCGCGTCGGCGAGCGCCATCGCCCAGCTCTCGTCGCACATGAAGAAGAGCGCCGGAAAGGTCCGCTTGCGCGACAGGTGCCGGAGATACGGCGCGAACGCCACGCCCATCAGGATGTGCCGGCAGTTCACCAGAAACGACATCGCGACGATGAGCAGGATGTGCGGCGGCGACGTCCATAGCCGGATCGCGGTGAATTCGGAGCCGCCGCCGAAATTCAGGCCGGTCATCAGCGGCACTTCGACGACGCTCAAGCCTTTTTGCGTCGCCTGCGCGCCCAGCACGAGCGCGAACGGAACGAAGCCGAGCATCACGGGCAGCGATGCGCGCAAACCGCGCCAGGCTTCGGATTTTGCGGCGGATTCCTCGGAAATGACGGTTGACGTCGGCAAACTGTTCATTAACACCTCCTTCGAGGGGCAATATTGTCTGCCAAATTCGATGAAATCGGGTTGCGTTGTTGCTATATTCCGGTGTTGAATTGGTACGAACAGCCTGTTTTTTGAACCTTCCTGGAATCAGATTCCAATGAAACTCGACGCCATCGATCGACGCATCCTGCAAGCCCTGCAACGCGACGGCCGGCTGCAGAACGTCGAGCTCGCGAAAGAGGTCGGCCTGTCGCCTTCGCCGTGCCTCAGACGAGTCCGGCTGCTCGAAGAGGCCGGCGTGATCGAACGGTACGTCGCGGTGCTCAATCCGGCGAAGGTCGGCAAGGGGTTGACCGTGTTCACGCGCGTCTGGCTGAAAGAGCAGGACGCCGACACGGTCGATCACTTCGCCGAAGCGGTCCGGCAACTGCCGCAGGTCGCCGAGTGCCACCTGATGGCGGGCGACTGCGATTTCCTGCTGCGAGTCGTCGCCGCCGACATCGACGACTACCGGCAATTCCAGATGCATCATCTGACGCGGATCAAGGGCGTGCAGAGCGTGAAGACCGAGATTCCGCTGCAGAAGGTGAAGTTGACTTCGGAGGTGCCGGTTTGACCATGCAAACGCCCGCGGAAGGCCAACTGGAAATGGGCCGGCCGCGCACCAACGGGCTCCGACGTCGCCGTCGTCGTCGTTCGGGCGTCATCGGACATGACATCGAGCCGTCACAATGGAGCATCAAATCAGATCCGCTTGTCTTCCGCTGCTGAGCACGCCGCTGCTGGCGGCCTGCGTCAGTTCGAACGGAGAACGCCCGAGTGCCCCTTCCACGGAGGCCCGTGTGCGCGTGTATTGGGGAGCGGTCGTCCATTTTCACTTCGACACCCCGTGTGTTCCTCGCGAAGGCCTTCTCGGCTATTCGGTAAACGGCATGCTCGCGTCGAAGCCCGGACTGACCAGCTTGGCGAACAAGACCGTCGGCATGCCGGTGCCGCCCGACGCCGCCCGTTATTGCCACGAGTACATCGTCGCCGCCGACCGGCCACTGGCCGTCAGCGCCCGGATTTCGCGTCGGATCTTGCGAGGCGCGACGACGTATATCGAAACGCCGCCGCGCGGAGCGGGCACGTTCACGCCGAAGCCCGGGCAGGATGACGAAGTCTTCGCCGAAGGCGACGTCGGTCCCGCGCGCATCCGGGTGCGGCAGTTGCATGAGGACGCCAACGGCATATCGACCTCGCCGGTCACGGTCGCGGCGGCTCCGCCTTGCCCATGAAACGCCGCCGTCGTCGGCCCGGCACCGGCACCATCGTGCGCGCGCACGATTGAGCACATCGACAAGCGAATTCGGGCCGACGACGGCGCGCCTGCACCGCTGAGCGCCGTCACTGCCGCTCCCGCTCCAACGCCCGCTTCGCCGCGTCACGCCCCGCGACCCGCGCCGCGTGCGCACCCCATGCTTCGCAGCGGTTCATATCAAGCCCGACCGCGCGCCCCCATCGATACAGCACGAGCAAGAACGGATCGACGATCGAATACCCGCCCGGCTCGGCCCATTGCCGCCCGTCGCGCAGCGCCGCCTCGATCTCGCCGTTCGCCGCTTCGATCACGCGCCGGCCATGCGCGGAGATCGCCGGATGAACCGACGCATCGTCGATGAACCGTCCCGGCCGCCACAGCGCGCCGTATCCGACGCCATGCACCCATCCGACGAGCCACGCGAGCCACTCGTGACACCGCGCTTCACGCAACGGGTCGTCGATCGGCAGCAGACCCGCTTCCGGATGCTTGCGCGCGAGATACGTGAGAATCGCGGGCGTCTCGGTCAGCACGCGCGTCTCGCCGGGAATCGCGAGTGCGGGCACGCGCGCCTTCGGATTGATCGCGAGATAGCGCTCGCCGAGATGCTCGCGGCGCGATACGCGCACCGGCTCGGTGTCGAACGGCGCGCCGGTTTCTTCGAGCGCGATGTGCGCGGCGAGCGAGCACGCGTCCGGCGAATAGTAGAGTCGATAAGCGCCCATGGTTCCCGTCCTCCTCCATCGAATGACAATGACGGCAAGTGTAGGAACCGGCCAGGCACACGGCAAACGATGAATTGTCGTGCTCAGGCATGAGTGCTACTAATACCCGGATGACACGACCCCGCATCCCTCCGTTGCAGACGCTGCGCGCATTCGAAGCCGCCGTGCGGCTGCAGAGCTTCACGCGCGCAGCCGACGAGCTCGCGCTCACGCAAGGCGCCGTCAGCCAGCACGTGCGTGCGCTCGAAGCGCAGCTCGGCCGTCCGCTCTTCACGCGCGAGCGCAACGGCGCAGCGCCGACGCAAGCCGCGCACGCGCTCGCGCTGCAAGTGCGGCAAGGCCTGAGCGTGCTCGCGCGCGCATTCGACGCGACACGCGCGCCCCGCATCGCCCGCGCGGCGAGCACGACGCTGCACGTGAGCGTGCTGCCGAGTTTCGCGACGCGCTGGCTCGCGCCGCGTCTGCCGCGTTTTCGCGCCGCGCATCCGGCGATCGACGTCACGCTTCATCCTGACGTCGCGCTCGCGCCGCTCAACAAGCGCAGCCGCATCGACGTCGCATTGCGTTACGGCCCCGGCACGTGGCCCGGCGTCGTCGCGGAAAAGCTGATGAACGAGGCGGTGTTTCCGGTCGCGAGCCCGACCTATCGAAACCGCGACGGCGTTGCGCCGCGCGAGGCCATCGATCTCGCACGCTCGACGCTGCTGCGTCATCCCGCGCAGCCGTGGGAGCCGTGGTTTCAGGCGGCGCGGCTCGATCTCGTCGAATCGCGCCGCGCGCCGCAATTCGACGATGCCGAAGCGCTGATCGAAGCCGTGCTGAAAGGCCGTGGCGTCGCGCTCGCGCGCCGCTCGCTGATCGCGCCGGAGCTCGCGTCGGGCGCGCTCGTGCGCGTGTCGAAGGTAAGCATCGCCGACGTGTACGCTCACTATCTGGTCTGGCGGCCCGGACATCCGAAGGAGCGCGCGATCGCCGCGTGGCTCGACTGGCTGCGCGACGAGGTGCGCCGCAAGACGCCGCGCCGCAAGCTCGCCGCCGACGTGCCGCCTGCCCACCGCCGGCAGCCGACCGAAAGCAAATCGTCATAATATGGCCGTCGCAAACGGTTCACGTAACCGACGCATCGTTTCCTCAAACTAGCGGACGTCCAAGACACGCGATTGATTCTCAGGAGACACCCCGATGCGCCAGCGTCTCGCCGCCCTCGTCGCCGCACTTTGCGTCGTGCCGCTCGTCGCCGCGTGCGGCGACGATGTGTCTCACGCTCGCGCGGAGACGAACGCCGACGCGCAAACGGCGTCGCTGCCGGACGCCGCCGCCCAATCGTTCAACGGCGGCGCCATGACCAGCCACACCGCGCCGGCGAGTGCGCCGCTCGCGACGCCCGTGGTCCACTACCCGCCCGAAGACGAAGCCGACGACGCATCCGGCGCGACGGCGGCATCCGCGCATCCCGCATCGAATCCCGGCTGATCGCGTTGCGCCGCGCCCGCTTCCCCGCAGAGCCAAAGGTGAAAACATGACGTCAGAAAGCCGCCGCCGTTTCCTGCAGACCGTTGCGCAATCCGCGAGCGCCGCCGCCGCGCTCACCGTGTTCCCCGAATCGATCCGCCGCGCGCTCGCGATCCCCGCCGCGTCGCGCACGGGCACGATCCGCGATGTCGAGCACATCGTCGTGTTCATGCAGGAAAACCGCTCGTTCGACCATTACTTCGGACACCTGCGCGGCGTGCGCGGCTACAACGACCGCTTCCCGATCGCACTGCCGAACGGCAAACCGGTCTGGTATCAACCGTCGAAGGCGAATCCGTCGAGACCCGTGCTGCCGTTTCGCCTCAACACGCTGACGACGAGCGCGCAATGCATCGGCGACCTCGATCACTCGTGGTACAAGACGCACGCGGCGATCGACGGCGGCCGCTACGATCAGTGGCCCGCGAACAAGACCGACATGACGATGGGCTATCACGTGCGCGAGGACATCCCGTTCCACTACGCGCTCGCCGATGCGTTCACCGTCTGCGACAACTACTTCTGCTCGCTGCCCGGCCCGACGCATCCGAACCGCTCGTATCTGATGACGGGCACCGTCGACCCGACCGGCAAATACGGCGGCCCGCTCCTCGACAACAACGACTACGTCGACGGCGACGTGCCGCCGAAGTACGACCTGCTCACGTGGACGACGTATCCCGAGCGTCTCGAAGCGAACGGCATCTCGTGGCAGATCTACCAGCAAGGCACGACAGGCAGCGATCCGCTGAACGGCAACTACGGGACGAACGTCCTGCAGAACTTCGCGAACTTCATCAACGCGAAGCCGGGCTCGTCGCTGTATCAGCGCGCGCAGGCGGTGCGCACGCTCGACGACCTGAAGGCCGACGTGCTCGCGAACAGGCTGCCGCAAGTGTCGTGGCTGCTGCCGCCCGCCGCGTTCTCCGAGCATCCGAAGTACACGCCCGCTTACGGCGCGAACTACACATCGCAGATCCTCGACGCGCTGACGTCGAACCCCGACGTATGGCGCAAGACCGTGCTCTTCATCATGTACGACGAGAACGACGGCTTCTTCGATCACGTCGTGCCGCCGCAGCCGGCGACGACGCGCGCGCAGGGCCTGTCCACCGTCGCCGTCGACGGCGAGATCCACAACGTCGTGAATCCGGGCCGCGGCGGCAGCTACACCGCCGACGGCCTGCCATACGGCCTCGGCCCGCGCGTGCCGATGACGGTCGTGTCGCCGTGGACGAAGGGCGGCTTCGTCTGCTCGCAGGTGTTCGACCACACATCGGTGATCCGCTTCATCGCCGCGCGCTTCGGGATCGACGAGCCGAACATCACGCCGTGGCGCCGCGCCGTGTGCGGCGATCTCACGTCCGCGTTCGACTTCCGCACGCCGGACGCGACGCTGCCGCCGCTGCCCGACACGAGCAACTATCGGTCGATCGCCGATCGGCTTTGCTCGACGAAGCCCGCGCCGACCGTGCCCGCCGCGCCGAGCCCCGTCGATCCGCAGGAGCCCGGCGTGCGCCCGGCGCGCGCGCTGCCGTACGAGCTGCACGTGAACGCGTCGGTGCGCGGCGGCACGCACTTGCGGATCGAGTTCGCGAATCGCGGCGAGCAAGGCGCGCACTTCTATGTGTACGCGTCGAACCGCAGCGACGGCCCGTGGCGCTATACGGTCGGCGCGCATCGTTCGCTGCACGACGCGTTCGATCTCGGCGCGACGAACGGCGCATATGCGTTCTCGGTGTACGGCCCGAACGGCTTCGCGCGCGTGTTCGAAGGCGTCGCCGCAGCCGAGGGCCAGGGCCGGCACGCCGCCGCGCATCCGGAAGTGAAGGCGGGCTACGACATCGCGAACGGCAACCTGTATCTGAAGCTGCAGAATCACGGCGGCCAGAGCGTGCCGCTGACGCTGACCGACAACGCGTACGGCGCGCAGTCGCGTCAGATCACGCTGCGCGGCGGCGACGAGCGGATCGAGCAATGGGCGCTCGCGCTGAGCCACCACTGGTACGACGTGACGGTGTCGGACGGCGCGACGGGCACGTTCCTGCGCCGCTTCGCGGGCCACGTCGAGAACGGCAAGACGAGCTACTCCGATCCGGCGGCGGTCGCGCCCGTCACGGCCTGAAGGTGCGCGAGCGACGGCGTGCGTGATGAGCGCCGTCGCTCGATCGACGGGGTTCGATGCGGAAAGAAAGGCGCGCGACGGCGAGCGTCGAAATGAAACTCGGATGCGCGTTGCGTGCGCCGACATCGTTTCAGAAGACATCACGTGACGCACATCGCACGCCAAGGATCGGACGCCGTTCCGATTCTTGGGGGGTTTTTCATGGTGAGATGTCGCGACGATTTGCGGCTCGATTTCGTCGAGCATCGCGCGTCACGATAAATCGGCCGCGAACGCGCGCAAGAAACGTCGCCGCACAACCAACGCACGCGCTCCACTCGCCACGCGCCATTGCAATGCGCGGATAGCGCTTCGTTCATCCAGGTCTTTTCTCGGCCGCGCATCGCGGCAAATTCTCGCCTGGCGTTGCTGCGAGTCGCGCGTCACGACATGTCGACGCATCAAGCACCGCGCAACATTAGCGCGCAGCAATGCTTCGCTCACGCTTCGCGCCAATCGATCCCGCGCACGGTCGAACTGGGTCGACGCGCATCGACCGCGATACGATATCGCGCGGCATGCGCCGCACCGCGACACGACACGACACGACGAACCCGCGCCCGCGAGTTCGAGCGTATCGCTTCGCTTGCAACGCCGCCGCGGCAAAAACCACGAGTCTTCGCAGCACGGCGCGCGCTGCCGGCAACCGCGAATCACCGGCAGCGGTCGCGACGCCGCCTCTGCGGCACAGCGATCGCCGAGGCGATCGCCCGACGGCATCCGCCGCCGCGCCGCGCGGCGCCACACGACGGCCGCACGCAAAACCATCGCCACCGCATTCACGAGGACCTCATGCAACACACCGAACAACCCCGCGTCGGCTGCGGCGCCGCCATCGTCCGCGACGGCCGGATTCTGCTGATCAAGCGCAAGCGCGCGCCCGAAGCGGGCTGCTGGGGCTTGCCGGGCGGCAAGGTCGACTGGCTCGAGCCCGTCGAGCGCGCGGTGTGCCGGGAAATCGAAGAGGAGCTGGCGATCGCGCTCGAACGCGTCACGCTGCTGTGCATCGTCGATCACATCGACGCCGCCAATCGAGAGCACTGGGTCGCGCCCGTCTATCTCGCGCGCGCGTTCGCGGGCGAGCCTCGCATCGTCGAGCCGGACAAGCACGACGCATTCGGCTGGTTCGCGCTGAGCGATCTGCCGCAGCCGCTCACGCACGCGACGCGCGTCGCCGTCGAGCAGTTCGTCCGGACGGCCTGAAGCGCCGAACTCGGCGATTGCGGCAAGCGCATCAGGCCGCCGTCACGAGCACATCGCGCGCGATCGCGCCGACTGCCGGCAAATCGTCGCGAAACCGCAGCGGCGCCGCGCAATGCACGAGCGTATCGACGAGATATTTCGCGCGCGGCCACGGCCCGTAGCCCGCCGCGGTGTTGATGTGCCCGGCGTCGCCGAGATTGACGAACGCGCTGCCGAGCCGGTGCGCAAGCTCGCGCGCGTCGGCGAGCGTCATCCACGGATCGCTTTCGCTGCCGATCACGATCGACGGCACGGCCAGGCGGTGCGGATCGAAGGCGCCCGCGAAGGCGAACTTGCGCGGATTCGCCGGCGCGACGAACAGCACGCCGACGACGTCCGCCGCCGGCGCGTCCGCGACCGATGCGTGCCGCGCGAGCGCATGCGCGGCCGCGAGACAGCCGAAGCTGTGCGCGGCGAGCACGAACGGCCCGCGCTCGCGCGCGAGCAGATCGCGCACTGTCTGCGCCCAGCGCGCGAGATGCGGCGCATCCCAGTCGTCCTGCTCGACGCGCAGCGCGCGCGCGAACTGTCTCTCGAGCCAGGTCTGCCAGTGCGCGCCTTCGCTGCCGTGCAGACCGGGCACCGTGACGAGCCGCGGCGGCCACGTCGATTTGCTGCATGAGCGCATGTGTCCCTCGCGAAGCTAGGAGCTTGGCGTCGATTGTCACGTGCGCGCCGCGCGCGGCGAACCAATTTTTTGTGCTTTGCATTTCCGCGCGTGGCGACGCAAAGCGCGGCGAAACCGTAGAATGAGGGCTTCATTTGAGGAGACGATGCATGTCCGCCACGCCGCACGGCGCGTTGCGCCCGTTTCATCTCGCGTTTCCGGTCACGAGCCTCGAGCGCGCGCGCCGCTTCTACAGCGGCCTGCTCGGCTGCCCGGAAGGCCGCAGCTCCGATCGCTGGGTCGATTTCGATTTCTTCGGACACCAGCTCGTCGCGCACCTCGCGCCCGACGAGACGGGCCGCCCGGCCGTCAACCCGGTGGACGGCGACGACGTGCCGGTGCGCCATTTCGGCGTCGTATTGTCGATGAACGAGTGGCACGCGCTCGCCGACAAGCTGAAGGCGGCCGGCACGGCCTTCGTGATCGAGCCGCACATCCGCTTCAAGGGCGAGGTCGGCGAACAGGCGACGATGTTCTTCTTCGATCCGTGCGGCAACGCGCTGGAATTCAAGGCATTCGCCGACATCGGTCAATTGTTCGCGAAGTAGACGCATGCGAATTCTGCTTTATACGCCGCATCAGGACGCGCAAGACTGGAAGCGCGACATCGAGCGCGCGCTGCCCGGCGCGCAATTGCGCGCGTGGACGCCCGGCGACGACGCGCCCGCCGACTACGCGCTCGTCTGGCGCGCGCCGCGTGCGTTCTTCGCGCCGCGCGCGGATCTGAAGGCCGTGTTCAATCTCGGCGCGGGCGTCGACGCGGTGCTCGCGCTCGAACGCGCGCATCCGGGCATGGCGCCGCGCGACGTGCCGCTCGTGCGCCTCGAGGACGCCGGGATGGCGCGGCAGATGGTCGAATACACGACGCACGCGGCGCTGCGCTATCTGCGCCGCTTCGACGAATACGCGCTGTTGCAGCGCGAGCGCCGCTGGCGGGTGCTCGAGCCGCATCCGCGCGACACGTTCGTCGTCGGCGTGCTGGGGCTCGGCGCGTTGGGCGCCGAAGTCGCGCACGCGCTCGCGGCGCTCGGGCTGCCGGTGCGCGGCTACAGCCGCGCGGCGAAGACGCTCGACGGCATCGCGACGTTCGCGGGCGCCGCGCAGCTCGACGCGTTCCTCGACGGCGTGAAGCTGCTCGTGAACCTGCTGCCGAGCACGGCCGACACCGACGGCATCCTGAACGCACGCGCGTTCTCGAAGCTCGCGCACGGCGCGTATCTCGTGAACATTGCGCGCGGCGCGCATCTCGTCGAAGCGGATTTGCTCGACGCGCTCTCGAGCGGCCGCATCGCAGCGGCGACGCTCGACGTGTTCGCGACCGAGCCGCTGCCTGAAGATCACCCGTTCTGGCGCGAGCCGCGGATCGCGATCACGCCGCACTGCTCGGCGGATACGCTGCGCGCCGAAGCGGTCGAGCAGATCGCCGCGAAGATCGGCGCGCTCGAGCGCGGCGAGCCGATCGGCGGCGTCGTCGACCGCGCGCTCGGCTACTGACCGCGGCCCGCGAACACGCGCGCAGGGAAATCCCAAGCAGCGATCCATTCATCAGAAGACAGGAACCAGGAGACTCGGATGACGCTCCCCCAATCCGTGAAGATCGTCGAAGTCGGCCCGCGCGACGGGCTGCAGAACGAGCAGGCGTTCGTGCCGACCGACGTCAAGATCGATCTCGTGAACCGGCTCTCGCGCGCCGGGTTCCGCAACATCGAAGCGGCGTCGTTCGTGTCGCCGAAATGGGTGCCGCAGATGGCCGACGGCGCCGACGTGATGGCCGGCATCGAGCGCCGCGCGGGCACGATCTACTCGGCGCTCACGCCGAACCTGAAGGGCGTCGAGAACGCGCTCGCCGCGCGCGCCGACGAAGTCGTGATCTTCGGCGCGGCGAGCGAGGCGTTCTCGCAGCGCAACATCAACTGCAGCATCGCGCAGAGCATCGCGCGCTTCGAGCCCGTCGCGCGCGCGGCGAAGGACGCGGGCGTGCGGCTGCGCGCGAGCGTGTCGTGCGCGCTCGGCTGCCCGTATCAGGGCGACGTGCCGGTCGACGCCGTCGTCGACGTCGTGAAGCGCCTCGCCGCGCTCGGCTGCGACGAGATCGACATCGCCGACACGATCGGCGTCGGCACGCCGGGCCGCACGCGCGCGGTGCTCGACGCGGTCGCGAAGGCGTTCCCGCGCGAACGGCTGTCGGGACACTTCCACGACACCTACGGGCAGGCGCTCGCGAACATCTACGCGGCGCTGCTCGAAGGCATCGGGATCTTCCACGCGTCGGTCGCGGGCCTCGGCGGCTGCCCGTACGCGAAGGGCGCGACCGGCAACGTCGCGACGGAGGACGTGCTGTACATGATGCGCGGCCTGAACATCGATACGGGCGTCGATCTCGGCCAGGTCGTCGCCGCCGGCGATTTCATCTCGACCGCGATCGGCCGCGCGAATGTGTCGCGCGCGGGGCGCGCGCTGCTTGCGAAGCAGCGTGCGGCCGCCGAACCGTCCGCCTGCGCGTGATCCGCGCGGCGTCCATCACATCACGACTCCACGAGGATACGAAGCGCACCCATGGCTACCCCCGCCCCCATCGACAAGCTTCCGGATTCCGCCCGTCGCGTCGCGTTGCTGCTGCGCGAGCGCGGCCATGCGAAGGGCATCGTGATGCTCGAGGAAACCGGCAAGACGTCGGCCGAAGCCGCCGCGGGTCTCGGCTGCTCGGTCGCGCAGATCGCGAAGTCGATCCTGTTCCGCCGCCGCGCCGACGGCGCGCCCGTGCTCGTCGTCGCGAGCGGCGCGAATCGCGTCGATGAGAAGAAGGTCGCCGCGCACGTCGGCGAAGTCGGCCGCGCGGACGCGAAGTTCGTGCGCGAGAACACCGGCTATGCGATCGGCGGCGTGTGCCCGATCGGTCATCTCGTCGAGCCCGTCATGCTGATCGATCGCGACCTGCTCGAGCTCGACAACCTGTGGGCAGCGGCCGGCCACCCGCACGCGGTGTTCAATCTGTCTCCGCAGGAGCTGGTGACGTTGACGGGCGCGCCTGTGGCCGACATCGCGGAGCGCAGCGGCGCATGAGCGACAAGACGGAGATCGGCGGCATGGCGAAGGTCGACGGGACGCCGGGCGCGGCAGCGGCCGATGCGGCGGCAACGCATGCGGCGGCAACGCATGCAGCGGCGAGCGAGGCGGCGGTGAGCGCGGTCGCCGCGAGCGAGGCGACGGGTGCGCCGGGCACGAACGTGCCGTCGCCATGCACGAACGTCTGCAGGATCGATGCGAAGACCGGCTGGTGCGAAGGCTGCCGTCGCACGCGCGACGAGATCGCCGGCTGGCGCAAGTTCGACGACGACGCGAAGCGCGCGGTGCTCGCGCGGCTGGCGGTGCGGCAGACGGCCTGCGCGTGATGCGGCGCCGGCAGCGGGCCGCGCCCGTGCGCGTTGCCGCAAGCGGCAGGCACGGCGCAAAAAAATGCCGTTCAGCCAGATTGGCGAACGGCAAGCGCAATGAGAATTCTGTGGACGTGATCAACGTCACTGCGCATCATACGAGCGCCCTCGCTGCATCGCATCAGGAGTTTCCCTACAACTTTCTTGCGCGTGTCGATATGTCGCGGTCTGGCTTCGCGTCGCGCGCGATGTCGTCTGCGCGAGTCGGCGTGCATCGCTCGATCGCGGCGCTGCGTCCGTCTGTCCGGAGCGCCGCGGGCGCACCACGCATGCGTCGCGCGCGATCCCTGTCAACCGACGCGCGCCGATCGATCGGAGGACACGTCGTGCGCCTCCGTCATCGCTAACGCGTCGAGCTTGCACGGCGCGCCTCGCCTCCCGATAAGCCACCGCAAGCCGCTCGACCGGGCTGCGCTGCGTCCGCGCCGATCGCTGCCGCCCGCTATGACGCGCTGCGCGCATCGCATTTCCGCCAGACGATGCTCGCCGCCCGATCGGACTGCGCCCGCGCCATTCGATGCGCGCTGAAGCAAAGCGCCGATCGCCCGCGCACCGCCACGCATCCACCGCGCCGAACACCGCGCCGAACACCGCCACGAACCGCCACGCACTCCGCGCGGCACGCTCAGCCCCGCGCCTCGCCCCGCCGCGCCGGCACAATCCGCCAGCCGAGATTCACGCCGGCCGCCGCGAGCAGGATCAACGCCGCGCCGAACACCTGGCTCCACGCGAGCGTTTGCCCGAACGCGATCCGATCGACGACGATCGCGACGACCGGATAGACGAACGAAAGCGCGCCGATCGTCGCGGTCGGCAGCTTCTGGATCGCACCGTACAGCAGCACGTACATGATCCCCGTGTTGACGACGCCGAGCACGACGAGCGCGAGCCACTGGCTCGGCGTCGCGGGCAGCGCGTCGTAATGGACGAACGGCGCGAGCGCGAGCACGCCGACGCCCGTCTGGAACAGCGCGAGCAGATGCGGCGGCGTGCCCTTCAACTGCTTCGTGACGATCGACGACACCGCGTACAGGAACGCCGCGCCGAGCGCGAGCATGACGCCTTCGAGATACTGGCCGGGCACCGCGAGCACCGCGGGCTCGACGCGCACGACGAGCGCGAGCCCCGCGAACGCGAGCACGAGCCACGCTGCGGCCGACGCGGTGAGCCGCTCGCGGAACACGATCGCGCCGAGCGCGACCAGCATGAACGGCTGCGTGTTGTAGACGGCCGTCGCCATCGAGATCGACGCGCGCGAGTATGCGGCGAACAGCAGCGCCCAGTTCGCGACGATCGCGACGCTGCCGAGCGCGGCAAGCGCGACGATGCGCTTCGACAGCAGATCGCGGCGCAGAAAGCCGAGCGCCGCGCAAATGATCAGCATCGTCGCGCCGCCGAACAGGCAGCGGAAAAACACGACGTTCATCGGATGCTGCCGCGACGACACGACGAGCCAGCCGATCGTCCCGGACATCAGCATCGCGACCACCATTTCGAGCGCCCCGCGGCGCATATCATTCGAAGCCATGTGAGTTCTCGCGAGAGGAAAGCCTGACTTCGATTCTAGGCACTTGATTGGCCTATCTCCATCGCTAAACTGACTGAGATGCGTCTATCCACCTTTGAAAAGAAGGCTGCCATGCAAAAACGCCTTTCGCCGCCGCCTGTGGCGAGCACACTCGATTCGATCGACCGCAAACTGCTGCGCGCGCTCGCCGACAACGCGCGCCAACCCGTCAGCGAACTCGCTCGGCGCGTCGGATTGTCCGCGCCGAGCACCGCGGACCGCCTGCGCCGGCTCGAAGCGCAAGGCGTGATCGCACGCTTCACGGTCGAGCTCGATCCGCGCGCTCGGCTACACGCTGCAGGCGATCGTGCGCGTGAAGCCGCTGCCCGGCCAGTTGCATCTCGTCGAGGCATTGCTGCGGCGGATTCCCGAGTTCGTCGAATGCGACAAGGTGACGGGCGACGATTGCTTCGTCTGCCGGCTCTATCTGCGCTCGATCGAGCAGCTCGACGGGATACTCGCGAAAGTGACCGAGCGCGCGCAGACGAGCACGGCGATCGTCAAGTCGACGCCGGTCGCGCGGCGCCTGCCGCCGCTCGTGATCGAAGAGGATTGACGCATGCTTGGGGCGGACGCGAAGCGCGGCGCCACCCCGTGTGAAATCGATGGAAGCACCGTGCGCGTGAAAGCGGCGCGGCGCTCGCATCGGAGAAACGAGGGCTTCGGGTAACGAAGCCCGCGCCGCGTCGTCACGCCACCTCGCGCGCCTCGAAGAACGCGACGATCTCGTCGATCAGCACGACGGGCGCCTCTTCCGGGATGTAGTGCCCGCAAGCGAGCGCGCGGCCGCTCACGTCGCGCGCGACGCGCCGCCATTCGTCGAGCGGATCGAAGCAACGCCCGACGACGCCGTTCTCTCCCCACAGCACGCGCAGCGGACACGCAACCTTGCGGCCGCGTTCGAGGTCCGCGCGATCGTGGTCGAGGTCGATCGTCGCCGATGCGCGATAGTCCTCGCACATCGCATGCACGGCGCCCGGCTGCCGCAGCGCTTCGCGATACGCGTGCAGCGCCTCCGGCGAGAACGGCGCGAGGCCGGCCGGCCGATTGCCCATCACCGCGTCGACGTACGCATCGGAGTTGCCGCCGATCAGCGTCTCCGGCAGCGGCTCGGGCTGGATCAGGAAGAACCAGTGGAAGTACGCGGTCGCGAACGCGCGATCGGTGCGCTCGTACATCGCGAGCGTCGGCGCGATGTCGAGGAGCAGCATCCGCTCGACCGCATCCGGATGATCGAGCGCCATCCGATGCGCGACGCGCGCGCCGCGATCGTGCGCGCACACGTAGAAGCGCGGGAAGCCGAAGTGACGCATCACCGCGACCTGATCGGCCGCCATCGCGCGCTTCGAATACGGCGCGTGCCGCGCGTCGCTCGCCGGCTTGCCCGACGCGCCGTAGCCGCGCAGATCGGTGACGATCACAGTGAAATGCCTGGCGAGCGTCGCAGCGACGCGATGCCAGATCACGTGCGTCTGCGGGTGGCCGTGCAGCAGCAGAAGCGGCGGTCCCGAGCCTCCTTTGACGCCGAAGATGTCGACGTCCTGCGCCGTCACGCGAAACGGCGCGAACTCCTCAAACGACATGGTCTTGTTCTCTCGGATTGTTGTAATCGTTATTGTAGGAGCGCGATCGTCGCGTCATCGCCGGCATGCCCGCGCAAAGCGTAGAAACAGAGCACTCATTCGACAGCCCGGCCGCAGCGCATTCGTCGAAGCACGCCTATAATGGCACGATCGTTCGTATTAATTCGCCGCGAGCGCACAGTCGGCACGACACTCACATAACAATCGACCGCGCGACGGCCCCGGCGAGGGCGTCGCGACGCGACGAACTTCACGCATTTGCCGCACGTGCGGCGACGATTCAGGAGACACCGCATGGCCCTGCCCGCCGTCCTGCAAAACCTCGCACTGCCCGTCATCGCGTCGCCGATGTTCATCGTCAGCTATCCGGAACTCGTGCTCGCGCAATGCAAGGCGGGCATCGCCGGCTCGTTCCCCGCGCTCAACGCGCGCCCGGCCGAATTGCTCGACGAATGGCTCACGCAGATCCAGGCGCAGCTCGCCGAGCACCGGGCCGCGAACCCGGACGCCGTGATCGGGCCGATCGCCGTGAACCAGATCGTCCATCAGTCGAACGTGCGGCTCGAGCACGACATCCGCGTGTGCGTCGAGCACAAGGTGCCGATCTTCATCACGAGCCTGCGCGCGCCCGCGCGCGAGATCGTCGACGCCGTGCACAGCTATGGCGGCATCGTGCTGCACGACGTGATCAACCTGCGGCATGCGCAGAAGGCGCTCGAAGCGGGCGTGGACGGCCTGATCCTCGTCGCGGCGGGCGCGGGCGGCCACGCGGGCACGACGTCGCCGTTCGCGCTCGTCGGCGAAGTCCGCAAGATCTTCGACGGCCCGATCGTGCTGTCCGGCTCGATCGCGAACGGCGGCTCGATCCTCGCCGCGCAGGCGATGGGCGCCGATCTCGCCTACATGGGCACGCGCTTCATCGCGACGCAGGAAGCGCACGCGGTCGACGGCTACAAGCACGCGATCCTCGACGCGAAGTCGGCCGACATCATCTACACCAATCTCTTCACCGGCGTGCACGGCAACTACATCCGCGAGAGCATCGTGAACGCGGGCCTCGATCCGGACGCGCTGCCCGTCGCCGACAAGTCGAAGATGAACTTCGGCGGCGACAAGTCGAAGGCATGGAAGGACATCTGGGGCGCGGGACAGGGCGTCGGGCTGATGGACGACGTTCCGTCCGTCGCGGAGCTCGTCGCGCGGCTCAAGCGCGAATACGACGACGCGAAGACGCGGCTCGGGATTCGCGCGTAATCGTCGTCGCCGTGCTTGGTCGTCGCCGCGCATGTCGGGCGGCGCGCGATTCACGCGGCGCCGCAGGCGCGAGGCACGCGTGATGCGCATGCGAAGCACAGACGGCAGGCAATGCGCCGCATCGAAGCATTGAATCAAATTGAATCCAATCGAATCGCCCCGGCGTCGAGCGCGAATCAACAAGCGGTAAACAACAAAACCCTCGCTACGCGAGGGTTCGTCTTCAGTCTGAGCGCGGACCCGCCGGTCCGCGTTTTTTTCGTCGATGCGCGGCGCTCGTGCGGCGCTCGCGTTACCCGAGCCGCTTCATCCGCGGCATCGTGAGCTGCCGCAGCCGCTCGTCGATCGACGGGCACAGCGACTGGCCGGCGAAGCGGTCCGCGAGGAAATCGACGAACGAGCGCACCTTCGCCGACACGTGGCGACGGCTCGCGTACACCGCATAGATCGGCAGCTCGCGCGGCGGCAGCACGTCGAGCAACAGCGGCACGAGGCGGCCGGACTCGATGTCCTCGCCGACCACTTCGGTGCCGAGAAGCGCGACGCCCGCGCCGCCCAGCACGGCGACGCGCAGTCCTTCCAGATGATTGACGATCACGTTGCCCGACAGCGGCATGCGCGACGCGGCCGCGACGTCGGCGATCGTCGCGTCGAGCAGCGTCTCGTTCGGCTCGCGGCGAATGATGTTGTGCTGCTGGAGATCGGCGATCGTCGCCGGCGTGCCGTGCTTCGCGAGATACTCGGGCGACGCGACGAGCAGGATGTGCGCAGTCGCGATCTGCCGCGCGACGAGCGACGACGACTTCATGCCGGCGGGCGCCGCGCGCACCGCGACGTCGTAGCCCTCGTCGATCAGTTCGACGACGCGATCGGACAGCGTGATCTCGACCGTCACGTCCGGGTAGCGCTCCGCGTACGACGTCACCGCGTCCATCACGTGCCGCAGCCCGAACGCGGACAGCGACGTCACGCGCAGCCGCCCTTGCGGCACGACGCTCGCGGCGCCCACTGCCTGCCCGGCCTCGTCGAGTTCGGTGAGCGCCTGTACGAGCCGCTCGTAATATTCGCGCCCCGCCTCCGTCGGCGCGACGCGGCGCGTCGTGCGATGCAAGAGACGTGCGCCGAGCTGGTGCTCGAGATGCATCACGTGCTTGCTCGCCATCGCCGCCGACATCTCCATGCGCTCAGCCGCGCCGACGAAGCTGCCGACTTCGACGACGTAGCGAAACACATTCATGCTGACGAGGGTATCCATCCAAAATGCTCACAATCGAAGGGAATTATGCAATCGCAAGCAACTGTAACAAAGCTGGAGAATTGAAAACGTCAAAAAAGGCAAAACGGCGCCATTTAGTGTGACGCCGCCCACTTTTTCGTGCATTGCCCGAGCGATGCGCGCCCGGGTTCCGATTCGTTAGAACTTCGCACGAATTCCCGCGCCGAACGTGTCGCCGCTCGACATGCCCGAGTAGCGATCGTTCATGTATGCGGCGTACACGTCGGTGCGCTTCGACAGCGGATAGTCGTAGCCGAGCGCCCACGTGCGATGCGTCTGGTCGAGTCCGCCCGAATCGCGCGAATACGCATACGATACGAGCGCGCTGCCCGGCCCGAGCGGTACCGACACGCCGCCTTGCGCGGTATTCACGTGCCAGTTGCCGGTGTTTTGCTCGTTCTTCGTATACATGTATTGCGCGTAGACCTTCGCGACCTTGAAGTCGTACGACAGACCGACCTGCGCGACACCCTGGCTCTTCATGCCGGACACGAGCGCGCCGAGATCGCCCGGGCCGCCGTTGAAGTTCACGTACTGATAGACGGCCGTCGCGGCGAACGGGCCGTTCGAATAGTTCAGCTGGCCGCTCCACTTCTTCGAGCGGTTGTCGCCCGCCGTGTTGCCGAACGCGTACATCGCGGCCGCGTTGAGGCCGCCGAAGGTCGGGCTCGCGTAGTCGATCGCGTTGTTCCAGCCCGAATCGCCGGCGACGCCCTGATCGGTCGTGTACGTCGGGAACGTGCCGAGGCCGAGGAACACGTGATAGACCATCGGCGAGAACACGTACGAATCGACGAACGGATTGAAGAGGATCGTCGAGATGAAGAGCTCCGTCGTCAGGCGACCCGCGCGCACCGTGCCGTAAGGCGTCGCGAGTCCGACGTACGCGTTGCGGCCGAAGAACGTGTCGCCGTCAAAGCGGCCGTAGCGCCCGTTCTGCGCGCGGAAGAAATCCTCGAGCGTGAAGATCGCCTGATAGCCGCCGCCGAGATCCTCGGTGCCGCGCAGGCCCCAGTACGACGTCGACATCCCGCCGCCCTGCACGCCCCATGCGCGTTGCCCGCCCGGGAATTTCTGCGCGCCGATCCATTCGTCGACCTGCCCGTAGAGTTGGACGCTCGACTGCGCGCGAACACCCGACGCGCCCGCGGCCAGCGCCGCGACGGCGGCGCACGCGAAAGTGGTTTTCAGCGCGCGGCTGACGGATGACTTCATTGTGATCTCCAGATTGTCGTCTAACGGAAGTGAGGCGAACGGGCGGGCGACGTCCGGAAGACCCGACGCCGTTCGGGGGCGTCGCCATCTTCCCGAGCCATTTTTCCGGTCAAAAAAGGAGGGACTTATTGCGGATATAGCGTCAGCGTTAACTTCCCGGCGATTTGTCGGGCGTCGGCGACGGGCGCGCCGGTTTCAAACTGACGAACGGCGTTCCCGCGCGCGGCGATCGAGCGCCGGCAACGATGGCGGCGGCGATTCGAACGCGGAGAAAATGCCGGCTTGCGCGCGTCGTCCTCGCAACGAGGCGCGAAAGATAGCGTAACCAAGGAAATGCGCGGAAGGATTTCGCGCAAGTGTCGCGGATTTGCGTCAGCGGGCGGCACACACCCGGCCGAATAGACGCTCAGTTGCGGTAGAACGGCGCGAAGGACGGCAAATGCGGCGCTTCGTCCTGACGCGGCGAAGGCGCCGGGCGGCCGCCGCGCTCCTCGTTGTAGCGCGCGACGTCGGCGCGGATCGAGCCGGCGCGCATCGGCACGTTTGCCGAGCCGGGCGCGTGCGGCGCCTGACGCGCTTCGGCGCTGATCGGCCGGTACGGGCTTTGCGCCGCGTAGCGGCCGTACGACGGCGTCGGACGCAGCCCCCAGCGCTGGCCGTAGCCGTTCACGCCGATCCGCGCTTCGCGACCGTGCGGCACGGCCTGCATGGAGCCGCGCCAGCCGCCCGCGCCGCCCGCCGCGTACGGTGCGCCGCCGCGACCGCCGCCGAAGCCGGGCCCGCCGCCATGCGGCGGCTGCGCGAAGACGAGCGCCGCTGCGAGCGCGCACGTCGCGCCCGCCGCCCATTGCCCGATCTTCCGTATTGCCCGTTCCGTCGTCATGATTGGTCTACCGCTTGCTTTTCTGCCCCGCGCGCACCCGAATCGCGCGAAAGGCTTTCAGCGGTAATTTATGGGCGAGGCGAAATCGTGTCGAGCGCAAAAGTGTTAGACCAAAAGCATCGGTGTAACACCGTGTTACTGCAAGGCTTTCGGGGATTCCGCGCCGCTTTGCACCCGTCGCGCGCCGCCCGTTTTTGACGTTTGCGCCGTAAGGTAGCGACGCGCGGACAAGGTGCATCGACATGCATTCGAATCATTAATCGATTCTTCGAATGAATTTGCCTATTCAATCGCCGGCCGCGACAATATCAAGCCGACAATCGCTGCGCTGTCCGCCCGCAGGCCGCCGGCGCTTTCACCGCATTCGTCCGAGATCCGAAATGGCGCGCTCCCGCTTTATTCCCGACAATTTCACGCTCGCGCTCGTCGGCACCGTCGTGCTCGCGAGCTTCCTGCCGTGCCGCGGCGAGGCCGCGCACGTATTCAACTGGGCGACCAACATCGCGGTCGGCCTCCTCTTCTTCCTGCACGGCGCGAAGCTGTCGCGCGAGGCGATCATCGCGGGCGCGACGCACTGGCGGCTGCACGCCGTCGTGCTGCTCAGCACGTTCGCGCTCTTCCCGCTTCTCGGGCTCGCGCTCAAGCCCGTCCTCATGCCGCTCGTCACGCCCGCGCTCTACGCCGGCGTGCTGTTCCTCTGCACGCTGCCGTCGACCGTTCAGTCGTCGATCGCGTTCACGTCGATCGCGAAAGGCAACGTGCCCGCCGCCGTCTGCTCGGCGTCCGCATCGAGCCTGCTCGGCATCTTCGTCACGCCCGCGCTCGTCGGCCTGATGATCACGTCGCAGGGCACGGGCGCGACGGCGTCGCCGTGGAGCACGATCGGCGCGATCGTGATGCAACTGCTCGTGCCGTTCATCGCCGGCCAGTTGCTGCGTCCCGTGATCGGCCGCTGGATCGAGCGCAACCGCGGCGTGCTGCGCTTCGTCGACCAGGGCTCGATCCTGCTCGTCGTCTACGTCGCGTTCAGCGAAGCAGTGAACGAAGGGCTCTGGCACCAGATTCCGCCAATCGCGCTCGCGGGCCTCATCGTCGTCAACGTCGTGCTGCTCGCGATCGCGATCGCGGTCACGGCGCTCGTCAGCAAGCGGCTCGGCTTCAATCGCGCGGACCAGATCACGATCATCTTCTGCGGATCGAAGAAGAGCCTCGCGGCCGGCGTGCCGATGGCGAAGGTAATCTTCGCCGCGCACGCGGTCGGCGCAGTCGTGCTGCCGCTGATGCTGTTCCATCAGATCCAGCTGATGACCTGCGCGGCGCTCGCGCAGCGCTGGGGCGCACGCGACACGAGCCGCGAGCGGGAGACGGGCGCGCATGGCGGCGGGTCGATCGGTACGGGCACGAGCGCCGGGGCGGCGAAACGCTGAGCGCGACGGGGCGCGCGCGGCGAAGCGAGTCGCTTCGCCGCGCCGCGCTTGCTTGGCTTCGCAGCCTTTTCTGCTTTTCTGCTTTTCTGCTTTTCTGCTTTTCTGCTTTTCTGCTTTTCTGCTTTTCTGCTTTTCTGCTTTTCTGCTTTTCTGCTTTTCTGCTTTTCTGCTTTTCTGCTTTTCTGCTTTTCTGCTTTTCCGCTTTTCCGCTTTTCCGCTTTTCCGCCTTTCCGTTTCCCCATTTCTCTCCTCGTCGCTCTTTCGCCTTTTTTCGTCCTCCCGCCGTTCGTTCATCCTAACGCTCGCGACTTGCCCGACGCTCCCCCGTCCGATCCTTCGATCCTTCGATCCTTCAAGCGCTTCGCGCCCGCCGGCCGGCCGGGCTCGCCGATCCTGTCAGGCTCCACTCAGCCCCGCCGCTTTCACCTACGCCAATCCGAACTCCGCGCAACGCGCTTCACAAACCCGATGCGCCAAAACAGGGCATCGCTTCACGAAAAATTCATTCAATCTCCGTTCCCCGACGCCGTTAAGCCGGCTTCTCGTCACGGCTCGACGCGTCACGAGCGCGACGCGCCGCTTGCGGAATCGCCCCTGATGAACACCACCCGCCTCACCGTCAAAACCCGGCTGCGCGCCCTCGTCGCGGTCGTCGTCCTCGTGCTTGCCGCCGTCGGCGGCATCGGCCTCACCGGCGTCGCGCGCGTCGGCGATGCGCTCGCGCACGTCTTCGGAGATCGCGCGAAGACGCTGCAGCGAATCTCGTCGATCGACGAGCTCGTCACGCAAACGCGCTACGCGGTCGGCGACGCGGTGCTCGATCCGTCCGCCGCGAAAACCGAAGCGGTCGCGGCCGCATCGGCGCGCGACGTCGCCGCGATCGATCGCCTGCTCGCCGACTATCGCGCGACGCCGCGCGCCGACACCGAACGCGCGCAGGCCGAGCGTCTCGCCGCCGACTGGGCGATGCTGCGCGACAAGGGCATCAAGCCCGCCGTCGATCTGCTGAAGGCGAACAACCTGTCCGAAGCGCAATGGGTCGTCACGCAGACGCTCGACCCCGTTGCGCAGCGCGTGAAAGGCGAGACCGCGCAGTTGCGCCAGTGGCAGCTCGAGGCGGCGCAGCACGCGTACGACCGCGCACGCGGCGACGCGCGGCTCGTGCAGTGGGCGGTCGCTGGCTGCGTGATCGCGTGCGTCGCCGCCGTCGCGGTGCTGTGCGCGGCGATGGCGCGCGCGCTCGCGCGGCAGCTCGGCGGCGAGCCGGGCTACGCGGCGACCGTCGCGAACGAAATCGCGTCCGGCAATCTCGCGCTCGACGTGCATGCCGGCGCCGCCGCATCCGGCAGCGTGCTGCACGCAATGCACGCGATGCGCGCGCGGCTTGCCGGGACGATCGGCACGCTGCAGCGCGCGGCCGACGCGATCGCGCACGCGACGACCGACATCGCGCACGGCAACCACGACCTGTCGCGCCGCACCGACGAACACGCGGCCGGCCTGCAGCAGACGGCGAGCAGCATGGAGCAGCTCGCCGCGACGGTGCGCACGAACGCCGATCACGCGCGGCAGGCGAGCGCGCTCGCGCTCGCGGCGTCGACGCAGGCCGAGCAGGGCGACGCCGCCGCGCGCGACGCGATCGCGCGGATGGAGGCGCTGTCGGTGCGCTCGCAGCAGATCCGCAGCATCTCGTCGACGATCGAGGGGATCGCTTTCCAGACCAACCTGCTCGCGCTGAACGCGGCCGTCGAGGCGGCGCGCGCCGGCCAGGCGGGCCGCGGCTTCGCGGTCGTCGCGCAGGAGGTGCGCGGCCTCGCGCATCGCAGCGCGCAGGCGGCGAAGGAGATCTCGGCGCTGATCGCCGGCGTGACGGGCGAAGTCGAGCTCGGCACGGACACGGTGAAGGCGGCGGGCGGCACGATCGTCGGCATGCTCGCATCGGTGCGGCAGGTCGCGACGCTCGTCGACGAGATCTCGCACGCGTCCGACGAGCAGCGCTCCGGCATCGACCAGGTGAATCGCGCGGTCGCACAAATGGACGAGATGACCCAGCACAACGCGCTGCTCGTGCAGAAGGCGGCGAGCGCCGCGGGCGCGCTCGCCGACGAGGCCGCCGCGCTGCGCGAGGCGGCCGCCATCTTCCGGGTCGCGGCGTGAGCGTCGAGAAAACGCGCGCGAGGCAATCTGTTTAGTATTTTTAGTAAACGATTATGATCCGATTAACCTTTCATATATAAGCGCTTATGAGCCGGATCGGCGCAATCCTGGGGCGTTGCGCGGCGATTTTTACTATACAATCGCGAACACCCTAAACATCCCGGCTCAACACGATGGGCACCACCATTCGCGACGTCGCACAGGCGGCCAACGTGTCGATCGGCACCGTGTCGCGCGCGCTCAAGAATCAGCCTGGCCTGTCCGAAACGACCCGCGCTCGCATCGTCGAGATCGCGCGCCGCCTGAACTACGATCCGACGCAGCTACGCCCGCGGATCAAGCGGCTCACGTTCCTGCTGCATCGCCAGCACAACAACTTCGCGACGACGCCGTTCTTCTCGCACGTGCTGCACGGCGTCGAGGACGCGTGCCGCGAACGGGGGATCGTGCCGTCGCTGCTGACGACGGGCCCGACCGACGACGTGATCCGCCAGATGCGCCCGCACGCGCCCGACGCGATCGCGGTCGCGGGCTTCATGGAGCCGGAAACGCTCGAAGCGCTCGCCGCGACGGGCCGGCCGCTCGTCCTCATCGACATCCGCGCGCCCGGGCTGCGCTCGATCAATGTCGACAACGCGGGCGGCGCGGCGCTCGCGATGCATCACCTGTTCGCGTCGGGCCGCCGGCGCGTCGCGTTCATCGGCGGCTCGCTCGCGCACTACAGCATCGCGCAGCGCGCGCTCGGCTATCGCCGCGCGTTCTTCGACGCGGGCATGCTGCTCGATCCGTCGCTCGAACTGTCGATCGACACGAGCCTCGGCCCCGATGCCGGCGCGGCGAATGCGATGCGGCAGTTGCTCGACGCGGGCGGCCCGCTGCCCGACGCCGTGTTCGCGTACAACGACGCGGCCGCGCTCGCCGCGATGCGCGTGTGCGTCGAGCGCGGCATGCGCGTGCCGGACGACATCGCGTTCGTCGGCTTCGACGACATTCCGGCCGCCGCGCACGCGGCGCCGCCCCTCACGACGCTCGCGATCGACAAGGAAGCGCTCGGCCGACAAGGCGTCGAGCTGCTGCTCGCCGATTCGCCCGCGCAGACCGAACTCAGCCTCCCTGTGCAACTGATCGCGCGGGCCAGCAGCGCAGGCGCCGCCCGCACACCGCGCGCCCTCACCTCGGTACTCGGATCATGACGACCTCAGCCACGCCCGCTCCCCGTCCGGCGCCCGACGCGCCGCACGCTTGCGCGCCGTACGTCGCGAGCTTCCGCGACCCGCAGTTCCTGCTCTCGCACGTCGAGGACACGCTGCGCTTCTACGCGCCGAACGTGTCCGATCCGGCGGGCGGCTTCTACCACTTCTTCCGCGACGACGGCAGCGTCTATGACCGCACGACGCGCCATCTCGTCAGCAGCTGCCGCTTCGTCTTCAACTACGCGATGGCGTATCGCCACTTCGGCGATCCGCGCGATCTCGACCGCGTGCGCCACGGGCTGCGCTTCCTGCGCGACGCGCACTGGAACGCCGAACTCGAAGGCTACGACTGGGAGATCGAGTGGCGCGACGGCGAAAAGCGCGCGACGCGCGACGGCACGCGCCACTGCTACGGGCTCGCGTTCGTGCTGCTCGCGGTCGCGCACGCGGCGATGGCGGGCGTCGAAGAGGCGAAGCCGCTCATCGCGCACACGTTCGAGCTGATGGAGCATCGTTTCTGGGACCGGGCGGCGGGCCTCTACGCGGACGACGCGACGGCGAACTGGACCGTGTCGAGCTACCGCGGCCAGAACGCGAACATGCACGCGACGGAAGCGCTCCTCGCCGCGTACGAGGCGACGGGCCACCTGACCTACCTCGACCGCGCGGAGAAGGTCGCGACGAACATCGTGCAGCGGCAGGCCGCGCTGTCGCAGGGGCTCGTGTGGGAACACTTCCATGCGGACTGGTCGGTCGATTGGGAATACAACAAGGAAGACAGCTCGAACATCTTCCGCCCATGGGGCTTCCAGCCCGGCCATCAGACCGAATGGGCGAAGCTCTTGCTGATCCTGGAGCGCCACCGCCCGCTCGACTGGCTGCTGCCGCGCGCGATCGAGCTGTTCGACGCGGCGTTCGCGCACGCCTGGGACGCCGACCACGGCGGCCTTTGCTACGGCTTCGGGCCGGACTACAAGGTGTGCGACCACGACAAGTACTTCTGGGTGCAGGCGGAGAGCTTCGCGGCCGCCGCGCTCCTCGCGCAGCGCACCGGCAGCGAGCGCTTCTGGGACTGGTACGACGAGATCTGGCGCTATAGCTGGACGCACTTCGTCGATCATCGCTACGGCGCGTGGTACCGAATCCTCACCTGCGACAACCGCAAGTACAGCGACGAGAAGAGCCCGGCCGGCAAGACCGACTATCACACGATGGGGGCGTGCTACGAGGTGCTGCACGCGCTCGCCGAGAAGCGCGACGACGGCGGCCACGGCGCGCGCGGCGGCGACGGCGAAGCCGCGCCCGCGAAGCGCGGCAACCGACACGGCCGCAACAGCGGCAACGGCGAGGACAAAGGCAACGGCGCCGCGCGCCGCCGCAACGGAGGAGCTCGATGAGCGCAGGGTTTCCGCAATTCGTGTCGGCGGGCGACATCCTCACCGACATGGTCCGCACGGGCGGCGCGCACTGGACGTCGCGCCCGGGCGGCGCCGGCTGGAACGTTGCGCGCGCCGTCGCGCGGCTCGGCGCGCCGAGCGCGTGCGCGGGCGCGGTGGGCCGCGACTGCTTCTCCGACGAGCTGTGGCGCGAGAGCGAGGCGGCCGGCCTCGATCTGCGCTTCCTGCAGCGGGTCGAGCGCGCGCCGCTCCTCGCGATCGTCCACGAGACGCAGCCGCCCGCGTATTTCTTCATCGGCGAAAACAGCGCCGATCTCGCATTCGAGCCGAAGCGGCTGCCCGACGGCTGGCGCGAGCACGTGAAGTGGGCGCATTTCGGCTGCATCAGCCTCGTGCGCGAGCCGCTTGCCGCAACGCTCGTCGCGCTCGCCGGCGAACTGCGCGAAGCGGGCGTGAAGATCAGCTTCGATCCGAACTACCGCAATCTGATGACGGACGGCTACCGGCCGACGCTCGCGAAGATGGCCGAGCTCGCCGACCTGATCAAGGTGTCCGACGAAGACTTGCGCCATCTGTTCGCGGGCGACGACGAAGCGAGTGCGATCGCGCGGCTGCGCGCATTCAATCCGCATGCGGCGCTCCTCGTCACGCGCGGGCCGGGCACGGCGACGCTCTATGCGAACGGCGAGACGCTCGACGCGCAGCCGCCGCGCATCGAGGTCGCGGACACGGTCGGCGCGGGCGACGCGACGATCGGCGGCCTGCTGTTCAGCCTAATGGCGGTGCCTCAGCGCGGCTGGCGCGAGCATCTGTCGTTCGCGCTCGCAGCGGGCGCGGCGGCGTGCCGCCACACGGGCGCGCACGCGCCGACGCTCGACGAGGTCGTCGCGCTCGTCGCGCCGTGACGTTCTTGCTGGCCGGTCGCGCGTGAGCAGTCGCGCGCGACCGGGCCGGCCGCGCCGCGAACGGCGAGCCGCAGGCCGGGTACCTGGGCCTGCCGCGCGCGGGCCGGTCGGACGTGTACGTAACCGGCCGTGCTTCGACCGGCCATGCCTCGACCAGCCATGCGCGAACCGAGCGGCCGCCCTCTCCGTCCGACCGGACCATGGCCTGACGTGCCTTGGCTTGCCGCGCTCATCCGGCCGTGCGCCTGACCGGCCCAGTCGAATCCGTCCAGTACCTGACCGGCCGTGCCCGAACCAGCCATGCCTGAACCAGCCGTGCACTTTTGCCGCCGCTGAAAGCGCGGCGTCGGGATGTTACGATGAAGCGTCCTTTCTCGGGAGAGGCAACATGGACGGCGGCAACACCTACACGAAGGGCCTTTATACGGCCAAGGCGCACACCCGCAAGACGGATGACGGACGCTTTCAGGGGTACGTGATCCTGTCCCGCGACGAAGGCGGCGCGCCCGACAACATGGTCTACGAGGTCGACGCGACGAGCGCGAACGAAGCGGAAGCGTTCGACGAAGCAAAAGCGCTCGCGCATCGGATTCTCGGCGAGCTCGAGCTGTGAGGCGGTCGCGGTCGGCGCGGCGGTCGGTGCAGCCATTCGGCCTGACCGCGCCGATGACAGCCTGGACGAGCCGTCGGCGCGCGTCTCGGCGGTTCGGAGATAGCCAGCCGGCGCCGAACGCAGCGGCTCGCGGCCGCACCGCCGCGCATTCGCCGTAGCCGGGCGAGACGCGGCATGTCGCATCGAGCGCGGCCGCACCGCGACTCGCCGCACGTCGGCGTCACCAGAGCCGCGCGATCACCGACACGACGCCCATGATCACGAGCGTCGACATGAACGGAAACGGATAGACGCGCGAGCCGAACCGCAGTGTCACGTCGCCCGGCAAGCGCCCGACCCCGAGCTTCGACAGCCACGGCCACGCGCGCGTCAGCACCATCACGGCAATGAACGTGGTGAGCAGCCAGCGCAGCATCGCATCGCCTCCCGTCGGCTACAGCGTGTGCGAGCGGTCGCCGCGCGCGAACGCGTCGAGCGTGCCGTCGATGCCGCGCGAGAACGCGATCACCTTGAAGAGCTCGCCCATCTCCGCTTCGGAAATCAGCTTCTGGACCGCGTTCGCGGCGGGCAGGAAATGTTGTACGTCGGACGGGTCGATCTCGGCGAGCACGTCGGTGATGCCCGCATTCAGCAGGAAGCGCGCCTGCGATGTATAGCCGAGCAGATCCGCGCCCGCGCCGACGCCCGCTTCGTAGATCGCGCTGAATTCGACGTGCGAGGTGATGTCCTGCAACCCCGGATAAAGGAACGGGTCGCCGTGCGCGCGGTGCCGGTAGTGACACATCAGCGTGCCCTGCGCGCGCTGCCGGTGGTAGTACTCGTGGCTCGGAAAGCCATAGTCGATGAAGAACGCCGCGCCGCGCGCGAGCATCGTGCAGACCGTGCGAACGAACGCCGCCGCCGCGTCGTGCGTCTCGGTCACGTAGCACTCGTCGGCGTCGATCTCGACGAGGCGCGCCGCGTCCTCGGCGCGCGCGAGCGGCCGGTCGGAGAACGCGAACGCGCCCGCGTCGTCGATCGCGACGCCGCGCTCGCGCCAGCCGTCCGCGTATTTGACGACGAGTTGCACCGGCATCGCGTCGAGCACTTCGTTGCCGACGACGACGCCTTCGAAACGCTCGGGCAGTGCATCTAGCCAGCACACGCGCGCGGCGAGTCCGGGCGCTTGCGCTTCGAGCGTCTCGCGCTGGCGCGCGCGCAACTCGCCGGACAAGTCGACGATCGCGTATTCGTCGAGCTCGACGCCGAGCGCGGCGAGTGCGTCCAGGAGCCCCGCCGCGAGCTGGCCCGTGCCCGCGCCGAATTCCATCACGCGCCGCGTGCCGCTCGCTTCGAGCGCCTGCGCGACGGGACGCGCGAGCGTCTGCGCGAAGAGCGGCGACAACTCCGGCGCGGTCACGAAATCGCTGCCGTCTTCGGCGCGCCGGCCGAATTTCTGCGCACCGCCGCTGTAGTAGCCCGCGCCCGGCGCATACAGCGCGCGTTCCATGTAGCGTGAAAACGGGATCCAGCCGCCCGCCGCGGCGATTTCGGCGCGTAGCGAAGCGGCGAGCGATTCGGACTGCGCGAGCGCGTCGGGGCCGGGAACGGGTAAACTACCGGGTTCGTGAGCTTTCGGATTCATCCCGGCATTGTAAATGACCGTCTTAGCCGACACCTGCGACACATCCGCGGCAAGCGCCGCACGGGTCGTGCTGATCACGGGCGCCGTGCAAACCGATGCCTTGCGGACGGACGCCTTGCGAGCGGCGGATGCCGCCGCCCGGGCAAACGACACGCGATCCGGCGACGCGCGGGCGGACGCAGCGCCGGCGAACGCCATGCGAGCGGGCGCCGAGCGAACGAACGTCGCTTCGGACACCGCACGTTCCGGCAGCAAGCCCGGGGGGCTCGCCGCGGCCGGCCCGAGCGGCGCGTCCGGCGTATCCGCCGCTACCGCCGCGCGCAGCACGACCGGCGCGGGCCGCTCGCCCGCCGCCACGCCGCCCGCGCTCGACACTACGGCCGTCGGCCGCGCGCTCGCGGTCGGCTTCGCGCGGCGCGGCTGGGACGTCGCGCTCGCGGCCGCCGCGGGCGACGAAGCCCGCGCAGCCGCCGCGCTCGCAGCCGAAGTCGAGGCGCTCGGCCGCCGCGCGGCGGTGCTCGTCGCCGACCTGTCGGTCGAGGACGACGTCGCGCGGCTCGTCGCCGCCTGCGGCGCGGCGCTCGGCCGGCCGACGTGTGTCGTCGCGCAAGCCGCGCCCGTCGCGGACAGCGCGCACGACGTCGGCTACGCGTCGCTCGCGGGCGCGATGGCGCGCAGCGTCGCCGCGCCGCTCGTGCTCGCCCGCACGCTCGCCGACGCGACGCCCGACGCCGCGCGCGACGACGAGCGCGCGCGCGCGGTCGTGATTCACCTGCTGGACGAGACGCTGTTTCATCCGGCGCCCGAGCGCTTGTCGCACTCGCTCGCGCAAGCCGCGCTGCATCGCGCGACGACCGCGCAGGCGCTCGCGCTCGCGCCGAAGGTGCGGGTCGTCGGCCTCGTGCGAGGGCGCGCGCCGCGCGCGGACGACATCGCCGACGCCGCCTGCTATCTCGCGGACGCGCCGGGCGTCACCGGCGCGACGCTGACCGTCGACGGCGGCGAGCATCTCGCGCCGCCCGCGGACGAGGTGAACTGACGGGCGCGGCCGCGCGCGGACGTACGGACGTATCGACGCCGCGCCGGGCCGCGCCCCTTTGCATGCATTACCTTTGACTGGAACGACCATGTTTGCCGCCCTCCTGCACCCCAGGCTCGCCGATTGCCGCAGGCTCTACCTGCGCGACTACGAGGTGTACATGAACATCGGCGCCTTCGAGCACGAGAAGCGCGGCGAACAGCGCGTCGTCATCAACGTCGACCTGTTCGTGCCGCTCGCGCTGACGACGCCCGTCGAGGACAAGCTGCGTGAAGTCGTCGACTATGATCTGATGAAGCAAAGCGTCGCGCAGTGCGTCGCGCGCGGCCACATCCATCTGCAGGAAACGCTCTGCGACGCGATCGCGGCGAACCTGCTCGCGCACGACGCGGTGCGCGCGGTGCGCGTCTCCACCGAAAAGCCGGACGCCTATTCCGATTGCGACGCCGTCGGCGTCGAAGTATTTCGCATCAAGGACGAGGAGCGAGCATGAATGCGCCCCACACCCCGCATCTGAACGAAGCCGACGCGGCCGCCGCCGTCGAGGCGAACGCCGCCGAGATCGGCCGCCGCACGCTCACGCGCCGCGAGCAGAAGGAAGCGTACGAAAACAACAAGCTGTTCAAGCGGCTCGCGCGCCAGGTCGGCCAGGCGATCGGCGACTACAACATGATCGAGCACGGCGACAAGGTGATGGTCTGCCTGTCGGGCGGCAAGGACAGCTACGCGCTGCTCGACGTCCTGCTGCGCCTGCGCGAGCGCGCGCCGATCGATTTCGACATCGTCGCCGTGAACCTCGACCAGAAGCAGCCGGGCTTTCCGGAGCACGTGCTGCCCGAATACCTGGCGACTATCGGCGTGCCGTTCCACATCGAGAATCAGGACACGTACAGCATCGTCAAGCGCCTCGTGCCGGAAGGCAAGACCACCTGCTCGCTGTGCTCGCGGCTGCGCCGCGGCATTCTGTACCGCGTCGCGGGCGAGCTCGGCGCGACGAAGATCGCGCTTGGCCACCATCGCGACGACATCCTTCAGACGCTGCTCCTCAACCTCTTCTACGGCGGCAAGCTGAAAGGGATGCCGCCGAAGCTGCAGTCGGACGACGGCAAGAACGTCGTGATCCGCCCGCTCGCGTACGTGAAGGAAACCGATCTCGAGAAATACGCGGAACTGCGCGAATTCCCGATCATCCCGTGCAACCTGTGCGGCAGCCAGCCGAACCTGAAGCGCGCGGAGATGAAGGCGCTGATCCGCGAGTGGGACAAGCGCTTCCCGGGCCGCGTCGAGAACATGTTCAACGCGCTCGCGAACGTCGCGCCGTCGCACCTGATGGACACGAAGCTGTTCCCGTTCGCGGACTTGCGCGCAACGGGCCGCGCCGATCCCGACGGCGACATCGCGTTCGACGAAGAGCCGTGCGGCACCGACGCGGGCGCGCCGGACGGTGCGAAATCCGTGTCGATCGTGCAGTTCGACGATCTGTAAAGCGCGGCGCCCGACGTACGGCGAACGGCTTTCCGCGCACGCGATGCGGCCGTTCGTCTGGCACCGTGCATGATGACGATGCACCGTCGTTCGTGCGCGGCGCGACATCGGGCCGCCGGCGACCGGCGGCATCCTCGCGCTTTTTCGGCGCGCTCGCCCGAGCACCGAAACGAACGGCGGCGCGCAAGCCTGCGCACGCCGTTCTCGTCGAATATGGCCCCGCCGCTGCCCGGCTCATGCGGCCGGGCATCTTCCTCGCTTACTGAAGCTTCTGCGCGGTATAGACGTCGCTGCCGAACGACTGCAGCCCGCTCGTTCCCGCGTAGCCGAGATACGGTAGCCCGAACACGTCCTCGATACTCTTCAGCAGCGCATAGTGGTTGTACGGCGTGTTGCTGATCGTGCCGCCCTTGATGAACGGCGACAGCAGCACCGCGCCCGTCAGCCCTCCGCCCGGCCCGGTGATGCCCGGTAGCGGCGTGTTCGGCCCGGCGGGCTCGCCGCAGCATGCGGACGCGTCGCTCGTGTCCGCCTCGTCGAACGCGATGATCAGGAGTCCGTCCTGCTTGAACGCCGCCGACGACGTGATCTTCGGCACCCAGTTCTGCAGGAAATCATTGATCGCGGGCAGTCCGCCCGCCGTCGTGCCGTCCGCGCACGTCGGATCGTCGTGGCCGTCGTTGCAGAGATTCGGCACGATGAACGACAGCGCAGGCGTCGTGTTCGGATTCGCGAGGTCGTTCGCGAGGTTGTCGAGCCGCACCACGCGCGCGTTGCAATCGGTCGGGTTGTCCACGATCGAATGGAAGTACACGAACGGATCGTGCCGCGTCGCGTAGCCGTCGGTCGCGGTCGCTTTCTGCGTGCCGTCCTGGCCGTTGAGCGGCGGATGCGAGCACGTCGCGCCGCCGTCGCGCGCGAGGTCGTTGCCCATGTCTTCCATGTAGCCGCGCCAGTTCAGGCCCGCGGTCTCGAGCTGGTTCGCGATCGTCCGGACAGCGGGCGGATACACGCAGCCCGAGCCGACCACCTGGCCGTTCGCGTCTGGAATCGTCGTGCCGATCCAGTCGCTGTAGTACTGGCAGTCCGCCTGCGTCTGGGGATTCGGCGATTGGCCGCTCACCATCGCCAGATAGTTGTCGTTGCTGTTGTGACCGATCCCGTAGTACTGCGTGAGAAGCGCGCCCTGGCTCGTCAGCGTCGTCGCGAGATACGGCGCCTGGCTGCCAGCGCCGAACGTCGCCGCATAGCCCTTGTTTTCCAGCACGATCACGAACACGTGGCCGATCTTCGGGATCGAGCCGAGCGTCGGCGACATCGCCGACGCCTTCGCGACAACCGACGTGTTTTGCGCGGCGGCGGCCGCCTTGCCGGCCACGCCCGGCGAATCGGCGCCGCCGCAGCTCGCGAGCGCGACCATCGTCATCGCGGCGAAGAGCCCGCGCAGCGCGCGCCACAGCGAATCGAACGAAACTTGCATGATGACGAACCTATGAATTCAGGGTGAAGGAAAGCCGAGCGTCGTCGCGGCCGCGCGCAGATCGCTGATGCCCGGAATGCCGGCCGCGCTCGTCAGCGCGCCCGTGACCGTGTTCGAGCACACGTTGCCGAACGGGCCGGTCGGCACGCTGAATGCCGGCGCCGAATAATCCGGCGACGAGAAATTCAGTGCGTACGCGATCGAGTTCGTGTTCGACAGCGTGCTGCGCACGCCGAGCGGATCGAGGCCGAAGCGCCACATCAGGAATTGATGGATCGAGCTCGGATCGAACTGCCAGTGGCTCACGTAGCCGCGCTGCGCGGTCGGCCCGATCAGCACGAGCGGCACGCGAAAGCCGAGATAGCCGTCGTTGCCGAGCAGCGCTTCGGCGGTCGATACCGGGCGCTGGAACGGCGCGACGTGATCGAAGAAGCCGCCCCATTCGTCGTACGTGACGACGAGCAGCGTGCGCTGCCAGCCGGGGCCGTTGCGCACCGCGTCGTAGATCTGGTTCAGGAAGGCCTGGCCGTTGCGGATGTCCGAGTTCGGATGATCGTCGCCCGACACGCCTTCCGGGTTCTCGCCGAGAAAGCGCGGATCGACGTACGAGAACGCGGGCAGCGTGCCCGCCGCCGCGTCGACGAGGAATTCGGAGAACAGCTTCGAGATGCCGAGATATTTCGTGCCGAACAGCGCGGTGAACGGCACGTCGCCGTAGTAGTACGTCGACGACACGCCCTTCGCCGCGAAGCGATCGAAGATTGTCGGCAGTTGCGACACCGTCGACGTATTGACGATCCGGTCCGTCTCGCCGCACATCAGATAGAAGCGGTTCGGATAGGTCTCCGCGAGAATCCCGCAATGGTACTGGTCGCAGACCGTCCAGTTCTGCGCGCACGGGCCGAAGAACGCGAGATCCTCGCCGAGGTAGTAGCCGATCGGGAACAGGTCGCCCGCCGTCCGGTTCGTGTCGGGCGTCTTCAGCCAACCGTCCATCTTGCCGCCGTTCATCTGAATGCGGCCGCCCGTATAGCTGTGATCCGGGTCCGCAAAATTACAGCCTTGAAAACCGTACAGCGGACTGATCGCGAGCCGGAACGTGTTCTGCATGTCGCCGAACGCATCCTGGAACTGCAGGCCCGCCTGCTTGCCGTTCGCACCGGGCAGCCAGCCGAAATAATGGTCGAACGAGCGGTTTTCCATCACGACGAGCACGACGTGATCGATGCCCGACTGACCGGGCGGCGGCAACTGCGGCGGCTGCGGCGACGACGCGTTGCGTCGCGCCGTGTCGGCGCCCGACGATGCCGCGGCCAATGCCTGCGCGCCGCCCGAACCGCCGCTGACGCTGTCGCCGCCGCAGCTCGCGAGGCCGACCGAGCTTGCGAGCGCCGCGGCGGCCGCGCTGATGAGACGCCGGCGCGTGTGGAAATGCGCCGACGAATTGTTCTGATCCTGACTCACTGTCCTTCCCCTGAAAAGCCGCGTGCGGCGCGATCGGTCCATGTCGCCGAGCTGCCGCCGCGTGATGCGAGCCGGAGTCTGCGTTTCGTCTGTGACACACCGCTGACGATGAAAACGATTCGAGGGGAGACTCTCTTTTATTCAGATATCCGAACATCATTCCTTCAGGACTGTAAAACATCGGGCGAATGCGGCATGTGCAAACGGAATCCGTTCCCGCTGCGCGCCGCGAATCGTGTATGGCAATGCGATGTGCATGACGTGCGGCGCGCGCAATGGAATCGAACGCGTCACGCCGAAGGAGCGAACGAGACGAGCGATGACGAGCGTGCGATTCGCGAGCGGGTCGACACTCGGCTCGCGGCGAGCCGAACCGGCGACGTCGCGACGATGCCGAGCCTGATGGCGGACGACGCGCTCTTCCTGATCCCGGGCCAGTAGCCGCTCGGCAAACGCGCATTTGCGGCATCGGCCGGCGCGACGAAGGGCGCCGAACTCGATATCGACGGTGACATCGAGGCGCTTTGCGTGCTCGGCGACTGGGCGTATCCGCACAACCGTCTCGATCTGACGGAGTGCGGCCCGAACGGTGCGCCGCCCGCGCGACGCGGCGGACGCACGCTGACGATCCTGCGCAAGGAGGCTGGCGGCTCGCACGCGACGCGAATCTCGTAATACCAAAGCCGACTGACGACGCATGGCGCGGCCCGGTCTCGCCGCGCGAGCACGCAGTGCACACGGCCAACCCGGCACCGCCGGCGTGATCCGCGCGGCACGCGCTTGCGGCAAGCCGGCCGCCGCCCCGATCCATGTGGCGTGTGCGACGCCTGCCGCACCTCGATGCGCGTCGCTGGGCGCTCATTGCCCGCCCTCGCCGGCAGCGCGGCGCCCCGATTTCCAGCGCGATCGCCTGCGCACAGCCCCGCTCCGGCCCGACATCCGCGCAAGCCGGACTGCCTGTCCGCCGCCGCGGCCGCCGGCGGCCTACGCGCCCCTCCCGGCCCGCCGCGCCCCCGCGCCGGCGGGGGCCTGCATGCTAGAATGGCCAGCTTCGAACTCTCCCTACGAAACTGGCGCCATGAATATCGTGATTTTGGCGGCAGGCACTGGCAAGCGCATGCGTTCGGCGCTGCCGAAAGTGCTTCATCCTCTGGCCGGCAGGCCCCTTCTCTCCCACGTGATCGATACCGCCCGCGCGCTCGCGCCGTCCCGGCTCGTCGTCGTGGTCGGCCATGGCGCCGAGCAGGTGCAGGCGGCCGTCGCCGCGCCCGACGTGCAGTTCGCGGTGCAGGAGCAGCAGCTCGGCACCGGGCACGCGGTGCGCCAGGCGCTGCCGCTTCTCGAACCGTCTCAGCCGACGCTCGTGCTGTACGGCGACGTGCCGCTCACGCGCACGGCGACGCTCAAGCGCCTCGTCGACGCCGCGACCGACGCGCGCTACGGCGTGCTGACCGTCATGCTCGACGATCCGACCGGCTACGGGCGCATCGTGCGCGATCAGGCGGGCTGCGTGACGCGCATCGTCGAACAGAAGGACGCGACGGCCGACGAACTGAAGATCGCCGAGATCAACACGGGCATCGTCGTCACGCCGACCGCGCAATTGTCGATGTGGCTCGGCGCGCTCGGCAACGACAACGCGCAGGGCGAGTATTACCTGACCGACGTCGTCGAGCGGGCGATCGAAGCGGGCTTCGAGATCGTCACGACGCAGCCGGACGACGAATGGGAGACGCTCGGCGTCAACAGCAAGGCGCAGCTCGCCGAGCTCGAACGCATTCACCAGCGCAATCTCGCGGACGCGCTGCTCGCCGGCGGCGTGACGCTCGCCGATCCGGCGCGCATCGACGTGCGCGGCACGCTTACGTGCGGCCGCGACGTGTCGATCGACGTGAACTGCGTGTTCGAAGGCGACGTGACGCTCGCCGACAACGTAACGATCGGCGCGAACTGCGTGATCCGCAACGCGACGATCGCCTCGGGCGCGCGCATCGACGCGTTCTCGCATCTCGACGGCGCGACGCTCGGCGCGCACACCGTCGTCGGCCCGTACGCGCGGCTGCGGCCTGGCGCTGTGCTCGCCGACGAAGCGCACGTCGGCAACTTCGTCGAGATGAAGAACGCGACGCTCGGCCACGGCTCGAAGGCGAACCACCTGAGCTATCTCGGCGACGCCGACATCGGCGCGCGCGTGAACATCGGCGCGGGCACGATCACCTGCAACTACGACGGCGCGAACAAGTTCCGCACGATCATCGAGGACGACGTGTTCGTCGGCTCGGACACGCAGCTCGTCGCGCCGGTGCGCGTCGGTCGCGGCGTGACGATCGCGGCGGGCACGACGGTCTGGAAGGACGTCGCCGAAGGCATGCTCGTGCTGAACGACAAGACGCAGACCGCGAAGAGCGGCTACGTGCGCCCCGTCAAGAAGAAGAGCTGAACCGTTTTTCGGGCGCGCACGGACGCGCCCGCATCATTGTCAAGTTTCGAGGATGGATTTTCATGTGCGGGATTGTCGGCGCAGTTGCGCAACGTAACATCGTTCCGGTGCTGATCGAAGGACTGCGCCGTCTCGAGTATCGCGGCTACGACTCGTGCGGCGTCGCGGTGCTCGACGCCAACGCCCCTACGCCGGGTGCGCCGAAGCGCGCGCGCAGCGTCGCGCGCGTCGCCGATCTCGATGCGCAGGTGCGCGAGTCGCATCTCGATGGCGCGACGGGCATCGCGCACACGCGCTGGGCGACGCACGGCGCGCCCGTCACGCACAACGCGCACCCGATCTTCTCGTCGAATGCGCTCGCGCTCGTGCACAACGGCATCATCGAGAACTTCGAGACGCTGCGCGAGACGCTGCGCGGCAAGGGCTACGCGTTCGTCTCGCAGACCGACACCGAAGTCGTCGCGCACCTGATCCACAGCCTCTATCGCGGCAACCTGTTCGCCGCCGTCCAGGAAGCCGTCAAGCAGCTCCACGGCGCATACGCGATCGCGGTGATCCACAAGGACGAGCCGCACACCGTCGTCGGCGCGCGCCAGGGGTCGCCGCTCGTCGTGGGCTTCGGCCAGGGCGAGAACTTCCTCGCGTCCGACGCGCTCGCGCTCGCCGGCAGCACCGATCACTTCACGTTCCTCGAGGAAGGTGACGTCTGCGAGCTGACGCTCGACGGCGTGCGGATCGTCGATCGCAGCGGCGCGCGCGCCGAGCGCGACGTGCGCGTCGTCAACGCATACGGCGGCGCGGTCGAGCTCGGCCCGTACCGGCACTTCATGCAAAAGGAGATCTTCGAGCAGCCGCGCGCGATCGCCGACACGATTCCGCAGGCCGATGCATTCGATCCGTCGCTGTTCGGCAGCAAGGGGGCCGGCGTGTTCGCCGACATCGACAGCCTGCTGATCCTCGCCTGCGGCACGAGCTACTACTCGGGTCTGGCCGCGAAGTACTGGCTCGAATCGATCGCGAAGATCCCGACGCAAGTCGAGATCGCGAGCGAGTACCGCTATCGCGAATCGGTGCCGAACCCGCGCTCGCTCGTCGTCGTGATCTCGCAATCGGGCGAGACGGCCGACACGCTCGCCGCGCTCAAGCACGCGCAGGCGCTCGGCCACGCGCACACGCTCGCGATCTGCAACGTCGCGACGAGCGCGATGGTCCGCCAGACCGAGCTGCAATTCCTCACGCACGCGGGCACCGAGATCGGCGTCGCGTCGACGAAGGCGTTCACGACGCAGCTCGCCGCGCTGTTCGTGCTCGCGGCGACGCTCGGCAAGCTGCGCGGCCACGTCGACGCGGCGCGCGAAGCCGACTACTTCAAGCAGCTGCGCCACCTGCCCGCCGCGCTGAACAGCGTGCTCGCGCTCGAGCCGCAGATCATTGCGTGGTCCGAAGAATTCGCGCGCAAGGAGAATGCGCTGTTCCTCGGCCGCGGGCTGCACTATCCGATCTCGCTCGAAGGCGCGCTGAAGCTGAAGGAAATCTCGTACATCCACGCGGAAGCCTATCCCGCGGGCGAGCTGAAGCACGGGCCGCTCGCGCTCGTGACGGAAGCGATGCCGGTCGTGACGGTCGCGCCGAACGACACGCTGCTCGAAAAGCTGAAGTCGAACATGCAGGAAGTGCGCGCGCGCGGCGGCGAGCTGTACGTGTTCGCCGACGCCGACACGCACATCGTCAACGACGAGGGGCTGCACGTGATCCGGATGCCTGAGCATTACGGGCCGCTGTCGCCGATCCTGCACGTCGTGCCGCTGCAACTGCTCGCGTATCACACCGCTTGCGCGCGCGGCACCGACGTCGACAAGCCGCGCAATCTCGCGAAATCGGTGACGGTGGAATAATCGCGCGCCGCCGGGCGAGCGATCCGCCGCGCAACGTCGCGGATCGCTCGCACCGAACCTTCGCGCTTCACGTCCTCATCAAGCCCGAACGAACGTATCGGCCCCCGCGTTGATCGACGCCCACTCGTCGCCCGCCTCCACCTGCTGCGTCATCTGCCACAGCGTGTTGATCCTGTCGTTCGACGTGCCGGGCTCGCACTGTCCGACCCACGCGGTGATCGCCTGAAACTGATCCCAGTGAACGACGAACGCAATCAGGTCGCCGTCGACGTAGCCGATCAGATCGCCGCTCGTCGAGCCGCCCTTTTCGCTGACCGCGCTCCTGTACTTGCCCGTCACGCTGTCGTCCGATTGCTCGATCTGCATCGTCGAGCCGAGCTCGTTCTTCCACGTGCCGGAGAAATCGATCGGCGTGCCGGTGCCGACCTTGACGCGCTTGAGCGCATGTTCCAATCGCTGCATCTTTCGCCTCCTTAATTTACGAATCGACGGCAGCCGGCCGGCGGCGGGGCGCAGGTCACGCCAAGGCTCTCGCTTTCTATCGGATCGCATGAGGCACGGACATATAAAAACAGTAGTGCATCGCGCCCGGCGATGAGGCGCAATTTCGTCGCGCCATGACCGATACGCGGGCAGGTTTCGCGACGCGCGCGATGCAACGGGCTCGACTCGCCCGATTCGATGCGAGCGCGAAACGGCAAGCCACCCGATCTCGAAAGACCGCGCGCAAAGCGCGTTGCCTACAACACGACCGGTGCGCTCGACAGCTCGTCGCCCGGCGCCCGGCGTGACGGATAGTGCCGCGCGAGCAGCGCGGTCACGCGCTCGATTCCGTGGATCGAGCCCGCCTCGAAGCGGCCGCGCCGGAACTCGGCTTCCATCGCGCGGCAAATTTCTTCCCAGTCGTCGCTGTCGACGCGCGCATGTATGCCGCGATCGGCGACGATCTCGACGTCGTGATCGGCGAGCAACAGATAGATGAGCACGCCGTTGTTGTGTTCGGTGTCCCAGACGCGCAGTTCGGAGAACACGTCGATCGCCCGCTCACGTGCGGTCACCCCCTTGAAGAGCATCGATGCGTGCAGCGCGCCCTCGACCGCGAAGCGCAATTGACCAACGTGCTTCCCGTGGCTCGCCCTGACCGCCTGCTCGATCTTGTCGAGCGTGCGCTTCGGAAACGCGGCGCCGACGCGCCAGCGCGTCATTAGCAGATGTCTCGCGATGCGTCCGATATCCATCACCACCTCCCGGACGCGCCGCCGCCGCCAAACCCGCCGCCGCCGCCGCGGAAACCGTCCTGTCCGCCGCCCCAGCCGCCGCCGCTGCCGCCGATGAACGGGCCGCCGACGCGCGCGCCCATCCCGCCGCCGAACAGCGTGAAGAAGAGCGCGATCGCGGCCGCCGCGACCGCGACGAGTAGCGCGCCGGACAACAGCCACGCGACGAAACCGACCGCCCCGCCCGTGACGACCGAGCCCGCGAGCCGGCCGAACACCGCGCGCAGCACGCCGCCCGCGACGATCGTCATCACGAACAGCACCGGCAGCAAGCGGCCGAGCCCGCCGTCTTCGCCGCGCCGCGCGCGCGGCGGCGGCAGCGGCTCGCCTTCGATCACGCGCATCATGCCGCCGACGCCCGCCGAGATCCCGCCGTAAAAGTCGCCGCGCCGAAAGCCCGGCACGATGACCTCGTCGATGATGCGATGACTCGTCGCGTCGGTCAGCACGCCCTCGAGGCCGTAGCCGACTTCGATGCGCAGCGCGCGATCGTTCTTCGCGACGATGAGGAGCGCGCCGTCGTCGACGTTCGCGCGGCCGAGCTTCCACTGCTCGACGACGCGAATCGAATACTGCTCGATCGTCTCGGGCTGCGTCGTCGGCACGATCAGGACGGCGATCTGGCTGCCCTTGTGCGTTTCGAAGTCCTTCAGCGACTGTTCGAGCGTCGCGCGCTGGGCGTCCGTCAGCGTGCCCGTCTCGTCCGTCACGCGCGCGGCAAGCAGCGGCACCGGCTGCTCGGCGCGGCAGACGCCGCCGCCGAGCGACGCGAACGTGAGGATGGCGAAGCACGCCGCATGAAAGAACTTCAATTCGAGGCTCCGGCGGCCGGCGCGGGCGCGGGCGCAGCCCCGAAATCGACGCGCGGCGGCGTCGAGATCTCCGCTTCGTTCGCAACCGAGAAGTTCGGCTTTCCCTGGTAGCCGAACGCCATCGCGGTCAGGTTGCTCGGGAACGAGCGGATCGTCGTGTTGTAGGCCTGCACCGAGCGGATGTAGCGGTTGCGCGCGACCGTGATGCGGTTTTCGGTGCCTTCGAGCTGCGCTTGCAGATCGCGGAAGTTCGCATCGGACTTCAGTTGCGGATAGTTCTCAGACACGACGAGGAGCCGCGACAGCGACGACGTCAGTTGCCCTTGCGCGGCCTCGAATTTCGCGAACGCCTGCGGATCGGACAGCAGTTCGGGCGTCGCGCGAATCGAGCCGACCTGCGCGCGCGCCTCGGTGACGCGCGTGAGCACGTCGCGCTCTTGATTCGCGTAGCCCTTCACCGTGTTGACGAGATTCGGCACGAGGTCCGCGCGGCGCTGATACTGATTCAGCACTTCCGACCAGCTCGCCTTCACTTGCTCGTCCTGCACCTGGATTGCGTTATAGCCGCAGCCGGACAACGCGAACGCCAGCACGGCCAGCATCGCGGCCCGAACCAGACGTGTCCACGCCGCCGCGGCGCGCGGGATCGATGAGTGATATCGCATCTGCTACCTCCGTTGCTGTTCGCCGGGAAGGCGTCGCACCGATCGCGGACGGCCGGTTTGGACGGCCGGTTTTGGACGGCCGGTCCCGGACGGCCGCGTAAGCGTCGAATCGATGCTACGTATGCGGTTCCGGATCAGCTTGATTTGCGTCAATAGTCGACAAGCGCGAGCGGGCAACAAGCACCGCGCGCTGCCGCGTGCCGCTATTTCGAATTTTTGCACGATGCCCGTTCAAACCGCGCGGCGGCCGGCAAGTAACGGGGCTCGATTGAGGTATATCAATTCGCACCTTGCAACCGGCACTACAGTGGAACGAGTAGTCGCCTTCGAACGATGCTCAGGCTTCCGAAATGAAAGCGTTCGATCGATTCGCGATTGCAACGGTCGCCGCCTCACTCGCGACGCGATTCGGGATTGCTTGCCGTGCGCGGGCATCGGCGGATACGGCCGTGCAGCCCGCGCATCGACGGCAATGGGTCGGCCTGGCCGCTCATGAAGCGCGTGCCGCCTGACGACGGCACGCCGCGCGGAGTAGGACGATGAACGCGCCGCGCCGCCCGCGTCCGTCCGCGCGAACGAGCATTGCGGTCGGCGCGCTCGTGGTCGGCGTGGTCGGCGTGGTCGGCGTGATCGGCGTGATCGGCGTGATCGGCGTGATCGGCGTGGTCGGCGTGGTCGGCGTGGTCGGCGCGATCGCTGCGCTCGTGCTGCTGCCTCGCCGCCGCCACCACGTTCTTGGCTTCCTGCCGTATCCGTTGTTGCTCGCGTGTCCGCTCGCCCATCTCGTCATGCGTCGCGGACATCGACACCGGCGCGCATCCGGAAACGAGGCGCGTCGCGATTCCGAAGACGACCATGAGCGGCACCGCTAGCGACACCGGCTCGCGAGCTTCCGTCTCCCGCGCTCGCGAAGCCGGCCGGAGAAGCGCAACATCGAAAGACGATCCGAAGCCGCCACACGGTGCGGCGCCGCGATGACGCCGCGCGCCTCGCCGGAGCTCGCCGACGCGGGAGAAACCAACACTCACAGACGCGACTGGAGCGCTTGCCATGCACGACGCACATGTCCATCACGATCACCACGACGACACGAACAAACAGCGCGATCCGCATCGCGTACACGACGCGCACGATGCGGCGAAGCCCGGCGAAACCGTCGTCGATCCCGTTTGCGAAATGAACGTGCCGATCGACACGAAACTCAGGCACGACTATCAAGGCCGGACGTATCGCTTCTGCAGCGAAAAATGCCTGGCGACGTTTCGCGCGTCGCCGCAGAAATTCGTCGGGATGCCGAACCAGGCAGCCAGCGAATCCGCGACCAAGCCTGGCGCAGGCTACACGTGCCCGATGCATCCGCGGATACGTACGAACGCGCCGGGCAACTGTCCGATCTGCGGCATGGCGCTCGAGCCGCTCGCGCCCGGCGCCGTCGAAGAGAGGAATCCCGAGCTCGAATCGATGACGAAACGCTTCTGGGTCGGGCTCGCGCTTTCGGTGCCGCTCGTGCTGATGACGATGGGCCGGATGGTGTTGCCGTTCGACATCGGCACGGGCATCGACGCGGGCCTCTCGCGCTGGCCGCTGCCGCACGGAATGGCCGCGTCGTGGTCGCAATGCGTGCAGGCGGCGCTCGCAACGCCCGTCGTGCTGTGGGGCGGCTGGCCGTTTCTCACGCGCGGCTGGAAGTCGTTCGTGACGCGGCGGCTCAACATGTTCAGCCTGATCGCGCTCGGCGTCGCGGCCGCGTACGCGTTCAGCATGTTCGCGCTGCTCTTTCCCGACGCGCTCCCGCAGGCGTTGCGCAGCGGCCACGAAATCCCGCTCTATTTCGAGGCGGCGGCGGTGATCGTGACGCTCGTGCTGCTCGGCCAGGTGCTCGAATTGCGCGCGCGCTCGCGCACGTCGAGCGCGATCCGCGATCTGCTGCAGCTCGCGCCGCATACGGCGGTGCGCGTGAAGCCGGACGGCGTCGAGGAGACCGTGCCGCTCGAAGCGGTCGTTGCCGGCGACATGCTGCGCGTGAAGCCCGGCTCGAAGATTCCGGTCGACGGCATTGTCGTCGAAGGACACTCGAGCGTCGACGAATCGATGATCACCGGCGAATCGATGCCGGCCGAGAAGACGGAAGGCAGCAAGGTGACGGGCGCGACCGTCAACCAGACGGGCACGTTCGTGATGCGCGCGGAGAAAGTCGGCACCGACACGCTGCTCGCGCGGATCGTGCAGATGGTCGCCGAGGCGGGTCGCTCGCGCGCACCGATCCAGACGCTCGCCGATCAGGTATCCGGCTGGTTCGTGCTCGCCGTCATCGCGCTCGCCGCGGCCGCGTTCGTCGCGTGGGCGACGTTCGGGCCGGCGCCCGCGCTCGCGAACGCGCTCGTCATCGCGATCAGCGTGCTCATCATCGCGTGCCCGTGCGCGCTCGGCCTCGCGACGCCCGTGTCGATCATCGTCGGCGTCGGCCGCGGCGCGCGCGAAGGCGTGCTCATCAAGGATGCCGACGCATTGGAGCTGATGGAAAAGGTCGACACGGTCGTCGTCGACAAGACGGGCACGCTGACGGAGGGCAGGCCGCGCGTGCACGCGCTCGTCGCGCTCGATGCGCGCGACGAGCGCGTCTTGCTCGGCTATGCGGCGAGCCTCGAAGGCGCGAGCGAACATCCGCTCGCGCAGGCGATCATCGAACAGGCGAAGCAGGCGGGCGCCGCGCGCACGCCGGTCGAATCGTTCGATTCCGTGCCCGGGAAAGGCGTGAAAGGCGTGATCGACGAACACGCAGTCGCGCTCGGCAATGCGCGCCTGATGGCGGATCTCGTAGTCGACTGCGCGTCCGTCGAAGCGGAAGCGGACCGCCTGCGCGAAGCCGGCCAGACAGTGATGTACGTCGCGATCGACGGGCGGCTCGCGGGCTACGTCGGCGTCGCGGACCCGATCAAGGAGACGACGCCGGACGCCGTGCAGCTACTCAAGGCGTCGGGCGCGAGCATCGTGATGCTGACGGGCGACAACCCGGTCACCGCGAACGCGGTCGCGAAGGCGCTGTCGCTCGACGGCGTCAAGGCGGGCGTGCTGCCCGAGGAAAAGTACCGGCACGTGCAGGCGCTGCAGCAGCAGGGACGCGTCGTCGCCATGGCGGGCGACGGCGTCAACGATGCGCCGGCGCTCGCGCAGGCGAACGTCGGCATTGCGATGGGCACGGGCACCGACGTCGCGATGAACAGCGCGCGGATCGTGCTCGTGAAGGGAGACTTGCGCGGCATCGCGCGGGCGCGCGCGCTCAGCGTCGCGACGATGAAGAACATCCGCCAGAACCTGTTCTTCGCGTTCGTCTACAACGCGGTTGGCATTCCGGTCGCCGCGGGCGTGCTGTATCCGTGGTTCGGCATCACGCTGAGTCCGATCATCGCGAGCGCCGCGATGGCGGCGAGCTCGGTTTCGGTCATCGGCAACGCGCTGCGGCTGCGTACCGTGAAAACCTGACGAAGCCCGCGCGGCGCGCAGCGGGCTTCGCGCGCCATCCCGCACGTGGTGACGTGCCACGCGGGATGGCGCCGGCCTCGCGATCTCACGCCGTCACAACGGCCGGATGAAAGCCCGCGGCTTCGATGATGGCCGCCACACGCTCGGCGCCGAGCGTCGAGCCGACTTTGACGACCTTCGACGCGACGTCGACCGAAACGGACGCCGACGGATCGACGGCCGTGATCGCCTGCGTGATCGCGTTCGCACAGCCGCCGCACGACATGTCTTTCACTTCGAGCTTCATGTTGCTTCTCCGAGAGATGTGAGGTGACCAAAGAATGAATCTTCCCACTGTGGGAGGGTCAAGCGTCGGCGATCAGGCGAGCGGCGAGCGAGCGGAGCCGCATGTCGAACGCAGATTCGAACGCGAGCGCCGCGAGATCGCGCGATGCGATCGTCGCGGCCGTGGCAGTCATTGCGGTCGCAACGGGCGATCCGTACGCCGCCTTGCCCCAGGCAACGCGCGTTCGCCACGATCGCTATGCGGCGCAATGCGCGCTCGCCGCAACCGGTCGCATCGCCGATCGCAACGCGCGCGGCATTACGCCGAATCGCCCGCAAGCAGCCGCAGCCGCCGCGCCTGCCGCGGCAGCACGACGTACAATCCGCCTGCGAAATACCACACCAGCCGGATCGCCTGACCGAGCAACTGATGGCCGTCACGGCGCAGCGGCCACGTCAGCGCATCGATCGGCAGCGACACGAGCACGCTCCAGCCCACCGTCGTCAAGCCGACCAGCGCCGCTTGCTGGACCGTCAGCCGGTCGGGCGCGCTCAACTCGTGCACCGCGAAGCCCCTGCGCACCATGTATCCGGTAATCGGCACGCAAACCAGGAAGCAGACGACGACAGCCGCGATGCCGACCTCGACGAGCAAAGCGGACGGCGGCCGATGACCGGACACGGAACGGGTTTGCCACGCCCAAAAACCGACGACCGCGGCGCCGACGATCCACACCGGCAAGTTCGCGACCATCTGACGCCACATGCAGGACCACCACACCGACAAGCGTCGGCCGAACGTCATCGACGGAAGCATCTGGAACATATCAACCTCCATTCTTGTTATCTATTCTGCGAACGCGCGAATGCGGCGGCGTCCCATGGTTGATGCGTATCGACGGGCCGGAGGCTTCATTCCCGGCCCTGCGGCGCGGGCATGCGAGCTGCCCGCCGTTTCGCGCTTGGCTGCGCGCGGCCCGCGCGATCGCCGCGCGGGCGTTTTCGTTCGAATCGGCCGCACCGCTTTCCCGCGGCCGGAGGCGAACATATCGGTTCGCTGCCGGCCGCGCGCGGCGCGTGCGTCAGTTGCCGCCCTGGTCTTCCTTCAGTTGCGGCAGCGCCGACGATTCGCCCGCCGCCAGCAGGCCGACCTGCGCGTAGATGCGCAGTTTCTCGCGCGTGTCGGTGATGTCGAGGTTGCGCATCGTCAGTTGGCCGATCCGGTCGCGCGGCGAGAACATCGACTGAACCTTCTCCATCGACAGGCGTTCCGGCTGGTACGTCAGGTTCGGCGAGCGCGTGCCGAGGATCGAGTAGTCGTTGCCGCGACGCAGCTCGACCGTCACCTCGCCCGTGACCGCGCGCGCGACCCAGTGCTGCGCGGTCTCGCGCAGCATGATCGCCTGCGGATCGAACCAGCGGCCCTGATACAGCAGGCGGCCGAGACGGCGGCCGTTCTCGCGATACTGCTCGATCGTGTCCTCGTTGTGGATGCCGGTGACGAGGCGCTCGTACGCGATGTACAGCAGCGCGAGCCCCGGGGCTTCATAGATGCCGCGGCTCTTCGCCTCGATGATCCGGTTCTCGATCTGGTCGCTCATTCCGAGGCCGTGGCGGCCGCCGATCCGGTTCGCTTCGAGCAGCAGCTCGACCGCATCCTTGAATTCGACGCCGTTCAGCGCGACCGGGCGGCCCTCTTCGAAGCGGATCGTCACTTCTTCCTTGTCGATCTTCACGTCGTCGCGCCAGAACGCGACGCCCATGATCGGATTGACGATCTTGATGCCGCTCTCGAGGCTCTCGAGATCCTTCGCCTCGTGCGTCGCGCCGAGCAGGTTCGAGTCGGTCGAATACGCCTTCTCCGCCGACATCTTGTACGCGAAGCCCGCCTGACGCATGAACTCGGACATTTCCGTGCGGCCGCCGAGTTCGTCGATGAACTGCTGGTCGAGCCAGGGCTTGTAGATTTTCAGGTCCGGATTCACGAGCAGGCCGTAGCGGTAGAAGCGCTCGATGTCGTTGCCCTTGTACGTGCTGCCATCGCCCCAGATGTTGACGCCGTCTTCCTTCATCGCGGCGACGAGCATCGTGCCCGTCACGGCGCGGCCAATCGGGGTCGTATTGAAATACGTGACACCGGCCGTCGAGATGTGGAATGCACCGCATTGGAGCGCAGCGATCCCTTCGGCGACGAGCTGCGCGCGGCAGTCGATCAGGCGCGCGCCTTCGGCGCCGTACTGGATCGCGCGCTTCGGGATCGCGTCGTAGTCGTCTTCGTCGGGCTGGCCGAGGTTGGCCGTGTAGGCGTAAGGAACGGCCCCCTTGATGCGCATCCAGTGCAGCGCGGCGCTCGTGTCGAGGCCGCCGGAGAACGCGATGCCGACTTTCTGGCCGGCCGGGAGATTTTCAAGAATCGTGGTCATGACGAAAACCGTTCAATCAGTTGGAAGGGGGAATTTCGCGGAATCCGAGAGTATCGGCTGTGCCTGATTATGAGGCAAGTCTCGCGCGCGCCTCGTGTGGGCCGGAGATTGGCCGGGTCGGGCCGGGAGGCGGGAGCTGTCGGCGCGGGGGGAGCCCGGCTGGCGGGCTTGGCGCGGAGGCCGAGGGCTGGGTGCGGGCTTGGCGAGTGTTTGGCGATGGATCGGAGCGGACATGAAACGCGATGGGATGGAGCCGAATGGCCAACGCCCGGCCTAACCGCGGCGGCGAAACCGCCACGCCAGTCACCCAAAGTCGCGAACCTGAAATCGGGCCGGATGTCGAAGCCGCGCCCTGCGCCCTGCGCCCTGCGCCCTGCGCCCTGCGCCCTGCGCCCTGCGCCCTGCGCCCTGCGCCCTGCGCCCTGCGCCCTGCGCATCGCTCGACGGACGTCCGTCGCCGTTGTCGGACCGGCGCGACGCGCCGGCCCGATCGCGCGTCACGCGTCGTCCGGCTCCTTCTGCCGCAGCGTGACGAATTCCTCGGCAGCGGTCGGATGAATGCCGACCGTCTCGTCGAACTGCGCCTTCGTCGCGCCCGCGCGGATCGCGACCGCGATGCCCTGGATGATCTCCGCCGCGTCGCGCCCCACCATGTGCGCGCCGACGACGCGCTGACTATCGCGCGCGACGACGAGCTTCATGAACGTCTTTTCGTCGCGGCCGGACAGCGTGTGCCGCAACGCCCTGAACGACGTCTTGTAGATATCGATAGCGCCGAACTCGGCGCGTGCATTCGCTTCGGTGAGCCCGACCGTCGCGACCTCCGGCTGGCTGAACACCGCGGAAGGAATGTAGCGATGATCCGCCGCGATCCGCTTGCCGCCGAACAGGTTCGCCGCGAGCAGCATGCCGTCGCGCGTCGCGACGGGCGTCAACTGCGGGCGCGCGGTGACGTCGCCGATCGCGTGGATCGACGGCACCGTCGTCGTCGAATACGCGTCGACTTCGATCGCACCGTCCGCATCGCGCGCGACGCCGACCGCTTCGAGCCCGAGTCCGTCGCAATTCGCGACGCGTCCCGTCGCGTACAGCACCGCGTCGTAAGGGCCATGCTCGCCCGTCGCGCGCTCGAGCGTCAGCGCGCCGTCGGCGCCGCGCACGATCGCCTCGACGTTCGCGCGGGTATGGATCGCAATGCCCTGCTTCGTCATCTCGTCGTGCAACACGCGCCGCACGTCGTCGTCGAAGCCGCGCAGGATCTGCTCGCCGCGATAGAACTGGTCGACGTCGACGCCGAGCCCGTTGAAGATACCCGCGAATTCGACCGCGATATAGCCGCCGCCGACGATCGCGATCCGCTCGGGCAATTCGGGCAGGCTGAGCGCCTCGCGCGACGTGATCGCATGCTCGATGCCGGGAATCGGCGGCATCACCGGCCGCGAGCCGGTCGCGATGCCGATGTGCCGCGCGGTGACGCGACGCCCCGCGACGTCGACCGTGTGCGCGTCGACGAGCGTCGCGCGCCCCGCATGGATCTCGACGCCGGATTGGTTCAGCAGACTGGCGTAGATGCCGCTCAGGCGCCCGATCTCGCGGTCCTTCGCTTCGATGAGCGTCGGCCACGAGAACAGGCCGATGTCGAAGGTCCAGCCGAAGCCCGCCGCGTCCTCGACGTCATGGCTGTAATGCGATGCGTAGACGAGCAGCTTTTTCGGAATGCAGCCGCGCAGCACGCAGGTGCCGCCGATCTGCTCTTCTTCCGCGATGCCGACGCGCGCGCCGTAGGATGCCGCGATTCGGCCCAAGCGCACGCCGCCCGAGCCCGCGCCGATGACAAAGAGATCGTAATCGAATTCCATTGCGTCGCCTGATCGAAGCCTCGATCAGGCGACGATAGCAAGATTTCGCCTTTCTTGCGGCGCCGCGCGCGCGTACTGTCATGCACCGCAATCACCTGCGGATTCTCCGATGCAAAAAAAAACGGAAGGCAATGCCTTCCGCTTCGTGTCGCGCGAAGCCTTCGCGCCGACGCGTTACGCCTGCGACGCGTCGCTGTCCGGCGCGGCCGTGCTGTCGCCGCCTTCCGCCGCTTCGTTGTCGTCCTTCTTCTTTTCGACGAGATTCTCGAGCGCCTCGGCGCCCTTGAAGCCGGCGACCGCGGCCGCGGCCTTCGTCAGCAGACCGGCATCCGGATCGACCTTCTCGGCCGTCTCGACGGCCGCCACCGCGCCTGCAATCTCACCTACCGTATTCAAGATTCCCATCGCAATCACCGTTTAGGTTGAACGTGAGCGAGCATGATTGCATGGACATTCATGCAGCGCCGCGTTTGTAACATTCGGTAGCGCCCGTTACGTCGGCACGACCGCTCGCGAGAACCGACGCGGATGACGCCGGCGAATGCGCACGTTCCACCGAACGAGGAACGCACGTGCGGCGCGCGACCGAAATCGATCGCGACGCCGCGCGCAAGCAGCTTAGCTCACTCGCGCCTGCGCAACTGTCAAACTATGTCGGAAGGATTTCGGCTGGCTTTCATTCGCAGGAATCCTCTACTTTTCTTGCCCGCGCCGCAGCGCGCGACGTTCATCGCGCGCGCGTTTCCGTTCATTCGCTCGCACCGGATGCGGGCGCGGCGGCCGCGTCTGCGGTGCTTGCCGACACACCGGACGCAGCCGTCGCCGCGGCGGCCGCATCGTTGGTCTTGCTGCTCACCTCGTCGTCGTCCGTCCTCGTGCATGCGGCAACCAGCAATACGGCCATCATCGATGCAGCCCACGCGTAACGCTTCATCCTGTCGCTCCCGTATGAAATCGAATCGTCGGAAAACGGCCGGCCGCGCGCCACGAACGGCTGCATGCGCCGGCTACCTGAAAAACGCCATCTGCACGACCTTCACGATCACGAGCCCGACCGCGAGCACGAGATAGCCGCGCAGCACGCCCATCCAAATGCGCGTCGACAGCGTGATCCGCGGCGCCGGCAGCGCGTCGAGCGGCGGCATCCGCCACATGTCGCGCAGGCTGCGGTCGAGGCCGGCGTCGGCCGTCTCATTCGCGCCGCCGGCGCGCTTGCGCACCACGAGCGTCGCCACGAGCCCCACCACTGCGAGCAGCGTGCCGCCCGCAAGCACCTCGAGCATCGTCTCGCCGCTCATGTCCGGATACATCACGGACGCCGTCAGGATAATCGACAACATCACGAGCACCCAGATCACCGCGCCTGTAAACAGATTCAATTTTGTCGAGTTGACCCAGGGGCCGAGTACAGCGCGGTCGTTGCACAGCAGGAGCAGAAACACCGTCGCGCTCGGCAGCAGCACGCCCGCGAGCGTCTGCACCGCTTCCGTCAGCAGGCCGAGCGGACTGCCCGGCATCAGCACGAGCGCGGCCGCCGCGGCGACGATGCCGAAGTAGACGAGATAGAAGCCCTTCGCATCCGACACGCCGCGATGCAGCGAGTGGCGGATCTTGAACACGTCGCCGATCGCGTACGCGGTCGCGAGCGACACGGCCGCCGCGCCGATGATGCACGCGTCGAGCAGCGCGATTGCGAAGAGCGTCGCGCTCGTGTGACCGGCGTACTTCGCGAGGCCGGCGATCACGCCGCCCGCGTCGGTGAAGTTGCCGGCTTCCGGACGACCGTCGTAAAGCGCCGCGCAGAACGAGATCATCGCGATCGCGCCGATCATCACGAACACGATGCCGATCCAGAGATCCGCCTTCTCGTACTTCATGAAGCGTGGCGTGATCCGCTTGTCGATCACGTAGCTCTGCTGAAAGAACAGTTGCCATGGCGCAACCGTCGTGCCGACGATGCCGATCACGAGCAGCATCACGTCGGAGAGCTTCGCGTGCGCGGGCCAGGTCGGCACGAACAGGTCGCGCGTCATCTGATGCACGGGCGGATGGATCGACACGAGCACCGGCACGAGCAACAGGCTCAACATGCAGAGCACGACCGCAAAGCGCTCGAACCGGCGAAAGTCGCCCGTGCTGACGGCCGCCATCGTCAACGCAGCAGCAATGCACACGCCCGCGACTTTCGGCACGCCGAAGAAATCGAGCACGAACGTGATGCCGATGAACTCGGTGACGATTGTCAGCGCGTTCAGGATGAAGAGATCGACCACGCTGAACGCGCCCCAGAACTTGCCGAAGCGCTCGAAGATGAGGCGCGCGTGGCCGACGCCCGTGACGGCGCCGAGACGCAGCACCATCTCCTGGTTCACGAACAGCACGGGCACGAGCAGCAGCAGCGTCCACAACAGCGACGTGCCGTAGTTCTGACCCGCCTGCGTGTAGGTGCCGAACGCGCCGGCGTCGTTGTCGCCGACCATCACGATGAGGCCCGGCCCGAGGATCGCGAGCAGCGTGCGCACGCGCGCCCACCAGCCGCTGCGCGGCGCCGTGTCGTGATGCGCGATCGTGCCGAACGCGCCCTTGATGTCGCCTACGTGCGCTTGATCCAGCACGGCGCCGCGCTGGAGCGCGATGGGCGGCGAGACGTCGGTTGGCGTTGACATGTTGTTTCTCCGGGTGCGTGTGGTGATCGTCGAAGCGCTTCGCCGGCATGCGCAAACGCAAGCGCCGCCGCGCTTCGGCATCGCTTGCGTATGCCGAAGCGCGCTGCCGATGTCAGAAAATCAGTTTTTTCAGACGCTGCCAGATCGAAGCGGAGGCCGCCTTGCCGGCGGATTCGAGCGACAGCATCGCGTCGTATTGGACGCGCGACTCATCGACGTGCGGCAGTTGCGACAGAAGCAGACCGAATTGCATGATGATTCTCCGGGCGCGGGTTCTCGCGCATGGGCGGGAAGCCGCGTGCTCGAAGTTCATGCGCGCAATGCGCTTATCGATCGAGCCCTACGCGCTTCCCTTGATGATCGAAATCGAGAAGATCCAGGGTGCGGCATATGGGGTAACTGTCACTGTCCGGCATGTCGGCTCCTTGTCGAAGATAGGGTCGCGACGCGCACACGCGTGCGACGAATACGCACGCGTGCATGCGCGCTCGGCGCTGCCGTCACGCGGCGACGCCAAGCGAACGCGCGCCGCGAACCGGGTTCGCGGCAAATGCCGAACGGGCGTGCGAAAACGCAGCGCTCATGCGGCGCAAATCAAGGGTGCACGGGGAGTGGTACTGCGAACTGCGACGCGCACCGTCTGCCTGATCGGCTCGACGGCGGCAATGAAAAAGGCGCGGACGTCTTGTCGTTCAGGCGAAAAAACTGCTCGAAGGTCGACTACTGCAAGTGTCCAAGGCGTATGCCCCTTTTGTGGAGATGGGCGGATTCTATGGATGTTGCGCGCCGAAAGTCAATGACGATCGTCGGCATCGCGAAAAAAAATCCTTGCGCTGGCGGTGCTGTAAGTTTTTACCCAATGAAACCGTGCCCTTTGCTTTCAGTCGCCCATGAACGGAAACCGAGCCGAAAGTCCGAACGTCACGTCGCACGGCGTTTGCCGCGCACATCGCCGAATGTGGCGCATGCTGACCGATTCGGTATTTTTATCCGGTTTTTACTTGCGCGCCCATGCACGGCACGCATACAATCCGCCCCAATTCGTCACAGAAGGAGGGTCCCTCGTGGACACGTCCCCCAGTAGTAGCAGTCCGACGCCGGTCGAAACCGGCAACGCAATCGCGAGATAGCCGCCTGGGTCTCCTTCGCCGCTAGCTCGCATGGGTCGAGTTAGCGCGCTTCATCGCCGGCGGCGTCCGTCCGTCCGTGCGCAGCACGCTTCCTCTGTTTGGTTCTCGTCGCAAGCCGCCTGCGGGCGCGCCAAGCGACGTCTTACGTTGTCCGGCGCATGCCGGAGCAGACGGGAGCGAAGTCATGCTTGTTCAATTTTTCAAGGCTAAGCTCGAGCGCTACGCCCATCTCGCGAGCCACCGGATCGTCGTCGCGTCGATCTCGCCGCTCGCGCATGCGGCAGACGCATCGAGCAACGGCACGCTGCCGGGCGCGGGGCTTCTCGTGCGGCCGGTCAACTGCGCGATCGTCGGCGCCATCGCGGGCGCCGTTGCGCTCGTCGCGCTGCTGTCCGCCTCGGGCGAGCGCACCGGCCTGAATCAGGCCATGCGCGTCAGCTGGTGGTTCTCGTAAGCACCGGCGAGCTCGCCGGTTCGCCGTGCCCGGCGGGCAACCTCAAGCGGCAAGCGGACGGTATCCTCGGCCGCATTCAACCAAGCAACGATTCGTCATGAAGAAAACCATTCATCACATGCTCGTCAAATCCGGCGTCGTTTCCGGCCTGCCGTTGCTGCTGTCGCTCGGCGTCGCGCAGCCCGCGCTCGCGCAAGCGGCCAATGCCGCGTCGGCGCCGGCCGAAAACGCCGCACCGGCGGCGACCGCCGCGGAAAGCACACCCGCCGCGCCAGCCGCACAAACTGCCGAGGCGCCCCCCGCACCGACCGGCTTCTGGGAACGCTCGAACCTGTTCGGCGACATGGGCGGCCTGCGCAGCAAGCTCGGCGATCACGGGATCACGCTGAACCTGCAGGAGACGAGCGAATACCTGCGCAACCTGTCGGGCGGCACGCGCCGCGGCGGCGCGTACGACGGCCTCACGCAATTCGGCTTCAGCGTCGACACCGAAAAGGCGATCGGGCTGCCCGGCGGTACGTTCAACGTGTCGGGTCTGCAGATTCACGGCACGAGCCTCACGTCGCGCAACCTGCAGTTGCTGCAGACGGCGAGCGGCATCGAGGCCGAAGGCGCGACGCGCCTCTGGGAACTCTGGTATCAGCAGTCGTTCGCGGGCGGCCGCGCCGACGTGAAGATCGGCCAGCAGAGCCTCGATCAGGAATTCATGGTGAGCCAGTACGCGGGCACGTTCATCAACGCAACGTTCGGCTGGCCCGTGCTGCCCGCCGTCGACATGCCGGCGGGCGGCCCCGCGTATCCGCTGTCGTCGCTCGGCGTCAGGCTGCGATACAAGCCGTCCGACGCGTGGACGGTGATGGCGGGCGTGTTCGACGGCAATCCGGCGGGCGGCATCGGCGATGCGCAGCAACTCAATCGCCACGGCACGAACTTCAACGTGCACAACGGCGCGCTCTTCATCGGCGAACTGCAGTACGCGCTCAACGTGCCGCCAGCCGATCCGAAGGCGCCGCAGCCCGCCGGCCTGCCCGGCACGTACAAGCTCGGCGTCTGGTACAACTCCGAGCGCTTCGACGATCCGCGCTACGACACGAACGGCGTGTCGCTCGCCGATCCGGCGAGCAACGGCATCGCCGCGACGCATCGCGGCAACTACGGCTTCTATGCGGTCGCCGACCAGATGGTGTGGCGCCCGAGCGCGGACAGCCCGCGCTCGCTCAACGTGTTCGCGCGCGTGATGGGCGCGCCCGGCGATCGCAACGCGGTCGACTTCGCGCTGAACGCGGGCGTCACGCTGAAGGCACCGTTCGCGGGGCGCGACAACGACACCGCGGGGCTCGCCGTCAGCTACGCGAAAGTCGGCTCGCATGCGCGCGGGATCGACGGCGACACCGGCGTGTTCACGACGCCGGGCTATCCGGTGCGCCGCGCGGAAACGCTCGTCGAAGCGACGTATCAATATCAGGTGACGCCGTGGTGGCAACTGCAGGCCGACTTCCAGTACGCGTTCCGGCCGGGCGGCGGAATTCCGAATCCGAACGAGCCCGGCTCGCGGATCGGCAACGAAGCGATCGTCGGCGTGCGCACGACGATCATCTTCTGATTCGTTTCGCCCCCCTCACCTTGCACGCCTTTCGGGCTTTGCGCGCGCGTGCCGTTCGCCGCGGCGCGCATTCGCCCGTCACTCGCACGCTGTCAAATTGCTTAAACCGATTTGTCACCGGAATGCCATCAGAAAGTCGGTTCCGCACCTTATTGTGACTCCTCCGGCCGCGCGCAAGCGGTGCTCCACGTAACCGAGCGATTGCGGAGTGCGGCCGGATACGGCATGCTGAGCCGGACGTCCGCCCCACACGAACGCCCGGCCTGGCGCCTCCCGACGAGAGTCGCATTCACGCGGAGCTATCAGCTTGTCCTGTCTCGATCTCGCCGCTCGCCGCCACGATCGCTCGAACGATCGCGCGGCAGCCGTTCGCACGCGTCGTCGCATTCGCGAGACCGCACGATGAAGACGCTGGCGTGGCTCGCCGGCACCGTCGCCGCGCTGCTCGCGGCCGAGCTGATCTCGTTCGGCGACGCCGGACATTTCGTCGCGCTGCTCGCCGTATCGCTCGCCGCGCCGTGCGTGCTTGCCGCCGTGTTCGGCTGCGCGTACACGCTGTTCGCGGGCATGCTCACGCAACGCTTTTTCGCACGCGCGCCGCACGAGCCGCGACACTGCCCGCCCGTGACGATCGTCAAGCCGCTGCACGGAACCGAGCAGGCGTTGTTCGCGAACCTCTCGAGCTTTTGCGAGCAGCGCTACGACGGTCCGATCCAGTTCCTGTTCGGCGTGCACGATCGCGACGATCCCGCGCTGCATGCCGTCGATGCACTGCGCCGCGCGTTTCCCGACGCGCACGTGACGATCGTCGCCGACGCGCGCCTGTACGGCCCGAACCGCAAAATCGCGAATCTCGTCAACATGCTGCCCGCCGCCACGCACGACGTGCTGATCTTCGCGGACAGCGACGTGAGCGTCGGCCCCGACTACGTGCGCCATATCGTCGGCGAGCTCGACGAGCCGGGCGTCGGGCTCGTCACCTGCGTCTATCGCGGCCGCCCCGATCCGGGCTTCTGGCCGCGCGTCGAGGCGCTCGTCACCAATCATCAGTTCCTGCCCGGCGTCGTCGCGGGCCTCGCGCTCAAGCTCGCGCGGCCCTGCTTCGGCCAGACGATCGCGATGCGCCGCGCGACGCTCGACGCGATCGGCGGCCTCACGCAGTTCGCACACCATCTCGCCGAGGATCACGCGATCGGCGAAGCCGTGCGCGCGCGCGGTGAGCGGGTCGCCGTGCCACCGTTCGCGGTCGAGCACGGCTGCGTCGAGACGCGCGTCGCACAACTCGCCGCACACGAATTGCGCTGGAGCCGCACGATCCGCGCGGTCGACCCGGGCGGGCATCTCGGCTCGCTGCTCACGCACCCGCTTGCGCTCGCGCTGCTGGGCGTCGTGCTGTCGCACGGCGCCGCGTGGGCGTGGCCGCTCGTGCCCGTCACGCTCGCCGTGCGCATCACCGCGAAATGCATCGTCGATCGCGCGACGAAGCGGCCGGTGCGCGATCTATTGCTGCTGCCGCTCGCGGATCTGATCGCATTCGGCATCTTCGTCGCGAGCTTCTCGTCGTCGCGCGTGATCTGGCGCGGCTTCAGCTTCGACGTCGACCGCGACGGCCGCCTGTGCCCCGCGCCCGAAAAAAGCCCGAACGCCTGATCGGCGCCGCGCGCCCGCAATACTCTTCTTCGTCATGCAAAACGAACCGACCCGACCACGAACCGCCCCTCACGCGACGCTCAACCGACGACTGATAAAACACGCGGGGCGCGTCGCGGCGCTCGCGGGCCTCGCGATCTCGCTCTGGCTCGTCGCGCGCGACAATCCCCACGCGGTGCTCGACCTGATGCGCGCGGCCGGCATCGGGCTCGTCGTCGCGGCCGCTTCGCATCTGCTGCCGATGCTCGCGAACGCGAAGGACTGGCAAACGCTGATCGCGCGGCCGGACCAGCCGAGCCTGCGCGCGATGCTGCGGCTCGTGTGGATTCGCGAGTCGGTAAACGGCCTGCTGCCCGTCGCGCGCATCGGCGGCGAGCTCGTATCGTTCCGCCTGCTGCGCGCGCACGGCCTGACGGCGCCCGCGGCAAGCGCGAGCCTCGTGTCCGACATGCAGCTGACGCTGATCAGCCAGGCGCTGTTCGCGCTCGCGGGCGTCGGCTATCTGCTCACGCGCGCGACATCGGACACGCTGCGCGTCGCCGGCATGTTCGCGTGGGGGCTCGCCGCGCTCGTGCCGCTCCTGATCCTGTTCGCGCTCATTCAGCACGCGAAGCCGTTCGAGCGCGCGATGCACGCGCTCAATCGCGTCGCGGGCGGCCAGCTCGCGTCGCTCGTCGAACGCTCCGCGCAGATCGACGATGCGCTGAAGGCGGTCTGGCGTCGGCGCGGCACCGTCGTGCGCTATCTGTTCTTCTGGCAGCCGCTGCAGCATCTCGCGACGTCGCTCGAGATCTGGCTCGCGCTGCATTTTCTCGGCACGCCCGTGTCGCTCGTCGACGCGCTCGCGATCGAGGCGCTGATCCAGGCGCTCAGCAGCGCCGCGTTCTTCGTGCCGGGCGGGCTCGGCGTGCAGGAAGGCGGCTTCGTGCTGATCGGCGGCGCGCTCGGACTCGATCCGGCGACGTCGCTCGGACTCGCCGGCGCGCGGCGCATCCGCGATCTGCTGATCTTCGTGCCGGGCCTGTTCGCCTGGCAGTTCGCGGAAGCGTCGGTCGCGTCGAGCACCTCGTAGGCGATCGACGCGATTCGTCGCGCAACGCGCGATCGCCGTCACGCCACCTTCAATCTCCGCGTGCATGATCGGGGGCGGCCGTCTCGCATCTCGCATCTCGCATCTCGCATCTCGCGTCGGCGAGCGCGACCGTGCACGCTGCCCAATGCAGGTTCGCGCACCGACGCATCACATCGCACGCCTCAACAATCGCACTGATTGAAGCCGTGCGCGAATCACGGCGAAGCGGAGCCCACGCTGTCGACGGGGCGACGCTTTCCCGCTGCGCCGAATTCGAGTAACGTTTGCGAGCCGTTGGCGGAATCGAGGACCGCCGGATCGTGACGGACAATCGATCACGCTCCACAACCACTACAAGATTTCACAACAAAAAGGAGAGGGCATGCGATGGCAATACCCAACCGCGGCCGCGCTCGCGATCGCCGCATTCGTGTGGGCCTGCGCGCGGATCGTGTCGACCGATGCGGCGCCCGCCGCCGCGCCGGCTGAGCAAACGGCATCGACCACTCCCGCCGCGCAGGCGAACGCATTCACCATCGCGTCATCGGCGACGCCACGCCCCGCGCCGCCGCCGCTTCCCCCTCGCGTCACCGAGTACATCGCGCACGAATACGCGGATTCGGCCGTCACGCGCGAGGCGCTCACGCAGATCGCATACGGCTGGAGCGAAGCCGTCAACGACGTCCATGATCCGGGCGACGCAAAGTTGGCAGGCGACGCGATCGCGAAAGGCATCGCGTGCGCGCTGAGCGCACGCGTGCTCGTGAAAGCGGGCGTCGACCAGCAGACGATGCTCGACCGGATCAAGATCACGCGCGCGATCATGCTCGACACCGAAGCCGACACGCTCGCGTACATCCGCTTCCAGTCGCTTGCGGGCGGCCAGTTCTACGACGATCCCGGCCCCGCATCGTGCGGCTTCAATCCGACGTCCATGCCGAATTGAGCTTACCGACGCTGTAGCGCTTCAACCACCACCGGAGGGAACCATCGATGAAAAAGTCAGTGACACTGATGATTGCCGGCGCGCTGGTCGCGTTGCCCTACTCGACGAGCCCGAGCGCCGCGCAGACGACGGCCGCCGCGACTGCCGCGCCCGGTTCCGCGATCGTGTTCGTCAACGGCATCAACAACACGTTCGACGATGCGATCGCGAGCCTGCAGGTGCTGAAGAACGAGCTGAACGCGCGGGACACGAGCAATGCGTACGTGTACGGCAACGCGTACAACGCGACGCAAGGCATGTTCAACGACTTGTGGCAGGTATTCAAGCAGAAATCGGTCGAAGGCGCGAGCCCGGCGGATTTCTGGCGTGCGATCGACGGCGGCACGATTCCGGCGGGCGGCATGGACACGGCGCTGCAACAGAAATACATCGACATCCTGACGAAAAGCGAGATTCCCGAGCTGCCGGATCATCTGAACCGGTACCGCACGTATCTGCAGCAGAACCGCAAGGTCGTGCTCGTCGGCCACTCGCAGGGCACGCTGTACGCAAATTTCGAGACGAACCTGCTGATCACGGGACCGGAGCGCGCGCAAGGCAAGATCAGCTCGGTGAACGTCGGCAATGCGGCGCGCTATCTGCTGCCGGGCTCGAGCTATCTGACGTCGTCGTCGGACACGGTGATCGGCAGCCTCGGCCTCGTGCAGACGGTGTTGCCGTCGAATTTTTCGCTCGGCATGCATCTGGGCACCGATCCGCTCGGCCATTCGTTCACGAAGATCTACATGAATCAATCGTTCACGGCGGCCAAGCAGATCCTCACACAGGTGTCGCAGCAGGCGGGCAGCGCGGTGAGCGCCGCGCGTTGAGCCGGCACGGCGTGACGGCGCGCGCGGCGATGCGTGCGCTGCCTCGGGCATACGCGTGATGCGGACGCCGCGCATCGATGCCGAAGCGCGAAACGCCGGGACACGTCAACGACAAGGCCCGCTCGCGCGGGCCTTTTCACTGGATCTGCGCGACGTCGGGCCGCTCAGAAGATGTTGCGCAAGCCGATCGCGACGCCCGTCTGGTTGCTGCGGCCCGGCAGTTCGACCGTCGCCGCGCCGTTCACCTTGTTGAAGTCGACGGTGCCGTAGATCTCGGTGCGCTTCGACAGCGCGTACTCGACGAGGCCGACGACCGTGTAGCGGTTGCCGCTGTCGAGCTGGCCGTTCGCGACCGTCGCGTTGCGCATCCGATCATAGTAGAACGCGCCCGTGAGCGTGAGCGCGGGCGTCGCCTGCCAGCTCGCGCCGGCAAACGGACCGTCGTCGATCCGGCCCGTGCGCTTCGGCGCGCCGTTCGTGAAGAGGCCCGGCTGCTGCGCGAGCAGCGAGTCGACGAAGCCCGTGTCGTCCTTCGAATGCAGATAGCCCGCATAGATCTTCGCCTTGCTGAACGCATAGACGACGTTCGCGTGATAGATCGTCTGCTTGCGATTCGAGTTGTCGCTGTTCTGCTGGACGCCCGCCGCGACGCTGACGGGCCCGGCGACATACGACAGCGAGAAGCCGTACATGTTGCCCGCGCCCGTGTGGCCGGGGATCTGGCCGGAGAAGCCGCCCGCGCCCGTCGACGATGTCGAGTCGGTGCCGAACGAGTACATCGCGCCGATCGTCAGGCCGCCGAACGTGCCGCGGTACTTGACCGAGTTGTCCGTGTACAGGCCCGCGCCGAGCGCAACCGGCAGCCACGCGTTCTCCAGATAGTTGCCGACCGTCAGCGGATCGTACGTGTCGCTCAGCAGATCGAACAGCACCGTCTTCTGGCGGCCGAGCGTCACGGTTCCGTACTGGCTCGACAGGCCGACGTATGCGGCGCGATTGAAGATGCGCTTGCTGTCCGAGAACGAGCCGTCCTGCAAATTGACGCCGCTTTCGAGGTTGAAGATCGCCTTCAGGCCTCCGCCCAGGTCTTCGCTGCCGTGCAGGCCGATGCGGCTGTTGGTGATCGCGCCGTTCGTCATGAAAAAGCGCCCGTCGTTCTGCGCGTTCGAGTTGCTCAGATAGCGCAGGCTCACATCCGCGACACCCCAGAGCGTCACCGAACTCTGCGCCGTCGCCTGCTGGCTTGCGATCGCCAGCGTCATCCCTCCTACCAGTCCCGCAATCTTGGTGGTTTGCTTCATGAGCTTTCCTTTATGAATTGTCTCCATCTCTTCTCCGGCCACGGCCGCGGCCGACTCCGCCGCGCATACGTGCCGCGTGCGGCGAGCCCACGAATCATATGACGATGTAAGCTCTGTAAAAAAATAAACGCCGCGAGAATCGCGGCGTTGTAGTCGTGGCGCAACGGTGCGCGCCGGCCAACGGCGTTCGGGTGCTCAGGCGCCCTGCGCGTCGCGCTCGCAAAAGCGCAAGCGGTTGCCGAACGGATCGGCGATCTGCATCACCCGCCCCCAGTCGTATCGCTCGATCCCCGGGCGCGCATACGGATAGCGCTTGGCGTTCAGCTCGGCGGAGAGCGCGTCGATGCCTTCGAGCGGCACGAAGACGGTCGAGCCCGGCGTCGCGTCGCCGTGATGCTCGCTCAGATGCAGGATCAGATCGCCGCGCCGCACTTCGGCGTAAAGCGGCAGGCCGGGCTCGAAGCGATGCTCCCATGCGACCGCGAAGCCCAGGAAATCGACGTAGAACTCCCTTGCCTTCTGCTCGGAGAAGATGCGCAGCACCGGAATCGCGGAAGAAAACTGCATGGATGCGCCCTCGCTATCGTTGTTGTTCGATGCATTCGATGCGTTCAATGCATTCGATGGATTCGCCACGCCGAGCATCCCGCGCGGCGGCGTCAATCGCGTTGCACGGCGACACCCGCATCGTAGCGCGCGCGCCGGACGATTTCAGCGAACGCCGCGACGAGCAGCAGCACCGCTCCCCACAACGCGCCGTCGCCGATCGTGCGCGTGACGAAGCCGCCCAGCACCGCGCCCGCGAGAAAGCAGAAACTGATCACCGCGAGAAGGCCCGAGTCGTGCAGCGCGAGCGCGTCGTAGCGCGGGATCAGGCCGGCGAACAGCAGTTGCGCGGCACGCCGCAGGTTGCCCGTCGTCATCACCGACGTGTACGACAGATCCTCGAGATGCGTGAACGACAGCGTCTGCAGCGTCGCGGCGAACGAGATGCCCGGAATCAGCCACGCACTCGACATCGCGGGCCAGCCGCTCGACGCGAACGCGAGAAAAACGATCTCGACGATCAGGCTGATGAACGCGGTGTGCCGAATCCAGCCCTTCTGCGCGGCGAGGCCGAGCGTATGCGCGACGAACACCGCGATCACGAACCCGACGAGCGGCGGCACGTGGTGCAGCGCCTGCGCCCAGTCGCCTGCCGACAGGTTGATCCCGAGCAGCGCGACGTTGCCCGTCATCGTGTTCGCGAATACGTGGCCGTGGCCGACGTACGTGTACGCGTCGAGATAGCCGCCCGACAGCGTGAGCAGCGACGCAACCGTCAGGTTGCGGCTTGCGGCGTCGAGATTCATCGTCCGTCGCGCGCCGCTCAGACCTTCTTCAGATAGCACGCCTTCAGCATGAAGTTGCCGGCGTCCATCTTGCAGTCGACTTCGTGATCGCCGCCGACGAGCCGGATGCTCTTCACCTTCGTGCCCATCTTCAGCGTGATCGACGAACCCTTCACTTTCAGGTCCTTGATCAGCACGACCGCATCGCCGTCGGCGAGCACGTTGCCGTTCGCGTCCTTCACGACGGCGGACGCGTCGTCATCGGCGGCGCCCGCCTCGCCCGCGATCGGCCATTCGTGCCCGCAGTCCGCGCAAATATAATGTTCGCCGTCCGGATACGTGTTTTCCATTGCGCATTGTGGGCAGGCGGGAAGCGTCGACATGGTGTTGCAGCCTTGTTTGCAGTTGATCGAATGCGTGAAAGTATACTCGCCCGCTTGTACACGCCGCCCACACCCGGCGATCCGTCTCACGATTCACTGCATCCGCCTTGCCATGACAGCCGCCAAATTCTTCCTGCGCTACACCGCCGTGCCGTTCGTCGCGATCGTGCTCGTCGTTGTGTGGGCGTTCAACCGCGAATCGGACGAAATCGATGCGCGCCAGTACGCGGCGCTCGTCGCCGCCTATCCCGGCTTCACGCCGGATCTCCAGGACGAAGTGAACCGCGCGATGCGCGACGGCAAGCTTGCGAAGTCCGATTACTCGTCGATCGTGCGCGATTCGCTCAACCACGGCTACTTGCTCGACTGGTCGTCGACAGGCACCGATCTGAACACCGAGCGGGGCAAGCTGCTCGGTCTCGTGAAGAACAACGCGCACGCGGCCGACTGACGTTCGCCCGGCAATCGGGCACGTGCTCGGCGCGCACGAGCGGCGGCGGACTCAGCGGCAGACTCAGCGGCAGACTCAGCGGCAGACTCAGCGGCGGCGCTCACGCGGCCCCGGCGTCGACGCGCAAGCATTCGCGCCCGTCTTGCCGCGCGATGCGCGCCGCGCGCCGCCGCGGCCCGCCTACGCGAAGTGACCGCCGACGAGCCCGGCGAGCGCGCCGCCCGCGAGCAGCCACAGCGGATGCACGCGGGTGCGATACGCGAGCACCGCGACCGCCGCCGTGATTCCCCATTGCAGCGCCGACCGGTTCGACGCCTCGGAGATCAGCACCGCGCTCGCGACGACGAGGCCCGCGGTGACGGGCATCATCCCCTGCTGCACGTAGCGCCGCCACGGCTTGTCCTTGAAGCGCTCCCACGCGTGCAGCGCGAGCATCGTCACGATCGACGACGGCCCGAACTTCGCGAGCGACGACACGAGCAGGCCGGGCCAGCTCGCGACGTGCCAGCCGACGAGCGGCACGATCATCATGTTCGGCCCCGGCGCCGCCTGCGCGAGCGCGAAGAGCGCGGTGAACGCCTGCGCGCTCATCCAGTGATGGACATCGACGACCTGGCGCTGCATCTCGGGCAGGATCGTGTTGCCGCCGCCGAACGCGAGCAGCGATAGCTGGCCGAAGATCACCGCGAGCGCGGCAAGTGTGTCGCTCATCGCCGCACGCCCCGCGCGCTCGTGTTCGCCCCGCGCGGCGCGCGCGATGCGAGCCAGATGCTCACCGGCGTCAGCACGAGCATCGTCGGCAACAGCGGCGCGCGCAGCACCGCGATCGCGACGAACGCGAGCGCCGCGACACACGCGGCCATGCGCGTGTGTCGCAGCGGCTTCGCGACCTTCACCGCCATCGCGACGAGGAGGCCCGCCGCGGCCGCCGCGAGGCCGCCGAACAGATGATGGACACTCGGATTCTGCTGCGTCTTCGCATACAGCACGCCAAGCCCGATGACGACGAGCGTCGGCCCCGCGACGAGGCCGAGCAGGCCCGCGATCGCGCCCGGCACGCCGCGAAACTTCATGCCGACCGCGACCGACAGGTTGATCACGTTGCCGCCCGGCAAAAACTGGCAGAGGCCGAGCAGATCGGTGAACGCGTCGGCGGTCAGCCAGCGGCGCTCCTCGACGAGCGCGCGGCGCGCAAACGGCAGCGCGCCGCCGAACGACATCAGCCCGAGACCGAGGAAACCGACGAACAGATCGACGATGCGGACGTCGACCGCGTGTTCGCCGCCGGCGGGTTCGGAACAAGATTGCATGGGAGTCCTCGCAATTTTCACGAGCCGAGATTACGCCCGTTCGCCGTGGGCTCCAAACGATTTTATCGGCGCAGCTTTGTGATCTAGAATCACAAGCATGGCACGCGATCTCCCACCATTTCCTGCACTGAAGGCCTTCGAGGCAGCCGCAAGACACGAAAGCTTCAGCGCCGCGGGCGAGGAGCTGCATGTGACCCACGGTGCCATCAGCCGGCAGATCGCCGCGTTCGAGGCGTGGCTCGGCAAGCCGGTGTTCCACCGGCACGGCAAGCGGGTGAAGCTCACCGACGAAGGCCGCCGCTATCTCGCGACCGTCGAGGCGGCGTTCGACAGCATCGCGCACGCGACCGAGCAGTTGCGCGAGACGGGCGCCGCGCGCGTGCTGCGCATCAACGCGCTGCCGACATTCGCAATGAAATGGCTGCTGCCGCGCCTGTCGCGGTTCCAGCGCGAGGCGCCGAACGTCGAGCTGAAGCTGTCGACGTCGAATGCGCCGCTCGGCTCGCTCGACGGCTTCGACGTTGCGATCCGGCGCGGCCCCGGCCGCTGGCCGAACTGCGCGAGCGGCCGGTTCCTCGACGAAAGCATGATTCCCGTGTGCAGTCCGGCGCTCCTGAAGCGCGCGCCGATCGCGAGCGCGGACGATCTCGCGCGCCACGTGCTGCTGCATTCGGATACGCGCCCCGACGCGTGGCGCGAGTGGTTCGCCGCGGCGGGCACGCCGATGAAGGGCCGCAAGAAGCAGTCGTTCGACCACTTCTATCTCGCGCTGCAGGCGGCAGTGGACGGCCTCGGCGTCGCGCTCGGGCCGCTGCCGCTCATCGCCGACGAACTCGCGAGCGGCCGGCTCGTGACGCCGCTGCCGGGCCCGCGAATCGCGACGCGCAGCTACTGGTGGATCGCGCCGCGCGAGACGGCGGGCGAGGCGCTCGTCGGCCGGTTCTGTGCGTGGCTCGAAGCGCAGGCTCACGGCGGCTGAATATCCGGGCGGGCGTCGGGTCGAGAGGGTCGACCGGACGACCGGTTGCTACGCGACGCGCCGCGCCGATCGAGCGCGCAACGAACGCCGTGCGATCGCACCACCCGCCGCACTTTGACCGCCGCACTTTGACCGCCGCACTTTGACCGCCGCACTTTGACCGCCGCACTTTGACCGCCGCACTTTGACCGCCGCACTTCGACCGCCGCACGCCGACCGCCGCGCCTCGACCGCCCCGCGCCTCGACCTCTGTACTCCGCCCCCGCACGCCGACCGCCGCGCCTCGATCAACTCCCGCCACGCCTCGCCTCCGAGCCGCCGTCGCTCACACCATCGGCCCCGGCTCCTTCTCCTTGCGCAGCAGTGCATAGAGCAGGATCGCGCCGAACGTCGCGGTGCCGATCCCGCCGAGCGCGAAGCCGCCGAACTTCAGCGAGAAGTCGCCCGCGCCGAGCACGAGCGTGACGGCCGCGACGATCAGATTCCGGTTGTCCGAGAAGTCGACGCGGTTCACGACCCAGATCCGCGCGCCCGTCACCGCAATGAGGCCGAACACGACGATCGACACGCCGCCCAGCACCGGCCCCGGAATCGTTTGGATCACCGCGCCGAACTTCGGCGAAAAGCCGAGCACGATCGCGATCAGCGCGGCCGCGACGAACACGAGCGTCGAGTAGATCCGCGTGACCGCCATCACGCCGATGTTCTCCGCATACGTCGTCACGCCCGTGCCGCCCATGCTGCCCGACACGATCGTCGCGAGCCCGTCGCCGACGAACGCGCGGCCGACGTAGCGATTGAGATTGCGGCCCGTCATCGCGCTCACCGCCTTGATGTGGCCGAGATTCTCGGCGACGAGGATCACCGCCACGGGCGCGATCAGCAGCATCGCGTGCGGATCGAACACCGGCCGATGGAACGTCGGCACGCCGAACCACGCGGCGTTCGCGACGCTCGCGAAATCGATCGGCTTGCCGAGCCCCATGCCGTTCGTGAGCGCCGCGTAGATCGCATAGGCGATCAGCACGCCGACGAGAATCAGAAGCCGCTGCAGCATTGCGCGCGCGAACACCGCGACGCCGCCGACGCAGAGCACGGTCACGAGCGCGAGCGTCGAATCGAACGTCGACGCGGAGACGCTCTTCACCGCGATCGGCGCGAGGTTGAGCCCGATCACCGCGACGATCGATCCCGTGACGACGGGCGGCATCAGCGCCTCGATCCAGCGGGTGCCGATCGCCGACACGACGACGCCGATCAGCGCATAGACGACGCCGCACGCGACGATCCCGCCGAGCGCAACGGGCACGTTCGGGTTCGCGCCGCCGCCGCCGTAGCCCGTCACCGCGATCACGAGGCCGATGAACGCGAAGCTCGAGCCGAGATAGCTCGGCACGCGGCCGCCGACGAGCACGAAGAAGAGCAACGTGCCGATCCCGGACATCAGGATGCAGAGGTTCGGATCGAAGCCCATCAGGAGCGGCGCGAGCACGGTCGAGCCGAACATCGCGACGACGTGCTGCACGCCCATCGCAAACGTCTGCGGCCACGGCAGGCGCTCGTCGGGGGCGACGACGCGGGCCGCGTCGTCGCGCGGCTGCGCGCGCCACCGCGGGAAATAGGAATCGGCCATCGCGGGATTCTCCTTGTAGTCTGGATTGAGGCGCGCGCGACGGCGCGTCGAGGCAAAATCAGGCGCGAGTGTACGAAGCGGGAATCGCGCTGACAAGCGGCGCGCAAAAACGGCCGCCGCGCGGCATGCGCGCGGACAGGAAACGCAAGGAACGGGAAAGGCAACGCGCGCGGATGCGGCGAAGGCGGCCCGCGTCGAAGGCAGCAGGCGGGACGCGGGCAAAGAGGCGGATGCATCGGGCGCGCGGCCGGCGCCGACGTGCGCCGAGGATACGCGAGCCGGCGCAGTCGCGTCCGAAGCGGTCATGCGGCTCATGCAGCCGATGCGGTCCGCACGGTCGCGGCGACAAGGCCATTCGGCGACTTGCCGTCCCGACGCATCCGGCATGGCGCCCGCGCCCGCAAACTCGACTGCAACGAAGCCGCGCCCGAAAGCAAAACGGGCGGCCCGCGCCGCCCGCTTCACCGCACAAGGCTCGCCGCGGACGGCGCAGCCGCCGCCGAGCGCGATGCGATTCGCCTGGACATCACCGCCGAATCGCGAGCGCAGGCCGCGATGCTTACGGATTCAGATACTGGAACAGCGACAGATTCTGCATCTGCACGAACGCCTTTTGCGCGGCGCTCAGCGAATTCTGCAGTTGCAGGAACTGGCTGATCGCGGCCGGCAGGTTCGTATCGGTCAGGTTCGACAGGCTGTTCGCCGTCTGAAGCGAATTCGTCGTCGTCACCGACTGCATCGCCTTCACTTCCTGCAGGCGGCCGCCGACCGATGCCTGCACGGTCAGCACGTTCGTCATCGTGTTCATCAGCTTCGTCGACGCGGTGGCCATCGTGTTCGTCAGCGCGGTCGACGCGGTCGAACTGTTGCCGACGGGCGTCTTCAGCGCGGCAATCACCGTGTCGAGCGTCGCGAACACGTCGGTGCCCGCCTGCGGCGCGGGCGTCACCGTGAACGTGTCGCCCGCCGCCGGCGTGCCCGACACCGCGACCGTCTGCCCGCCGAGATTGATCGCCACGCCCGCCGAGTACGGCTGCGCGGTGGTCGTCGTCGGCGGCGCGACCGTGTTGTCGGTCACCGTGTAGGTCGGCGCCGCCGCCGTGCCGCCGAACGTGATCGTGAACTGGTGCGTGTTGGTCGGATCGGACGGATTCGCGATGCTGACCGCGCCGATCGTGCCCGTGCCCGTGTTGCTCGCGCCTGCGGCCGGCACGGGCAGGCTGCCGAGGAACGGCACCGACGTGAACACGCTCGCGCCGTTGTCGCCCTGCGAGATCGTGCGCGTGTCGGCGATCTGCACGGTCCGCGCGCCGTAGTCGCCGGCGTACGTGACGCCGCCGCCCGGCTTGTTCGAGAACGGCTGCGTCGTCGGCTGGAAGCCCGAGAACAGGTAGTTGCCGGCGCCGTCCGCTGTGTTCGCGAGTGTGAGCAGGTGGTCGCGCGAGCCCTGGATCTGCTCGGCGAGCGCCGCGCGGTCGCTGTCGGACAGCCCGCCGTCGCCCGCGTGCAAGATCGCCTGATACGCGGCGTTGAGCACGTCGTTTACGCTCGTGAGCGTCGTGCTCTCGGTCTGCAGTGCGGTCAGGACGACAGACTGGTTCGACGTGTACTGCGCAAGCGTCGCCGACGTCGCCGACAGCTGGACCGCCTGCGCGGCCGCGAGCGGATTGTCGGCGGGCGTCGTCAGGCTGACGCCGCTCGACACCTGCTGGTAGAGCTGAGCGATCTGCGCCTGCTGGTCGTTCATCATGTCGACGTTCAGGCTGTAGAGCTGAGAGCTGGAAATGCGCATCGCCGTCTACCTCGTTCAGTTGAAGAGACCGAGCACGGTCTGGAACAGCGAATCCGCCGTCTGGATCACCTTCGCGTTCGCCTGATAGAGCTGCTGATACTGCATCAGGTTCGCCGCTTCCTCGTTCTGGTTCACGCCCGACACCGACTGCTGCTGCGCCGTGATCTGGCCGATGAGCGCCGTCTGCGCGGTGCTCGACGCCTTCAACTGGCTCGCCGCGTTGCCGATCGCGTTCACGTAGCCCGCGTACGCGCCCGTCAGCGTCGTCGTGCCGTTGTTCATCGTCTTCGAGTTGACGAGTTGCGACAGCGCGAGCGCATTGCGGCCGTCGTTCGTGCCCTTGTTCGCGCCGATCGTGAACTGGTCGCCGTCCGCGGGCGTGCCCGACAGCGACACGCTCACGCCGTTGATCACGGTCGACGACGGCGGCTGCGTCGTGCTCGAAATCGTCATCGCCGCGCCCTTCGACGGGTCGTACGGCACGGACGGCGTCGCGGTCGTGATGTCGTACGACGCCGACGGGGGACCCGCGACCGTCACCGTCGTGCCGAGCGGGAAGCCCGACAGCGTCTTCGACGACGCGTTGTACGTGAGCGTCGTCGTGCCGGACGGCAGCTGATAGCCCGCGCTCACCGAGCCCTGCGTGATCGCGCCCGTGCCGCTGTTCGTCGGCGCGCTCGCCGCGAGCACCGGCGACGCCGCCGCGATCGCCGAGCCGTTCGAGGTCGCGAGCGCGAAGCCGTCGAGCGCGCCGCGCGTCGGCAGCACGGTGAACGCGTCGCCTGCGGCGGGCGTGCTCGTCAGCGACAGATTCAAGCCACCGATCGTCATCGTCGGCGGCGTGGACGTCGGCGTCGCCGTGCCGACGACGCTGCCCGTCGCACGATCGGTCAGCGTGTATTTCGCGCCGTCGAACGACAGCGAGTAGTCGCTAGACGGCGGCTGCGTGCCGTCCGCGATCGATACGGACAGCGTCGCGCTGCCGGTATTGCCCTGGTTCGCATAGACGACCGGGCTGCCGACCGTGAAGAGATTGCCGCCCGGATTGCCGGACAGGTCGATGCCGAGCGCGTTCTGCGCGTTGACCTGCGCGGCGAAGCTGACGGCGAGCGCGCCGAGCTGCGCCTGCGCGGGATCGAGCGTCTGGCGGCGGAACGCGAGCAGGCCGCCCAGCGTGCCGCCCGTCAGCGACACGTCGGGCAGGTACTGGGTGTCGCCGGGCGGGTTCGCACCCGCCATGCCCTTCGACACGATCGTGAGTTCGCTCGGATCGGACGGCGACGCGACGGCGGCGAGCTGATAGCTCGCGTTCCCGACGACGAGCGGCTGGCCGCCCGACAGGAACACGCTGTAGCTGCCGTTGCTCTGCACGACCTGCACGCCCGCGAGCTGCGACAGGTTCGACACCGCGAGATCGCGCTGGTCGAGCAGCTGGTTCGGCGGCTGGCCCTGCGAGCTTGCCGATGCGATCTGCTCGTTGAGCTGCGCGATCTGCGTGGTGTAGCCGTTGATCTTCGTGACGGTGTCGGTGAGCTGCGAGTTCACGGTCTGGCGCAACTGCGAGTACTGCTGGCTCGCGGCCACGAACTGGCTCGCGAGCGTCTGCGCGTTGCTGATCGCGGTCTGCCGCGTGGCTGGATCGGCCGCGTTGTTCGCGACCGTCTGCAGGCCGGTGAAGTAGTTCGTGATCGCGGTCGAGATGCCGGCCGTCGGGCTGCCGACGTAGTTGTTCAGTTGCGCGACGAGCGAATAGTAAGTCGACAGCGAGCTGCCCTGCGTCTGCGCGGCGTTGAGCTGGTTCGACAGATACTGGTTGTACTGGCGCTCGACGGTGACGGTCGTCACGCCTTGCGGCAGGTAGCCGCTGCTCGTGTACTGGCCGCTCGCTTCCGCGAAGACGGGACGCTCGACGGAATAGCCGGGCGTCGCCGAGTTGCTGATGTTCTGGCCGGTCGTGGTGATCCCCCAGAGCGCGGCGTTCAGGCCGCTGATCCCGAGGTTCATGAGGGTATTGGACATGCGCGATCCTATGAGCCGGCCGCGCCGCGGCCGCCGGGTTGCGTGGACTCCCGGTATAACGGCCGCGCGTGAGAAAAATTGAGGGAGCGCATGCGCAAAAATGCGCGCGGCGTCCCGCGATTGGCGCGCGAGCGCGGCCGCAGGCGTCGCGGGCGGCTTCGCCCGCCGCGAATCAGGCCCGCACGAGCTGCCGGCGCTTCATCTCGAGCTGCGTGATGAGGCGCTGCAGCGTGTTCTCGGCGTTGCCCGGCAGCGACACGAAGCGAAAGCCGAGCTGGTAGCGGCGCGTGCCGTTCGGCGCGTCGGTCGAGCGGTGCGAGACGAGCTGCAGGTCGAGCGACAGCATCCCGTGGCCGTTCAGGTTCAGCTCGACGTCAGGCAGCGTCGTGCCCGGCTCGAGCGCGGACACGCGCTCGTCGACCGTGCGCAGCCCGAGGCCGCCCAGCGACAGGTTATGCACTTCGAACCGGAAGCTCTCGCCGTCCGGCAGCCTGCCGCGGCACACGTACGGATCGAGGATCGGCGCGTCGACGCGGAAATATTCGCGGCGCTGCACGCAGTACAGCACGTCGGGGAAGTCGGCTTCGAATGCGGGGAGGTTTTCGTAGCGGGTCTCGCGCGGGGTCGCGGTCGAGAATTCGACGCGCACGCCGTCCGGCGACGCATGGAACACGCAGTGCGGCGCGGCGAGAATGCCCGCGTTCTGATCGGCAAGCGCGCCCCAGTCGAACACGAAGGTCCGCGCGCCGACGTCGACGTCGAGAATGCGGGTGACGAGTTGGCCGCCCTGGTACTGGACGGTCAGGAAATCTCCACGATTGACGAGATTGCGCAGCTGGACGCCGATCTCGAGCGGATTGCGGCGGCCGTAATCATGGCCGGAATGCGCGGCGGCGCTCGCGGCCTGACTCGTCGACTGTTCGGTATTCATGGCTTGCCGGTATTTATCTCGATGCGCCCGGCGGGTTTTGGGGCGCGTTATGACCGGGGCGCGATCTGCCCGATCGTTGGTCTCTCACGTTTAGCGGCAACAGCAGCGCAAAGTTTAGATCGAAACCGGAGTTTATTTTTTTAGCAAACGTTAAAACCGCGCGAGGCCAAGCCTGGCGCGGTCCGAATTGTACCGAACGGTTGCTCGGTTCGCGTCAGCCGATCTGCTGCATGATCGTAATCAGCTTCTTCGCATAGTGCGGATCGGTCGCGTAGCCGGCCTTCTGCATTCCGTGCGCGAAGCCTTCCGCGCTGTGCCCCGCATTCAGCACGCCCGCGTAGCGCGGGTTGTTCTTCAGCAGGTTCGCGTAGTCGGTCATCGCGTGCTCGTACGAGTCGTACGCGCGGAACTGCGCGACGACGCGGTGCGGCTTGCCGTTCGCGTATTCGGTCGTGACGGCCGACACCGTGCGCCCGGTCCAGCCCTTCGTCGCCTTGATGCCGAACACGTTGTGGCTCGATTCGCCGTTCGCGCCGCGGATCTCGCGCTTGCCCCAGCCGGATTCGAGCGCCGCCTGGCCGACGATGAAGCGCGCCGGAATGCCCGTCGCCGCGCTCGCCGCCTGCGCGGCGCCCGCCATCTTCTCGACGAACGCGTCCGCGTTCGCGGAGCTGCCGTTGCCCTTGAGCGGCGGCGTCAGCGCGCTCGCCGCCGAATAGCCGCGCGTGCCCGCCAGCGCGCCGTTGCCGGACGACGCGCTCGCATACGCCTTCGCGAGCGCGTTCATCGTGACGAGGCCGCCTTCGCCCTGCGCGTCGGGCGCGACGTTCGCGTTGCGCATCAGTTGCTTCGCCAGCGCGTCGGCGACGCCGATGCCCTTCGCCGACATCTGCTGCGCGAGCTGCTGGTCGAGCATCGACGTGTACATCTTCGACGAGCTCGAATCGAAGGGGCTGTTCGACGGCGTCGCGTCGCGCATGCTCTTCAGCATCATCTGCGTGAACATCGCGTCGAACTGGCCCGCGACCATCTTCACGCCTTCGCGCGGCGTCGCCGCGGCGGCCTTCGAGCGCAGCGCGTCGAACCCTTGAACGTCGAGCGCGAAGCGCTGCGACAGATCGTCCGCTTTCGTGAAAGTCGTCACTTAGATGATCTCCAGATCCGCGCGCAGCGCGCCCGCCGCCTTCATCGCCTGCAGGATCGACATCAGATCCGCGGGCGTCGCGCCGAGCGAGTTGAGCGCCTTCACCACTTCGGCGAGGTTCGCGCCCGCCGTCACCATCCGCAGCGCGCCGTTGTCCTGCTTGAGCTGAATCTGCGACTGCTGCGCGACGACCGTCTGCCCGTTCGAGAACGGCCCCGGCTGCGACACGACGGGTTGCGTGTTGACGACGACCGACAGATTGCCGTGCGCGACCGCGCAGTTCTGCAGCGTCACCATCTGGTTCATCACGATCGAGCCCGTGCGCGCGTTCAGGATCACCTTCGCGGCCGCCTTGTCGGGACTCACTTCCAGGTTCTGCAGCCGCGCCATGAACGCGACCTGCTGCGCCGAATCGGCGGGGGCCGTGAGCTGGATCGTGCGGCCGTCGAGCGCCATCGCGGTGCCCGCGCCGAAGCTCGAATTCACCGCCGACACGATCCGTTGCGCGGTGCCGTAATCCATGTCGTTCAATTGCAGTTGGAGCACGCCGTTCATCTGCGCGATCGCGTTCGGCACCGACCGCTCGACAATCGCGCCGCCGGCGATCCGCCCGGCCGCGAGCTGGTTCACCTGCACGCGGCTGCCGTTCGCGCTCGCGCCCGCGCCGCCCACCGCCATGTTGCCCTGCGCGAGCGCGTAGACCTGGCCGTCCGCGCCCTTCAGCGGCGTGAGGAGCAGCGTGCCGCCGCGCAGGCTCTTCGCGTTGCCGAGCGACGACACCGTCACGTCGATCGCCTCGCCCGGCCGCGCGAACGGCGGCAGCGTCGCCGTCACCATCACCGCGGCGACGTTCTTCAGCTGCATGTTCGTCATCGCCGACGAGCCGCCGTTCGCCGAGCCGTTGTTGATCGAGATGCCGAGGTTCGCGAGCATGTTCGCGAGCGTCTGCGTCGTGAACGGCGTCTGCATCGTCTGGTCGCCGGTGCCGTCGAGGCCGACGACGAGGCCGTAGCCGATCAGCGGGTTGTCGCGCACGCCCTGGATCTGCGCGAGATCCTTCAGGCGCTCCGCGTGCGCGGCGACGGGCGCGAGCACGAACGCGCAAGCGGCGGCGAGCGCGCAGCACGCGGCGGCGCGGAGGGTCGAGCGGAGAGGGCGCACGACGCGCGCGAGCAAGGTACGCATCGTCTTCACCACGGCGCGATGTTGAGGAAGAAGCGCTGCAGCCAGCCCATCGTCTCGGCTTCGTTGATGTAGCCCTTCGCCGAGTATTCGATCTTCGCGTCCGCGACCTGCGTCGAGTAGACCGAGTTCTGGCCCGAGATCGTGTTCGGATTGACGATGCCCGAAAAGCGCACGAATTCGTTGCCCTGGTTGATCAGCATCTGTTTCTCGCCGCTGACGATGAGATTGCCGTTCGGCAGCACGTTCGTCACCGTCACGGTGATCGTGCCGTTGAACGTGTTCGCCGCGCTCGCGCCGCCCGTCGCGGCGAATTTGTTCGCGCCCTGCGCGGACAGGTTCGCCTTGTTGAAGAGGCCGCCGAGGAAGCCCGCGGTCGGCACGTCGAAGCTCGTGTTGCCCTGCCGGTTCGTGTTCGCGCCCGACGACTTCGTCGCGTTGATGTTCTCCGCGATCACGATCGTCAGGATGTCCCCGACGTTGCGCGGCCGCTGATCCTCGAAGAGCGGCCGGCCCGCATAGCCCGGGTTGTAGATCGAGCCGGGCGCCTGCATCGCGGGCGGCATCGGCGGCGTCGCCGACATCGGCTGCTGCGTGATCGGCTCGCGCGGCAGCTGCGCGCAGCCGGCCAGCGCCAGCGCGGCCGCGACGGCGGCGGCGCGGCGCGCCACCGCATTGCGCGCGCCGCGCGCCGGTTGCGGGAGGAAACGAACCTGCTTCATGGCGTGTGACCCGGGGCCGGTTAGCGCGACATCTGCGTGACGGTCTGCAGCATCTGGTCGGACGTCGTCACGGCCTTGCTGTTGATTTCGTACGCGCGCTGCGTCTGGATCATGTTGACGAGCTCCTGGACGACGTTCACGTTCGACGCCTCGACGTAGCCCTGCCTGAGCGTGCCCGCGCCGTTCAGGCCCGGCTGCGACACGTTCGGCTGGCCGGACGACGTCGTCTCCGCAAACAGGTTCTCGCCCTTCGCGTCGAGGCCGGCCGGGTTGATGAACGTCGCGATCTGGAGCGAGCCGATCTGCACCGCGTTGTTCGAGCCCGGCTGCGTGATCGACACGACGCCGTCGCTGCCGATCGTGAGCGACGTCGCGTTCTGCGGGATCGTGATCGCCGGAATCACCTGATAGCCGCTCGACGTGACGAGCTGGCCCTGCGCATTGGTCTGGAACGAGCCGTCGCGCGTGTAGGCGTTCGTGCCGTCCGGCATCAGCACCTGGAAGAAGCCCTGGCCGTTGATCGCGACGTCCTTCGAGTTGCCGGTCTGCGTCAGGCTGCCCTGCGTATACAGGCGCTCGGTCGCGACCTGCTGAACGCCCGTGCCGAGCTGCAGGCCCGACGGCAGCTCCGTCTGCTGCGTCGAATTCGCGCCCGGCTGGCGCACGGTCTGGTACAGCAGATCCTCGAACACCGCGCGCGAGCCCTTGAAGCCGTTGGTGCTCACGTTCGCGAGATTGTTCGAGATCACGTCCATCTGCGACTGCTGCGCGTTCATGCCGGTCGCGGCGATGTAGAGGGAACGGTTCACGTGTTGACTCCTTGTCTGGCGCTTGGCTGTGCTTAGCTGAAATTGAGCAGCTGGTTCGCCGCCTGCTCGTTCTGGTCGGCGGACTGGATCAGCTTCGTTTGCAATTCGAACGCGCGCGCGTTGTCGATCATCGACACCATCGCCGCCACCGGATTGACGTTGCTGCCTTCGAGCGAATTCGGCACGACCCGCACGGCCGGATCGGCATCGGCGGGATTGCCGTCCGCGGTGCGGAAGAGGCCGTCGTCGCCGCGCTTCATCGCCGCGGGATCGGGATTCACGAGCTTCAGTTGATCGATCATCGCGACGGCGGTCGGCGGATCGCCCGGCATCAGCGCCGACACGGTGCCGTCCTGGCCGATCGTCAGCTGCGCGTTCGGCGGCACCGCGAGCGGGCCGCCGTTGCCGACGACGGGCAGGTTGTTCGCCGTCACGAGCTGCCCGTTCTCGTCGACGTGCAGGTTGCCCGCGCGCGTGTACGCCTCGCCGCCGTCCGGCAACATCACGGACAGCCAGCCCGGACCCTGAACCGCGACGTCGAGCGGATTGCCCGTGCGCTCGATCGGGCCCGGCGTGAAGTCCGCGCCGGGCGTCGACGACAGCGTGTAGGTGCGGGTCGTCGACGGATCGACGTTGCCGCTGCCGTCGTCGAAGTTCATCGGCACCGCACGAAACGTCGCGAGCTGTGCGCGGAACCCCGTCGTCGACGTGTTCGCGAGATTGTTCGCGACGACGGACTGCTGCTCGAGCGACTGCGTCGCGCCCGTCATCGCCGTATAGATCAGTCGGTCCATGGCTGGCTGTTGTCCGCGAAGGCCGCTTACAGGTTGATGAGCGTCTGGTCGACGGCCTGCTGCGTCTTGATCGTCTGCGCGTTCGCCTGATAGTTGCGCTGCGCGGTGATCAGCTCCACGAGCTGGCTCGTCAAATCGACGTTCGAGTTTTCGAGCGCGCTGCCCTGCAGCGTCCCGTGGTTCGTGCTGCCGGGCGCCGAGATCTGCGGCACGCCCGACGCGGCCGACTCGATGTACTGGTTGTTGCCGACGTTCACGAGGCCGTTCGGATTGTTGAAGTTCGCGAGCACGATCTGCCCGAGCGTCGCGGTCTGGCCGTTCGAGTAGTTGCCGGTCAGCTTGCCGTCGTTGCCGATCGAGAACGTCGTCAGCACGCCGCTCGCGAAGCCGTTCTGCGCGAGGTTGTTGATGCCGTTCTTGCCGCCGTACTGCGTCGTGCCCGTCAGGTCGAGCGTCAGGTTCTGCGGGTTCGCCGCGCCCGTCGTCGTCGGAATCGAGAACGAGAACTGGCCGACGTTCGTCGTCGGCGCGCCGGCCGGCGTCGACGTGCTCGTGATCGTGCCCGCCGTGTTGAAGTTGACCGAGCCGAGATCGGTCGGCGTCTGGCCCGACGGGCCCGCGTACGCTTCCCACTGGCCCGTCGTCGAGCTCTTCACGAAGTACAGGTTGACGTCCTGCGAGCCGCCGAGCGAATCGAACGCCTGCACCGACGTCGTGTAGTTGTAGCTCGTCGGATCGGAATAGTTGAACGGCGTCGTCGAAGGCACCGGGTCCTGCGAGTTCAGGTTGAACTGGCCGGTGATCTTGGTCGTCGCGGTCGGCGCGATGTTGGTCGTCGGCGCCTGCAGCGGCACAGTCGCCGCACTGTTGATCACGCCGTTCGCGTCGGCCGCGTAGCCCATCAGGTTCAGGCCCTGCGAGTTGACGATGTAGCCGTTCTTGTCGCGCTGGAACGTGCCGTCGCGCGAGTACGTGACGACGCCGTTGTTCGACATCTGGAAGAAGCCGTTGCCGTTGATCGCGACGTTCAGCGACGAGGTGCTCGATGCGATCGTGCCCTGGCTGAACTGCTGCTGCACCGACGCGAGCATCGTGCCGATGCCGATCGGATTGTTGACGGCCGACGCAACCGAATTCGCGTACATGTCGGAAAACTGCGCGGTGCTTCCCTTGAAGCCGACCGTGTTCGCGTTCGCGATGTTGTTGCCGATGACGTCGAGGTCGCTCGACGCGCCTGCCAAACCGCTCAAACCTTGTTGATAGCCCATCTCGGTCTCCGTGGCGAAGAAGCTGGATCAGTTGGTGGAAGACGAGGCGCTGCCGCTCGACGCGCTCGTCGTGGTATTCGGGAAGATCGATGCGACCTGGCTGAAGCCGACCGTCGATCCGTTCGACAGCACGAGCCCCGGCGTGCCGTCGGCCTGCTTGACGACGCTCAGCACCTGCGCGGACGACAGCGTCGTCGGCGCGTACTGCTTGCCGGACGTGTCGGTGTAGCTCGCGCTGATCGTGTAGGTGCCGTCGGGCAGCTTGTTGCCGGCCGTGTCGGTCGGCGTCCAGTTGAACGGCACGGTGCCCGCCGACTGCGCGCCCGCGTTGATCGTGTTGACGACGACGCCCGACGCGTTCTTCACGGTGATCGTCAGGTTCGACACGGCGCTCGTCAGCTGCACGCCGAACGGCGACGCCGCGCCGCTCTTGACGGGCACGGTGTTGCCCGGCGCCAGCACGTTCGAGCCGATCAACATCGCCGCCTGCGTCTGCTGGCCGGCCGTGAGCTGCGACGACAGCGACGTGAGCGACGTGTTCAGCTGCGCGATGCCGCTCACCGTGTTGATCTGCGCGAGCTGCGACGTCATCTGCGAGCTGTCGACGGGGCTCGTCGGGTCCTGGTTCTGCAACTGCGTGACGAGCAGCTTGAGGAACGTCGTCTGCAGGTCGCTCGCCGACGTGGTCGACAGCGAGCTCGCGACGTTGATGTTCGCGTTCGAACTGCCGGTGCCGGTCGTGCCGCTCGTCGCGCTCGTACCGTTCGTGCCGCTCGTCGTGTTCGTGCCCGTCGCGTTCGACGACTGGCTGTTCGAGCTCATCGTGTCGAACGGCAGCGTGCTCACGGTCGTGCCGCTGCTGCCGATGGTGGTCAAGGAGGATGTCATTCCGATTCGCCTTCCTCTGATATGCGTGTTTTCAGTCGATGAAAAAGGGCGCGTCAGCTGCCGATCGTCAGCGTCTTCAGCATCAGTTGCTTCGCGGTATTGAGCGTCTCGACGTTCGCCTGATACGAACGCGATGCGGAAATCATGTTGACCATCTCCTGCACCGGATCGACGTTCGGCATCGTCACGTAACCGCTCTGGTCGGCGGCCGGGTTCGACGGGTCGTAGGTCATCTTCATCGGCGACGGATCGTCGATCACCTTGGTCACCTGCACGCCGCCGACGCCCTGGCCCGACGCGGTGCGCGCGCGGCCCATCGGCGCGGTCGCGAACACCACCTGCTTCGCCTTGTAGGGCTTGCCGTCGGGACCCGTCACACTGTCGGCGTTCGCGAGGTTCGACGCCGTCACGTTCAGACGCTGCGACTGGGCCGACATCGCGGAACCCGCGACATCGAAAATGTTCATCAACGAAGGCATGCGTGCTCCTTATCGCGTTGCGCGCTCATTCAAACGTTTCCCGTGACGCGCGCAGCACGCGGGAAACGCGCCGAAGCGGCGCGTCACGAACCCGAATTCGACGTGATCGCGGCGATCATCGTCTTGATCTGCTGCGTCATCACCGTCATCCCGGCCTGGTAGTGCACCGCGTTGTCGGCGAACTGCACGCGCTCGGTGTCGAGATCGACGGTGTTGCCGTCGAGCGCCGGCTGCTGCGGGACCCGGTACTGCGCGCGGCCGTAATCGTCGCTCGGGCCGCCCGTCGGGATCAGCTTCACGTTGCCCGCCATGTGCGAGCCCGACGTCGTCGCCATCGACATCCCGCTCGTCACGCCGGCCGGCTGCGCGAGCGCAAGCTGCGCCGCGTTGCCGGCGGAGCGCGCGCCGTCCTGCTTCAGCGCACGGGCGAGCGTCGACGAGAAGTCGACGTCGCGCGCGCGGTAGCCGGGCGTGTCGGCGTTCGCGATGTTCGACGACAGCAGTTCCTGCCGATACGTGCGCACGTCGAGCGCCTGGCGGCCGAATGCGAATTCGGCATCGAGTTTGTCCAGCATCTGCGAGTCTCCGTCTGAAGATGCGCCGCTCTTTCGCCGCCGGCGGTCGACCGCGAACCGCGGGCGGCTGACCATGGACGGCCAAAGAGGCTTTTTCCCATGGGACGCATGGTAGGCGGACGACGCAACGGGCAATCGGGCGAATAACCGGCAAAGGGCCCCTCTATTCGCGGTTTGCCGGCGGGCGTCCATCCCTAGAATGCAACCCCGTACCAAACGGTTTCGAGGAGGGCGCGATGACGACAGACGCAAGCCGCGCAACGCGCACGCGCTTTGCCGCGGCGCTCGCGCTGGCGGGCTGGATGTGCGCCGCGCTCGCGCAGCAGGCGGGCGACGGCGGGATGATCGTGATTCCGGGCCGCGGCGAATCGGCGGAGACGGCGCTCGCGAACGCGAATGCGGCGAACGCGCACGGCGCCAATGCAGGGGGGGCGGGTGCGCCGGCCGCCGCCGGATGGAACGGATCGGGCAATACGGCGAGCGCGGGCAGGTGGAACGCTCAGGCCGCCGCGCAGGCGGCCGCCGCGTGGAACGGCCGAGCCGGCGCGCCGTCGGGTGCCGGATCGAACGATCCCGCCAACGCCCCGACGGCAGCCGATCAGCGCAACGGCCAAATCGTGATCGAACCGGGCCCGGCTGCCTCGAACGGCCGGATTGCGGCGTCGCCCGCAACCGGATGGCAGCGGCCAGCAATGGCGGCCGCTCCGCGAGGCGAGTGGAACGGTCAGGCGAATCCCGCCTCGACGACGGCAGGATCGAATCTTCCCGCAAGCGCCGCGCCAGCGAGCGCCCGATGGAACAATCCGGCCGGCGCAACCGCGCCCGCCACCGCGAACCGGAGCAATCCGGCGGCAAGCGCCGCTGCCGGCGTCAATCCCGCATTCCGCGCGGTCGCTGCATCGCGCGCGCCGGCCAACGCGCAGCAGGTCGCGACGGTCGTCGCGCAGGACGCGGCCGTGCGCGACGGCCGGCCCGCGAACACACGGGCTGCCGCCCAGCCGTGGCAGGCCCAGCGCGCCCAAGCCGCCGTGCAGAGCGGCGTGATCCCTGTCTCGTTCCGCTCGGAGCCCGCGCCAAGCGCGCTGCCTGTCCGTCCCGCGCCGATTCGCACGGCCGCGCCCGCAGCGAACGCCCGTGGCGCGCAGACGACCGCCGCACCGGCCGCCTCCGCCAGCGCGACAGCCTCCGCCCCGGTCCCAGCCGGCCAGCAGGACGGCGAGACGATCCGTCGCGCCGCGCTCGCGTTCCTTCAGCAGCAGGCGGCGGGGCTGCCCGGCAAGACCACCGTCACCGTCGCGCCCGCGTTCCCGCGCGGCCTCGCCGCGTGTACGACGCTCGAGCCGTTCCTGCCGTCGGGCGCGCGCCTCTGGGGCCGCACGACGGTGGGCGTGCGCTGCGCGGGCGAGCGTCCGTGGACGATCTATCTGCAGGCGAAGCTCGCCGTGCAAGCGACCTACTACGTCGCCGCGCGCCAGATCTCGCCCGGCGAGGCGCTCACGGCCGCCGACCTCATCGCGCGCGACGGTGACCTGACGATGCTGCCGCTCGCCGTGATCACCGATCCGACCGAGGCGGTCGGCGCAACCGCGCTCACGCGGGTCGCGGCCGGGCTGCCGCTGCGCCGGGATCTCCTGAAGAGCGCGGCGTCGGTGTCGATCGGCCAGACGGTGCGGGTCGTCGCGTCGGGGCAGGGGTTCACGATTTCGGCCGAGGGCAGCGTGCTCAACAACGCGGCGCCCGGCCAGCAGGTACGGGTGCGGATGGCCGCGGGCCAGATCGTCACGGCGATCGTCAAGGACGCCGCGACAGTCGAGATCCCCCTCTAAGATTGCAAACTTTCGTTGATTCAGGGATTTACCGAAAAACGGGTGCTAAAGTTCGGGCCGGCCTTGCCGTTATCGAGGTCAAACCCGTACAGGAAACACCATCGTGAAAGTCGATTCCACCACTACTTCGAACGCCCGCACGCTGTCGAACGCCAGTGCGGGCGCGGCTCGCACGCAAGCCGGCCAGCCGGCCGCGACCCAGACGCCCACCGGCGCTGCGGGCGCGCCGACGAGCGGAGACGCGAACGTGAGCCTGTCCGGCCTGTCGTCGACGCTGCGCAGCCTGGCCGCATCGGGCAGCGCCGATATCGATACCGCCCAGGTCGAGGCGATTCGGGACGCGATCAAGAACGGCACGCTGTCGATCGACACCGGCAAGATCGCCGACGGCATCCTGCAGACCGCCCGCGATCTGCTGAAGCAGCCGCCGCAGGCGGGCAACAGCTGAACCGGCTTCGCGGCCGGACGAAGGAACGCGAAACATGGCGCGCGGACGGTCCGCGCGCCGCCATGTCGAGCCAAACGAGATGAGAAACGAACTGCTGGCCACGGTCAACGACGAGCACGCGACGGTCGAAGCGTTCGCGTCCCTGCTCGCCTACGAGGAAAAGGCGCTGACGACGGCGTCGCCGCTCGAGGCGCTGCCGGGCATCGTCGACAGGAAATCCGAGCTGATCGAGAAGCTCGCGCACCTCGAACGCCGGCGCGACACGCTGCTCGCGTCGCTCGGCCTGCCGGCCGGCAAGACAGGCATGGATCGCGCGGCCGAAAGCGACGCGCGTCTCGCGAACGGCTGGCAATTGCTGCAACAATCGGCAGAACGCGCGCGCCATGCGAACGCGATCAACGGGATGCTGATCCGCATCCGGATGGACTACAACGAACGAACGCTGTCCGTGCTGCGCGCCGCGCCGCAGCGCAACGGCTTCTACGGGCCGGACGGACGCGTCGCGGCCGCCGCGCGCTAGGGCCTGTCCGGATGCACCGAGCGCGTTTCTTGATCGACGTGAGCTCGCAAGCGTGCCGTGTCGTCGTCGACCGTGATCCATTCGCGGCGGCTGCCGTTGCGGCTGTTTGTGCCGCCCGCTGACTTCATTTCGCCCTTCTCGTCACCCAGGTGGTGAATCAGCTCACCGCCCAAGACACTCAAAGATCGCCTTCTGAGCACGGCAAGCTGCTCGTGGATGGCAGCCCGGTCCAGTGTCCCGTGCGCCATCAGCCCGATTGTTCCGCGCTCGGGTTCGGATTCGGGTTCGCGCCCAGCCCGGCCCCTCTTACTTCCCCTTTGCGTTTGTGCGGCATAGCGGCCCCTTCGTCGTCAGTTTGTGCGCCGCAAGCAGGAATTCGGTCAGGCGCTGCGTTCACGTCGAATCCGGCCAGCAAACCACCTCTACCCCTCGCGAATTGTGAGTCCGGCATATAGCCGCGTTGTCTCGCTTTCTTTCCTGCAAAGCCGCTTTGCCTTGCCGAGATGCGCGTCCGCCTCGGCGGCAATCGAGGAGAACATTCGAGCCGGCTTACCGGTCTGGCGTCGCATGCTCTGTTCCCCCTGATCCAATCGGCAATTCCACCGCAAATCGGCGCTTTTTCCGTATGCCGCGTTTCGTTCCGCAAAGGCACTGGAAACCCATGCCGCGAAACCGCTGATCCGCATGGGCAGTCCGTTTTGGCTGGTTACAACGGTTTGCGCGATTCGGCGCCGTGTTTTCCATAGGCTGCGCCAATCGCGCTCGTCATTGCTTTCCTACGATGTTTTCACGGCCCTACCACGCAGCGCAGGGTTCGTACCGGAACAACATCCCGCCGAAAGGCAGCCTCACATTTATCAAGGAGCCACCATGGCATTCCCGACCAGCGTCAATGACCAGATCACCGATTCCGTCACGCAGGCCAATACCAAGGTATTGGGCGACGCGCCGGCCATCGCGATGGGCAACCTCTATCAGGCCACGGCGCAAGCGCTTGCCAATACCGCCCACAACGCCACCAATGCGCAGCAGCAAAGCTACGTCACGACCCAGGCCGCCACCACGATGGGCGTCGCGACGCTGTACTCGCTCGACACGGCCGCCACCGGCGTGGCGACCAAGGACATCCTGAGCACCGGCGTTCGCGGCCTCGGCAGCTGATCGCCCAAGCCTAATTCATTGAGGAGCCCGACATGGCTTTTCCGACCAGCGTCAATGACCAGATCACCGATTCCGTCACGCAGGCCAACACCAAAGTGCTGGGCGACGCGCCGGCCATCGCGATGGGCAACCTGTACCAGGCCACGGCGCAAGCCTTGGCCAACGCGGCGCACAACGCGACCTACGCGCAACAACAGAGCTACGTCACGGCGCAAGCCGCCACCACGATGGGCGTCGCGACACTGTATTCGCTCGACACGGCCACGACCGGGATCGCCACCACCAAGATCCTCGGCACCTGAGGATTGCCGGAAACAGTTGACCCCAAGGAGTTGAGCACATGGCCTTTCCCACTGCCGTCAACAACCAGATCACCGATTCGGTGACGCAGGCGAACACCCAGGTGCTGGGGGTGTCTCCGTCCATTGCGATGGGCAACCTGTACCAGGCCACCGCGCAGGCGTTGGCCAACGCTGCGCACAACGCGACGCTGGCGCAACAACAGATGTACGTCACGGCACAGGCTGCGACCACGATGGGTGTCGCGCTGCTGTACTCGTTGGATACCGGCAGTACGGCAATGGCGACCAAGAAGATCCTCGGCTGAGGGCTCATGCGTTGATCACCGACCCCCAACTGTCATCCAAACATTAAGGAGCATGAATCATGGCATTTCCCACTTCAGTCAACAGCCAGATCACCGATTCGGTCTCGCAAGTCAACACGAAAGTGCTGGGCGACGCGCCATCCGTCGCGATGGGCAACCTGTATGTGGCAACGAGCCAGGCGCTGTCGAACGCCGCCCACAACGCCACCAACAATCAGCAGCAATCGTACGTGACGATGCAGGCATCCACCACGCAGGCCGTGTCCACGCTGCTGACGGTGGAAACGGGCACCACGGGCGCTGCCACCGCGGAGATTCTCGGCCTGAGATAACCGCGCTTGACGCCCGCGGCCGAGACACTGGGGCACGCGGGCGCCACGCACGCCAGCCATCGAGTATCCCGCTGATCCGGTCAGCGCAATGCCAGAGCTCGCCGTAGGCCAAACGGCCGCAGTCGCGATGGCAATGACCTATCTCGCGATGGCCGACAGCATCGGCATCGCGATGAGCAATGCCGTCGCCAATCAGCAGCGAGGCCAGGTCATCGCCGACGCGGCCACGACTCAGGTACTCGCATTGATCATCGCAAAGGGAAGCCAACAGGGAAGCTAACCGTCATGAGTACCGATGACAGCTCCGTCAACAGTCAAATCGTCGACGCCGTCAGCAACGTCGTCACGCTGACGACCGGCCAATCGCCGTCACAGGCGTTCGGCATGCTCGACGCCGTCTTGCTGGAGACGCTCGGCATGGCCATGCACAACGCGGTGAGTCGCCAGCAAAGCGCAGGCATGATCAATTCGGCCGCGCTGACGGCCGCGTGCGCGAAGATCCTCGCCGTACCGTTCCCGGTCCCGCCGCCGCCTCCGCCGCCCGCGCCGACACGGCCGCCCGACGTGCATCCGCTGCCGGGTCCCGACGAATCATTGCCGCCCATGACCGTCGTGGAGGCAGCCGTGAAGGAAAGCGAAACCGCGTTCGGCGAAGCCAAGGCCGCCCTCGACGAGTTGAAGGTCACGGCCGACACGGCCGTGAAGGACGCGGGCGACGCCGAGTATGCGCTGGACCGGTTTGCACAATCGGTCACAACCGCCCTATCGAAGCCTGGCGGCGACACGCCGAACCACGGCGGACCGAGCGGCAAGAGCTGACGTGTTTTGTGCGGGCTGCTGAACCATTCAATTCTCCGAAGGAAATGCCATGGATCTCTCAAAGGTCAACCCTCAAGTCATCGACGTGATCAACCAGAGCCAGCTCGCGACGATGAGTCCGCAGGTGGTGTTGACGAGCGGTGCGGGCAAAGCCTACCAGTCGGTCGCCCAATCGACCGCACTCGCGGTGCAGGACGCGACCGACGCGCTGCGCAACATCACCACGATTGCGACGACGGCCGCCGGCGTGGCGATGGCGCAGTTCCTGGCCACCGGCAAACCGCAATACGCGACGGCGCTCACCCAGGCGCAGGACATGATGAAATCCGCGACCGACGACTACGCGAAGATCGGCACGGTCGCCGCCACCGTGCTCAAGGGCTTCCCGGCCGGCTGAAGCGGGCCGTACGCATCTGCTGTCCGACCAAGGAGCATTGCCATGACCGTATCCGTTGCCGGCAAGTTGATACCGCAGCCCGACGCGCTGTCCGATGTCGGACAGCGGGCGCTCGAGTTCGTCGACGGCGGCACAGAGTGGCTCGACTGGGCCGCCACCGCACCGACGGCGCGTTACGACTTCGCGGACGAAACAGAGCTGATCGCCACGGTGCAGCAGGGGCTGCACGTGTCGCGGCATACGCTGCTGCCGCAACTCGGGCTGATGGTCAGTCCGGTGAAGCTCATGACGCTGAGCCTGGCCGACCTGAATGTCCTGGCGCGCGCCGAAAGCGGCGACGGCTCCTCCGTCGTGGCCGCGCAGGTCGCGAAGATTCTCTCGGAACACGGTCTCGCCACACGCGACGAACTGGCCGCGGGCGTCAGTTTCCTGGCGCAACTGGGCGTCAAGTCGGCGCCGCTGTTCCAGGTCCTCGGCTTCGACGAAAGCCTCGCGGTCACGAACCTGATGCATCTGCCGCAGAGCGCGCGGCAACAGCCGTTGCAGCAGGAGGCGGCGACGTTCGCGTTGAAGCAGGCGCGCACTGTCCACGAGTTCTGCGACTTCTATCGGTTTTATCTCGACTACGCGGAACAACTGAATAGCGGCGCCGCCACGCCCGAACGACGCGAAGCTGCCGCCACCGAGGCTTCGCAAGCGCTGCTGCCGGTTCTGTTCGGCGCGCTCGACTGTCCGCAGGTACAGGGCCTGGCCGGCCCGTCCGAAGTGGCGCAGACAGTACGCAACTGGCTCGCTCAAGGCCGGCTGGTGGGTTTTGCAAGGCTGTCGCAAGGCGCACAGCAGATCGTCCAACACACCGCCTACAAGGGCGAGACCGGCGAGGCGGCCAAACGCATCGTCGATCTCTTCATGCACGCGGCACAGTCGTTTCTGGCCGCGCACCAGCCCGAGCGCGGCACGATGGGTCAGGACGGCGCGACCTGTCTGTTTCCCGTCGAGTCGGCGCAGTTGCGTGCCGAATTGCAGTTGAGCAGCAACGGAGTGATCTCGCTGAACGACTTCGGTACGAGACCTGCCGCGCCGGCAAGCCTCGCGCCCATCGAGACGGAACGAGCATCCACGGAACAGGAGAACGCATCGTGAGCATTCCCAAGATACCGATTCAGAACGCGCCCGAACGGCCGGAAGACCCGCAAACGGCGGCCGAGCGGCTACGCGTGTCCGCCCCTTCCGGCGTCGCCCCGTCCATCACGCCGGCCGGCGCGCCGCCGGACTTCTCGAGCGCGAGCGCCGTCGTCGCCGACATGCGGAAGGAAGCGCGCGCGAGGGCTCAGCAGATGGTCGTGGAAGCCAAACAGGCACTGCTGGAATCGCTGCATGCGCTGCACACCACCGGATACGCAGATGCCGCTTCCGGCGTTGCGGCTCCGGCGTCGAAAAAGCGAGGCGAGCGATGAATCCTCAAAACAATGAGTCGACACCGAGTCCCCCCGAGTCCATTTCGCAGATCGCCGAAATGCAGGCGCAAGAGGCCGTCGATAGCGCGGTCGCGGCCAGCGACGAGGCGTTGCGGGCCGCGCTGAACAGCACGGCGCACGCCGGCTCGGCCGACGGGAGTCATGCGGCGCTCGAGGCGATGACGCTCGCGGAGCAGGCGCTCGCGGCCGCGCTAAGCGGCGCGGCCGCGAGCGAAGCCGCGGTGGCAAACGCGTCGCGGCAGGCCGGCGAGGCCGAGACTCGCGCGGTCGACGCAGCGCAGCGGCAGGCAGAGCAAGCGATGGCCGCTGCGGCGGCCGGGGCGGCGGGGCCTCGGGCGGGCTGATGCAAGGACGCCCTTGATCGCAGTGTTGGTTACTCGCGGAATGCGGCTTTGCATCACACGGGATCGCAATTGAACCAGCGCTTGACGAGGTCGAGATCTCGTGGACCGCAGACGATGGACCGGTGTAACGCCACGGATTGCTGTTCAAGTGCGTTTTTTTAGGCTTAGTCCGGGAGCACGTATGAAGGAATCCGAAAAGCAGCGGTCGATCCGGCGCGAGATGAGTAAGTGGCTGACCGAGACGATCAACAATGTGAAAAATCCGGACGGCGATGCGAAAGATCCGAAAGAAAAAATCGCGACCCCGGCAATACGTGCGAAGGTCCTGACAGCACTGCAGGATATTAATGAGCGCATCAAACAACTGAATAAATCACTGTCGGAAAAGTACCACATTATTGAGAAACGGAAATTGGTGAAGTTCTACATGAAGGGCGGCAATGCCTTTTATTGCGTAAGCGTGCCGGGCGGATCGGCGGCCACGCAATTCGGTGGCGGCACGTCGGATTGGGATACGCAGATTATTGTCGATCCATGGGCGCCGGTACCGCTGCAGGCCATCATCTATGGTGAGCTGGAAGAGCTAGTGACCGACGCGATGATCAAGGCCGGTGTGGAAATCGCGTCAGTGGTCGGCGACTTTGACAAGGTAACGGCTACGCGCTGGACGGGGCAATCGAGCGCTCCAGACGGAATCAACAAGAATTACAAGTTGGAGTATGACAAGCCACAGTCACTGCGGAAAGTATTCGATCAACAACGGCTAGGGCTCTGGACGAACGACCAACGCCGCATAGCCGCCCCGGAAGGCACTGACCCGAACGGCATTCCTGGCATTCTGCTCAATGACGCAATCCGACCTTTCGTCCTGTATCGGCTCGGCTACACCTGGCACGCCGCCGGAGTATCGCCGGACGTGGAGCAAATTCGCAAGCCGCTGTTGATGGAGTTGATCGACGTCACGCTGCCACGGCGCGACACGATCGAAGCGGTGGCAGTCTGGGAGGAACTGGATGAGGCGCAGGGGCAGGAACGCATCAAAATTGAGAACCAGACAGTCACAGTGGAACATTCCAACGGTGACTCCGCTGCAGCGAAGTCGCCCACCAGCAGCACCACCGTGGAACTTCCGTTGCCGGACATCATGTACCACCTGCGAGAAATCGCCACGATGCTGTGCGAGATTGCAGACCGCAGTTCGCACCATGCGGACAAGCTCGAGAGACGTTTTCAGCGCTTCGGGCAAATCTGGCAACTCAGCGACACAGAACAGCAGAAAAAAATTATTCACACACTTAGCACGATGGCCGGCGTAAGCTACGACGAGATGGCCAAAGTGAACGACGTCAACGCACTGCCTCTCAAGCACAACGATAACGTCACCAAAGACATCGAAAGTAATATCAAGAATGACGAGTTAAAAAGAGTCATCCTAGGCGATAAAGACAGCGCCTACCGCCTCGCACGCAACCTAATGGACCGGATTGCCGACGGGATTGCACGTCAGAATAACTATTTCTTTATTAATAAAGACGGAAACAGCGAGGTCAGCACGAAGTTGGAAATTCGTTTCCAAGAGGCTCGGCATGAGCTGAAGCGATGGATCGACCAAGCTAAGGCACAATTGTCCGACTCGGTCGCCGCGGGTGTGCTCGATGGCGCGTTCAGCGACGACCTGGTGTTGATCCTCCTCCTGCAACAGGAAAAATACCTTGCGCCGCAGGAGATTGGCTTTTCGGACGTGTTTCAAGCTTCGGTAATCCGCGTGGCAACCGAATTGCATGTGTACTTGCTGGGCGATTCGTTACTGAAGCTGTTCGATCGGCTCTCCGCCTCCATCGAAGATCCCAGTCGGAAATTCTCGGTGCTTTCACGTGAATACAACGTGCCGCGAGCCACCGGCAACACCAATGAGTTGACGATGGTGGTGTTCCGGGGAGGCAAGGCGATCGCCTACGTGTCCGTCTCCAACGCCCCCGCCAGCGAAGCACCATTCCGGCAAGACGTACGCTTTCCCGATATGAACTTGGCCTCGCTGCCGGAAATCGCCGCGCAACGCAAAGTCGCTGCGGCGCTGATCGAGGACTACCTGGTTCGCAAGGCGATCTCACGACAATACGAGGCGCTGAAAACGTTACTTCCCGTGATTTGATCGGCCGTGGCCGAAGACGCCACGCGGCGTTGCCTCGCGCGATGCATCGATCGACATGCTCGTCGGAAAGGACCCACATCATGACCTTCTACGCAGGCTTCGACACCGACATCTTCCCCGGCCAGTTGCAACTCGGCTGGCTGAAGTCCAACACCAACCTCAGTTGGTGCGGCTACTATCTGGCTCCCGCGCCGAACCATCCCGACATCAGCTGGATGGGCAACCGCCAGGCATTGACCGATCAAGGCTGGGGGCTGCTGCCCATTTATGTCGGCCAGCAATCGGGATCGAACGATCTGACCGATGCCCAAGGCGCCACCGACGGCTCACAAGCCGCTCAATTGGCGCGCGCCGAAGGCTTTCCCCGCGACGGCTACCTATACATCGATTGGGAAGACGGCAGCGCTCTCGACGACGATGCCCAGGCCTATCTCAGTGCGTGGGCCGCCGAGATCATGAAGTGCGGGTATCAGCCCGGCGTCTATTGCTCGCACGATCTGGCCGATTCGATGGCATCGCTGATGGCGGATCTGAGCCCATCGCCCGAATTGCGCATCTGGGCCTGGAACGTGCCGACGGTAAACCAGCAACCGTATTTAGGCGCGCTTGACGCATTCCCCGCCGTCACGCCCGCCGGTTGCGGCTATCCGGGCGCCATGGCGTGGCAACACCTGCAAAACTGCGTGTTGATGCCTGGAACGATGCAGGTGGACCTGAGCGCGTCGAACCTGTGGGACCCGTCCGCCCCGTCCATATCGCGATGACAACGGCCCGTCACGCAACCGAACTCCTGAATTCGCGCGGACTCAACCCCACGATGCGCCTGAAGCTTTTTTCGAAATGACTCAGGTCGCCGAAGCCGACGCTCAGCGCAACTTCAGTCACGCGCGGACAGTCGTCGCGCATCAGCATTTCCTTCGCCTTCTCGATGCGAATTTGCTGGAGCAGCGGCTTGAATGCGACATTCAACGTGTGACGGAACAGATAGCTCAAATGCGATGGACTCACGTGGGCGTGCTGGGCCAACTGCTCCATTGAAATCGGATTGGCGTACTGTTCGCCGAGATAAAGCAGTGCCTTGCGCAACGCCTTATGCAATCGCGCCAGCTCCGCGCCGTTGCGCGTCATCGCACACCGCGCCCAGTGGGCCGGCATCGCCGAAGACCGCGACGTGGCAACATCCGGCTCCATCGTGCGCCGTGACGCCTCGTCATCTCGATCGGCGACGCGCGACGCGCCGACAGGCTCGCTACGCGGTTGCGAGATCATCCACGGCACGTGAAGCGCGACATCCGCGCGGCCGATGGCGGCATCGCCCGTCATGACCGCGAGGCGCGCGATCACGCGCTCCAGTTCATACAGATTTTCCGGCCACGCATAGAGCCGGCAAATCTCGAGCAGCGCGTCGCTGCACTTACGCTCCGCGACATAGCCATGATGTTCGAGCGCCGCGACGATCAGCGGCGCGATGTCGTCCTGGCGCAGGCGAAGCGACGGCACCGTCACCGACAGGAAATCCAGTTCGGCCAGCAGGGCTTGCGAGAATCGCCCCTCTTCCACGCATCTTCGCAAGTCGGACGTCGTCGACGCGACCACGCGCACCTCGCACTCGTCCGGCACCACCAGCCATTGTCCGAGCCGCGAATGCAGATGCTGTCGCAACTGGTTCTGAAGCCGGGTAGCGAGCTCGTCGATGCCGTTGAAGAACAAGGTGCCGCCGGCCGCCTGTTTGAACCATTGCGCCGGCTCGCCGGCAGGATCGGCGCAGTTGACTTCAATGAACGGCCCGTCCCGCCGAGGCCCGCAACAATGCAGCGCCGCCGCCAACGGGGCTTTCTCGGTGCCGAACTCGCCGGTGAGCAATACCGGCAACGTGCTGTACGACGCCTTTTCAACGAAAACCTCGACGCGGTGCAACGGTTCGGACATGCCCACGAGCAACAAGCTGCGGCTCAGCCGTTGCTGAGCCCACCGTTGCACGTCGTAGCGCTTGCACAGCAGCGCGCAGCGATGTGCAAAGGCGGCCCCCCACTCGGCGAACGCTTCCGCTCGATCGGCGGCGCCCCTTCCATTCAGCCGCAGCGTGCCGAGTGGCTCTCCCGCATATGTCACCGGGAATCGAGCCGAATGCGCGGCCGGTGCGGTATGTTCGTCGACGTTCGTTTCATCGAGCCATGCGAGATCGATCTGTGCGCCGTTGCGATTCAACTGCAGGACGCCCACGCCGCGCAGCCACAAGGACGCGCTCCCCAGGTCCAGTTGCCGGGCGAATGCGCGCACCAGCGATTCGAGCAGATGCGAGAACGTCCGATAGGGACGATAGACGCTTCGCAATAGCGATTCCACGTCGATGACCTCGTTCGGGCATTGACGACTTCGATCATCCCGGCATCGGGCCGCTCATGCCGCATTTCATCGATTGTCCGCCACCGGCGAGCGGTCTTGCATGCGTGATGCCGAATCCGGGAACAGTCCACATCAGGCGTCTCCCTCGTATGAATTGGTATTTCGCAACGACGGCGCGCCGTCGCCGCGAACCACCGCAGGCACATGAAGTATGCAAGGCTCGCGCGGCATCGCGCGAGACAGGCACGCCGTTGTCAATCGTTGTTCACATATGGCGCAGCGTCACGGAACGACAGGGCCGTCACGGCAAACCATCGCGCGACGGCCGGCGAACTTCACGCATTCGATTGCGCCCCGCGTAACATGGCGACTGCAATTTGTCGACTGACGTCAACGGTGGAATCGGGGCTGAATTTTTCAATCCGCGCATCGATTGCCCGAATTGGTTACCCCGGAGGAGAAACCATGGAAGCTTCGCCGGGACGTATTCTCATCGTCGAGGACGACCCCATTACCCGCACGATGCTGGCCCGCTACCTGGGCGATGCCGGCTTTGATCTCCTCACCAGCGGCAACGTTGCGCAAGCACGCCAGGCACTGCGCGCCGCGCCGGCCGACGTGCTGCTGCTGGACATCAACCTTCCCGACGGCGACGGCATCTCCCTTGCCCGCGAGCTGCGCGAGCACAGTACCGTCGGCATCATCTTCGTGACGCAACGCGACGGCGACATCGATCGCGTCCTCGGTCTCGAAACCGTCGGCGACGACTACATCACCAAGCCGATCCGGCTGCGCGAGCTGCTCGCCCGCGTGCGCGCCCTGTTGCGCCGGCAACGGCTGTATCGCGAGATTGCTCCTGTCGATACGGTGCTGACTTTCGACCGCTGGCTGATCGACCTTCGGCGCCGGGAGCTGGCGCTGTCGGGCGGCGCCGTGCTGCCCCTGACCCCGCGCGAGTTCGATCTGCTGGCCGCGCTCGTGATGGTTCGCGGCGCGACGCTCACGCGCGAGTATCTGCTCGAAGTGGTCAGCAAACGCGAGCGCGCGACGGACTCGCGTACCGTGGACACCTTGATCGCGCGACTGCGCCGCAAGATGTCCGACGACGCCGGCGGAATGCGCAGCCCGATCAGCACGGTCGTCGGGATCGGCTACCGGCTCGATGCCGTGGTGAATCGTGGCGGTTGACGACTGCGTCGCGCGCCCCGCGCCTCGCGCGCGATTTTGCGCAGTGCTTCGAAAGTGTGTTCGAATTCGATGCCGAGCGCGATGAGGAGAGCGGAAAGTTCCGATGCCTCGTCCCAACCGGCTGCCTGTTTCACTCGCTCGGCCAGCCGCCCGAGTCTCACCAGCCCCAATGCCGCCGCCGAGCTCGTTAGCCGGTGTGAAAGCGCTTTGATTCGACTTGCGTCTTGCTCTGCGACGGCTTCGCCGAGGTCGTTCAGCAAACGTCGCCCTTCATGCCGGAACTGGTGCACGAGCCAGCCGACTGCGGCAGCACCGAGCGCCTCGGCATGCTCGCCCAGACAAACGAGATCCACTGCTGCGTCCGTCGACCAGATCTTGTCTGAAGGTCGAGGCCGCGCGACAGCCGTGCCGCCCACGGTCTCGAGTACCCGGCGCAACGCGTCTCGCCGGATCGGCTTCACCAGAACCGAGGTGAAGATATCGGTCACGCCGGCGCTTTGCGCCCGAAGCAGGTCCGCAGTCAGCACGACAATCGGCATCTCCCGCCGCTCCTGAGCGCGCGCGTTCTGAGCGCGTATGCGGCGTGCAGTCTCGATACCGTCCACGAGCGGCATATGAAGGTCCAGGAATACGCCGTCGAAATGCTCACGAGCGGTTTCCGCAACCGCAGCCTCTCCGCTGCTCACGGGCATGGCATCGTGGCCCGCCTGAGTGAGGAGGCCGCAAATCACGACCTGGTTGATCGGGTCGTCGTCGACGACGAGGAGCTTCAAGCGTCGCGATGGAGGTGACGCCGGTATGTCCGGCGGCGCCGCGACGATCGCCGCGGCCACCGGCACCACGACCTGGAACCGACTACCGACACCGTGCTCGCTGACCGCAGTGATCGTGCCGCCCAGCATGTCGACGACACGCCGGCACACGGCCAAGCCCAAGCCTGCCCCGCCAAAGCGGCGTCCGATCGATTCGTCGGCTTGAGTAAATTCGTCAAAAATCCGCGCCAGCATGTTTTCCGGGATACCTATCCCGGTGTCCTCGACGGTGATCTCCAGCTGCAACTCGCCCGCAACGCTGCCCCGCATGGTCAGCGAAACGCCGACGCAGCCTCGCTCGGTAAACTTGACCGCATTGCTCAACAGATTCACCAGCACCTGGCGCAACCGTCCGGCATCGGCGCGCAGCGCTTCCGGCACGTCACGATTGACGAGAACGTCGATGGTTGTCTGCCGGGCCAGCGCACGCGTGCGCATCAACTCGACGACGCCTTGAATCAGTTGCCGAGGATCGAAGTCGGTCGGAACCGGTTCTTCAACCACAGCACCAAGGCGCACGTAATCGATCATGCTGTCGAGCAAGCCGGTCAGATGTTCGGCGCAATCTCGCGCAATCTCGACCTGGCGGCGCTGTATCGCATCCAGTCGCGAATCTTCCAGCAGTTGCAGCACGCCGAGCACGCCATTCATGGGTATGCGTACCTCATGACTGACTACGGCCAACAACGTTGTCTTGGCCCGGTCGGCTGCTTCGGCTACATCCTTGGCACGCCGCAGTGCCTCGCGCTGGTGGGTCTCGCTGCGCACACGGGCGAATTCCTGCCGGCGCATCCGCTCCGCACGCCAAACCTGTTGCAAGCCAATGGCAAGCGCGAAACCCATCGCAACCGACAGCGGATAGAGCTGCGGCGACATCGCCGCGCACCGCCATCGCAGGATCGCGATCAGCCCGACTGCAAAGCATGCGCCATTGATGGCGCTCGCCACGAAACGCAGCGGCAAGAAAGTCACGAGCCCGAATAGCACGGTCTGCATGACCAGCAAATTCGACGGACTCGCGACACCCTCGGCAATCGCCAGCACGTCGATTACGATTGCCCAAGCCAATAGCAAGCATTGGAGCGTGGGGGCCTCTATCGGCCGACGCAACCGCAACAGCAGCCATGCCGACCACATGATCGAGGCAAAGCACAGGCCGAACGGCATGACTGACTCAAGCTCAAGTCCGGCCTGCCTGATGTCGTCGAGTGCAAAAGACAGAGCGGCAATGACCGCGACCCATAACGCCGCGCGCGCCTGATACACGGTTTCCGACACGCAGCATCGGCGAAAGATTTCTTCGGTCTCGGCGTCGACAAATTCAGGAATTACGCCCCTCAGCATGTCGGCAGTCATAGTTGTTCTGGTTAAGCAATACCCGTCTGATAATCGGGTCGGGCTGGCCAGTTTGAATTTTAGGCGCTGAAATAATCGATAGCAGTATTCGTTTTAGAAATCAGTGGATCGCGATCCAATAACACGGCGAAAGCCGCGACGCAATCGCTTTACCGAACCCAATTCGGGAAGAAGTGATATAGGAAAATCTGAAGCGGAATATTGATGGTCGGAGGCTTCGTCGATTGTCTGGATCTGAAAACCGGCGAATGACAAAACCATTCGCCACGAACCAGCATTCGGGAAAGAAGTCGTTCACGAGATGGGGAGGGATATCCGGAATGCCGTGCGCGAGGCAGGTTGACACTTGGATGCCGGCATCAAATCGTTCGGCGTAACGCAGCACGGACGGGTTGATCATGCAGGCCGAATCGCGCCGAGCACCGATCCATTGAGCGATGATATGGCGCAGTGCGTGCTGGATCGGCTTGAGCACGGCCTTGCGTTGTCAAACGCAAAGCGATCGCGCGTGCTGACGCGCGCGCGTATTGCAAACGCAGCGATTCGACGATGCTGACCGTATCCGTCGAGAACTTTCCTTCAGGCCGTAAATGATCTTGCGGATGGCCTGCGCGAAGGCAGCGGCCGGGATCATCGCCTCCAGACCCGCCGGCGAAGCGCAACGATCGGCCGATATTTCCCGCCACGTGGGCCGGTTGTCGGCAGCCTCCAGCGCCCGGATGCCAGCCGACGCCCGCCCTTGACCCAACCGTGACCGACTTGCAACCTTCCAACCGGCGCGTTCCGGCGAATTGCCGATCATCAAATGAATAAGCCGGACCTGGCTGTCGTTTCCGGAAACGCACGTTGATCGTGCGCAGCGTCGGTCGACATACGAAGAAGTCCGGCGACACTTCGATGCGTTACATCTTTGCCTTTCACACAAAAGACCAGCCAGGCGCCCGCGTGGCCGGCACGGGCGCCAAATCGGCAGACTCGCCGCCCATGCCATTCGACCGCCTCATTTTCCTTCGCCAATCACCTCCGCCACCGCACTCACGCGCGCCCGGTGCACCGCCTCCCTGATCTTCGCCGGCTCGCCCGCGAGCCCTTGCGCGATCGCCCCCGCGTCGACCGCGCGCGCGGCGACGAGCGCCTGCCGCAGCCGCTCCGCCTGCGGATAAGGCGTCGTCTCGAGGCCGAGGCGACCGCGCGCGTCGGCCTCGCTCGCCTGCAGCGCCTCGGCGAAGCGTGCAGGCTTGCGCAGCGCGTCGGCGCGCTCGAACAGGCGCACGAGCGCGGCCGCGCCCATCTCCATCACGCGATGCAGGTTGCCGTGCTCACGCGCGACGACAAGCGCCAGATCGCGGCACTCGTTCGGCACCCGCAGACGCTCGCACAGCGGCTTCAGCAGCTCGACGCTGCGCCCCTCGTGGCCGATGTGGCGCGGCAGCACGTCGGTAGGCGTCGTCGCCTTGCCGAGATCGTGCGTGAGCGCCGCGAAGCGCACGGGCAGCGAGTAGCCCTGCTTCGCCGCGTGATCGATCACCATCATCACATGTACGCCCGTGTCGACTTCCGGGTGATAGTCCGCGCGCTGCGGCACGCCGAACAGCGCGTCGATCTCGGGCAGGACCCGCACGAGCGCGCCGCACTCGCGCAGCACCGCGAACATTCGCGACGGCTTGCCCTCCATCAGCCCGCGCGCGACCTCCTGCCATACGCGCTCGGGCACGAGCGCGTCGACCTCGCCCGCTGCGACCATCTCGCGCATCAGCGCGGTCGTTTCCGGCGCGACCACGAAATCGGCGAAGCGCGCGGCGAAGCGCGCGACGCGCAGAATCCGCACCGGATCCTCGGCGAACGCGTCGCCGACGTGCCGGAACACCTTCGCGCGCAAGTCCGCCTGCCCGTCGAACGGATCGACGACCGGCCCGACGAGCGCGCCGTCGGGGCTCACTTCGCGCGCCATCGCGTTGATCGTCAGGTCACGCCGCGCGAGATCCTGCTCGAGCGTCACGTCGGGCGCGTAGTAGAACTGGAAGCCGTGATAACCGGCGGCGGTCTTGCGCTCGGTGCGCGCGAGCGCGTACTCCTCGTGCGTGTCCGGGTGCAGGAACACCGGAAAATCCTTGCCGACCGGCTTGAAGCCTTGCGCCGCCATCTGCTCGGGCGTCGCGCCGACGACGACGTAGTCGCGGTCCCGCACCGGCAAGCCGAGCAATTCGTCGCGGATCGCCCCGCCCACTGCGTAGACATTCATCGAGACGGCCCGTACACGTCGATCATGCGGGTTTCGAGGCGCGCGCCGTCGATCCATTCGCGTACGGCGGGCAGTCCGGCGATGCGCGCCGCGTAAGCGCTCGCTTCGGGCGACAGCGGCGGCTCGTACGTCTGGAATCGCAGCACGACGGGCGCATACATCGCGTCGGCGATCGAAAAATCGCCGAACAGGAACGGGCCGCCCGACGCGGCGACACACGTGCGCCACAGCTCGTCGATGCGCGCGACGTCGGCGAGCGCGGCAGGCGTCGCGCCCCGCCCCGGATGCGACTCGCGCACGTTCAGCGGCATCTCGGTGCGCAGCGCGGCGAAGCCCGCATGCATCTCCGCCGACACGCTGCGCGCGGTCGCCCGCACGGCCGGATCGCGCGGCCACAGCGCGTGCTGCGGGAAGCGCTCGGCAAGCGTCTCGACGATCGCGAGCGAATCCCAGACCGCGCCGCCGCCGTCGTCGACGAGGCACGGCACCTTGCCCGACGGCGAATGCACGCGGATGCGCGCCGTCGTGTCGTCGAGGCGCAGGCCGATCATCACTTCGTCGAACGGGATCGCGAAGTGCTTCATCAGCACCCATGGGCGCATCGACCACGACGAGTAGTTCTTGTCTCCGATCACGAGTTTCATGGGGTTCATCCTGTGGTTGTCGATGGTTCGGTCAGCCCGCGGCAGCCACGGACGTTCCGCTCGTTTACCGGCGCGCGCGCCAGTCGGAAAAGCGCGAGCGCATCGCGGCATCGCCGATGTAGGTCGGCGCGATGCTTTCGAGGCTCGCGGGCGTGATCCCGAGCTCGGGGGCGATCGGTCCCGTCATCACGCTCGGCACCGACAGCGACGCGAGGTTGTCGCGCGTGATCAGCGGCTCGCCCGGCAGCATCTCGAACACGCAGGCCTGCAGCCGCGCGAGCGCGTCGGGCAGCCGGACGATCCGCGCGCTGTGGCCGACGAGCCTGCCCGCATACCGGACGAGTTCCTCGAGCCGGTACGTGCGCGGCCCGCCGAGCTCGTAGGTCTTGCCGCGCGTCGCGTCGCGCGCGCACGCGTTCGCGATCGCCTGCGCGACGTCGCCGACGTAGATCGGCTGCATCAGCGCATCGGGCATCGCGAGCGGCACCACCGGGAAGATCCGCTGGAGCCGCGCGAAGGTGTTGAGGAATGCGTCTCCCGGGCCGAACACGATCGACGGCCGGAACACCGTGACGTCGAGCACGCCCGCCGCGGCCTGCGGCGCGTGCAGCGCGGCCTCGCCGTCGCCTTTGGAGCGCAGGTACATGCTGGGCGCGTGCGGATCGGCGCCGAGCGCGCTCACGTGGAGCACGCGCGGCACGCGCGCTTCGATGCATGCGGCGGCGAGCGCCGCGGGGAGCGCGACGTGCAGCCGCTCGAAGCCTTCGCCGTACGGCTTGCCGCGCCCGCCGTGCAGCACCCCGACGAGATTGACGGCCGCGTGCGCGCCCGCGACGAAGCGGGCAAGCTCGCGCACGTCGAATGCGGAAAGCTCGGCGATCTCGACGGGCAGCGTCGCGAGATGCCGCGCATGCTCGCGGCGCCGCGTCGCGATCCGCACGCGCGCGCCCGCACCGACGAGCGCGTTGACGAGCCTGCTGCCGATGAAGCCTGTGCCGCCGAGCACGGCGATGGTCTGGCCCTGCATGATCGTGCCTCACCCAAGCGCGCCGCCGCGCGACGCACGGCGGCGAAACCCGCACGAAACCCCGAATACGCCCGGAAGTCGTGCGTTGCGTTCCGGGGCGTTCCGCGATGCGCGTTACGGCGCGATGAAGCCGAGGCGAGCCTTCAGCGACTGCGGCTTCTTCTCGAAGAGCGCCGCGTAGTACGTCTCGTTCGACAGCACGTTCTTCACGTATTCGCGCGTCTCGTTGAACGGGATCGTCTCCGCGAAGATCGCGCCCTCGACGGGCCGCGCGAGCGCCTGCCGCCACTGGGCCGGCCGGCCCGGCCCGGCGTTGTAGCCCGCTGTCGCGAGCACCGCCGAAGCGTCGAATTTCTGATAGATGTCGGACAGATACCAGGTGCCGAGCTGCACGTTCGTATCGATATCGTGCATCTGCGCGCGCGTGACCGTGCCGAGGCCGAGCTTCTTCGCGACGAGCTGCGCGGTCGCCGGCATCAGCTGCATCAGGCCGCCCGCGCCCACCGACGAGCGCGCGTTCGTGATGAAGCGCGACTCCTGGCGGATCAGTCCGTACGCCCATTCGATGTCGAGCCCGTTGGTCCGCGCGTAGCGTTCGACGATGTCGCGGTACGGCGACGGATAGCGCAGCGAGAAGTCGTGCTCGGCCGTCGTGCGGTCGGCGGTGTTGACCGTGCGGTCGAGCAGGTCGACCCGCTTGCCGTACTCGGCCGCGGCGAGCAGTTGCCGATCGGTCATTCCGCGCAGCGGCCAGTTCCATTCGCGATTGCCTTCGAGCCGCAGATTGAGCGCGTAGAAACGCTGCGCGAGCGCGAAGCCCGGCACCTTGCTCATCGCGTCGATCTCGGCGTCCGTCACCTTCGTGCGCGCCGGAATCACCGTCTTCTGGCCGAGCTCCTCGCCCGCGAGCTGTCCGTAGAAGTTGAACTGCCCGGCGATCCGCTCGAATTCCTGGTTCGCCTTCAGCGTGTCGCCGCTCGCCTTCAGCGCGCGGGCGCGCCAGTAGATCCACGTCGAGTCGTCGCGCAGCGGCTCGGGCATCTGCTCGATCGAGCGGCGCACCATCGGCCAGTCGCCCACGAGGAGCGCCGCGCGCACGCGCCATTCGTACACCGGATTCGTGAGCGGCGCGTCCATCGACCGCCGGTACCACGACGCCGCCTGCGGCAGGCGCTTGATCGCCGCCTGATAGCCGATCTCGCCCCAGCCGATCGCCAGCTCGGTCGCCGACAGCGTCGACGCGAGCGACGTGAGCTGCCCCGCCGCCGTCTCCGGATCGTTGCGCGCCATCCGCGTGATCGCGAGGAGCGCGAGCTGCCGAGACGTGGCGTCGGCGCCGACGCCGCGTGCGAGGAAGAGCGGCGGCGCGCTCGTCGCCTGGTCGAAGCCGACCGGGCGCGCGCCGAGCGCGTCGGCGATCTTGCCGCCGAGCGTCGTGTAGTTCTGCTCGTACGCGAGGCGCACCTGCGCCCACACGTCGTCGCTCGAGAACTGCTTGTTCGTCGCGAGCGCGGTGATGAGATCGACGCACGCGTCGCCGTACACCTTCGGATCGACGAGCAGCTCGCGCGCCATGTCCGCAACGTTCTCGCCGCGCGCCGCGCGCGATTCGAGCGAATAGCATTTGACCTGCGTGTCGTCGTCGAGCACGAAGCGCTTGTACTGCTCGTCGAAGGTGCGCCAGTCGTGGCGCGCGCCGAGCACGAGCAGGTAGTCGTTGCGCATCCGGTCGGCGAGCGCCTGGCCGTCGTAGCGCGACAGGAACGACAGCACCGGCGCGTCGGGCGCGTCGAGCCGCGCGTGGCCCGACGAATCGAACAGCTGCGGCTTGATCTGGAAGTATTCGAGATACGACGGCGCCGGGTAATTCGGGATTGTCGACGCGAGTTGCGCGGCGCGCACCGGATCGTTCCTGCGCGCGGCTTCGCGCAACTGGACGAAGACCTGGTCGTCGTTCGACGTCATGTCGTCGGCGGTCTGCGCGGCGCAGGCGGCCGTCCCCGCGGCCAGCACGGCCGCGACGAGGGGCGCCGCGACCGCACGATATACTCGAAAAAGGCTGGTTGACATCGTTGTGAACGGAGCACTCTAGTGAGCGAAAGCATAGCACGCGCCCCGGCGCCGAATCCGAAGCAAACGCTGCGCGAAACGCTCGCGCAGCGCCGCCTCGACGCGAATCGCTCGCCGCTCGCGCACGACGCGCTCGCGCAGCGCGTGCTCGCGATCCTCGCGGACTGCGCGCCGCGCACGGTCGGCTTCTACTGGCCGCTGTCGGGCGAGTTCGACGCGCGCGACACGATCGCGTCGTGGCTCGCAGGCGACGCGGGCCGGCAGGCTGCGCTGCCCGTGATCGGCCAGCCGCGCACGCCGCTCGATTTCCACGCGTGGACGCCCGACGCGCCGATGCGCGAAGGACGCCACCGGATTGCGGAGCCCGCGGCGGGCGCGCGGCTCGTGCCGGACCTGCTGCTGATCCCGTGCGTCGGCTTCGATCACGGCTGCTTCCGGCTCGGCTACGGCGGCGGCTACTACGACCGCACGCTCGCCGCGTGGCCCGGCGCCGCGCGGCCCGTGACGGTCGGCGTCGCGTACGACGCGTGCGGCGTGCACGAACTGCCGCGCGAAGCGCACGATCTGCCGCTCGACTGGATCGTCACCGAGACGCAGACCCACCGGTCGGACGGCTGACGCGCGCACCGCGCGCCCGAAGCCGCTCGCGACTCGGAGGATCGGAGGCTCGGCGACGACGACGCTCGCGACTCGGAGGCTCGGCGACGACGACGCTCGCGACTCGGAGGCTCGACGACGACGCGCGGCAAGCGGCGCGCCTCCGTCAAACGATATCGGGCGAAGGAGCGCACCAACGCACCGCGCGCAGTCGGCGCGGCGCCGCGCAACCGCCCGCCGGGCCGCGAAGCCCGGCGGGCCCGCGTCCCCGGCGCATTGCGCCTACAGCGACGCGGCCGCGCGCGCCGCGGTGTCGTACAGCCCCGATGCGTGACGCAGCAACTGCGCGGCGTCGCCGATCTGCTCGTTCGTGAGCCCGCTGTCCTTCAGGGTCTCGATCAGGCAGCGCTCCCGCACGTCGCGATACTTGAGGCAGAGTGCGCGGCCCGCGTCGGTCGCGTCAAAGAACACTTCCTTGCCTGTCTTTTCGCTTTTTACGTACCCTCTAGCTACCAGCTTCTTGAGTGCATACGTCGCGACGTGCGTGTCCTCGATGTTGAGCACGAAGCAAATGTCGGCGAGCTTCTTCTTGCGGTCCCGGTGGCTCACGTGGTGCAGCAGCGACACTTCGACCGCCGTCATGTCTTTCGCCCCTGCGGCCGCCATGCACCTGACCATCCAGCGATTGAACGCATTTCCCGCCATGATGAGCGCATATTCGAGCTCGGACAGCTCCGCGCTTGCCTCGGAAACGAGATGTTCGGACGATACGATCTTGGTCGGATGACGCTGCATGGCGAATCGGCGGACGTGAGTCGAAGGTGCGCGAAAGTGTACGCCAAGATCGTTTGCCCGGCGTCCGCCGAAAATTTTTGACGAGAAGTTATCGACATTTTATTGATAATGTATTCTCCATCCGGCCTAACGCCGCTTGCTTGCCATCGATGACCACTCCACGCATCTACCCGCTTGGCGATACCGCCCTCGTCTGCGAGGCGCCCCCTCCCGCAACGCTCGAATGCCAGCGCCGCGTGTGGGCGGTCGCGGGCGCGGCGGCGAGCTGGCCGCATGTCGTCGACGTCGTGCCCGGGATGAACAATCTGACGATCGTGTTCGACCCGCTCGAGACGACGGCCGACGCGCTCGCGCCGCTGATGAAGACCGCGTGGCGCGACGCCGACGACGTCGCCGAAAGCGGCCGCGAAGTCGAGATCCCCGTCGAGTACGGCGGCGCGTTCGGTCCCGATCTCGACGCGGTCGCGAAGCACACGGGGCTCACGCGCGGCGAAGTCGTGCGGCGCCATTCGACCGGCACCTACGTCGTGTTCTTCCTGGGCTTCCAGCCGGGCTTCACGTACATGGGCGGCCTCGACGACTCGCTGCACACGCCGCGGCGCGCCGCGCCCCGGCTGGAAGTGCCGGCCGGCTCGGTCGGCATCGGCGGCGAGCAGACGGGCATCTATCCGGCCGCCGCGCCGGGCGGCTGGCAGTTGATCGGCCGCACACCGCTCGCCCTCTTCGATCCCGCGCGCACGCCGCCGACGCTCCTGCAGCCGGGCGACCGCGTGCGCTTCACCGTCGCAGGGGTGCATACCGGATGACTTCACGCCAAGCCACGGGCGGCATCGAAGTGCTGCGCGCCGGTCCCCTTTCGACGATCCAGGATCTCGGACGCCGAGGCTATCGCCATCTCGGCGTCGCGCAAAGCGGCGCGCTCGACTCGCTCGCGCTCGAAGTCGGCAATCGCCTTGTCGGCAACCGGCCCGACGCCGCCGCGATCGAAATCACGCTCGGCCCCGCGACGTTCCGCTTCCCGCGCGCGACGCGCATCGCGATCACCGGCACCGAGTTCGGCGCGACGCTCGACGGCGTGCCGATCTACTCGTGGTGGAGCATGCCCGTCGCGGCCGGCGAGACGCTCACGCTGCCCGTCGCGAAGCGCGGGATGCGCGGCTATCTGTGTGTCGCGGGCGGCATCGACGTGCTGCCGATGCTCGGCTCGCGCAGCACCGATCTCGCGTCGCGCTTCGGCGGCCTCGGCGGCCGCGTGCTGCGCGACGGCGACCGTCTGCCCGTCGGCACGCCGCCTGCCGGCGCGCCCGCGTGCGTCGCGCCCGACGCGCCCGAGTTCGGCGTGAAGGCGCCCGCGTGGTGCGCGTTCGCGCGCGTCGACTCGCAGCCGCGCCGCCACAAGCACACGCACGCCGCCTGGGCGATGCCCGTGCGCGTGCTGCCCGGTCCGCAATATGCGAGCTTCACGCCGGCGTCGCAGCAGACGCTCTGGGACGAGGAGTGGATCGTCACGCCGAGCAGCAACCGGATGGGCTACCGGCTTTCGGGCGCGAAGCTCGAGCGCGCCGAACCGGGCGACATGCTGTCGCACGCGGTGCTGCCGGGCACGATCCAGGTGCCGGGCAACGGCCAGCCGATCGTGCTGATGAACGACGCGCAGACGACGGGCGGCTATCCGCGGATCGGCGCGGTGATCCGCGCGGATCTCTGGAAGCTCGCGCAGGCGCGGCTGAACCTGCCGATCCGCTTTGTCCGCGTGACGGTGGCGGCCGCGCGCGACGCGCTCGCCGCCGAGCGCGCGTATCTGCGGCAGATCGACATCGCGATCGAGATGCGCGAGGAGGCGCTGCAGCGCGCGCTCGCCGCGCGCGGCGTGGCCGCATGATTGAAGGACGGGGTGCGGCTGCGCGGCCGGTCGAGAACGCTTTGGGCAGAAACATCATGGAAATCGATTTGAACGCCGACCTCGGCGAAGGGTACGGCTCGGACGAGGCGCTTCTCGACCTCGTCACGTCGGCGAACATCGCGTGCGGCTGGCACGCGGGCGGCGCCCAGGCGATGCGCGACTGCGTACGCTGGGCGGTGGAGAAAGGCGTGTCGATCGGCGCGCATCCGAGCTTTCACGATCCGGAGAACTTCGGCCGCAAGGAAATGGACCTGCCGGCGGGCGAGATCTACGCCGGCGTGCTGTATCAACTGGGCGCGCTGTCTGCGATCGCGCTGGCGGAAGGCGGGCGCATCGTGCACGTGAAGCCGCACGGCGCACTGTACAACCAGGCCGCGCGCGATCCCGAGATCGCCGACGCGGTCGTCTCCGCGATCCACGATTTCGATCCGTCGCTCGCGGTGTTCGGCCTCGCGAAGAGCGGCTTCGTCGACGCCGCGCGGCACGCGGGGCTCGCCGCCGTCGAGGAAGTGTTCGCCGATCGCGGCTATCGCGCGGACGGCTCGCTCGTGCCGCGCAGCCAGCCGGGCGCGCTCGTCGACGACGAGGACGAGATGCTCGCGCGCACGCTCGAGATGGTCCGCGGCCAGCGGGTGCGCGCGGTCACGGGAGAATGGGTGCCCCTCAATGCACAGACGGTCTGCCTGCATGGCGACGGGCCGCACGCGCTCGCGTTCGCCAAACGGATCCGCGCGGCGCTCGAAGCCGCCGGCATCGACGTGCAAGCGCCCGGCGCGGTGCACGCAGGGGAGCGCGCGTAAGGACTAGACGCGCAGCCGGCGGCGCGCGTCGACGCAGCGACCCGGCCTGGCGCGCGCGGCGTGCCGACGCCGCGCGCGTGCGCATTGCGCGACGCGTGACATGCGTCGTCGTCCGAGCGGCGGCAGCGCCGACGCGCGCCGCCCGCTCCGGCTTGCGCGAGCGAGCGCCCGGCCGGCCCGCGCGGCGCACGATGGACGGCCGCGAAGCATGAGCACCGCCCGGCGCACGCCACGCGCCGGGCATACACAACGCCTTGCATGCGGCGGGCCACGCCCGCCGCACGAACGATTCGCCGATGCTGCGGAGGCCGGCGCGCGCCCACGCTCGCGCGCGACAGCCATCGCCGTCACCTGGATCGGGCGGGCGCGCGCAGCGAACGGCGCGCCCGCCCCGCAGTCCCGAGCGGCCGCCAGAGCCGCGAAGGCCCATCGGCGCGACGGCCGCGCGCCGATCGCAAGCCGCCGTGCGCCGCCCGAAGACGGCGCGCGTCAACCCATGTCAGGAGAATGTTCATGCAAGGCACCGTAAGTCTATGGCCGCTGATTGGCGTCGCCGTGATCGTCGCCGGTTTCGCGCTGCGCTTCAATCCGATGCTGATCGTCGCGACCGCGGCGATCGCGACGGCCGCGAGCGCGCACTTCCCGCCCGAGCGAATCCTCGCCGCGATCGGCGCGGGCTTCCTCAAGACCCGCAACATCCCGCTCATCATCCTGCTGCCGCTCGCCGTGATCGGCCTCCTCGAACGGCACGGGCTGCGCGAGCGCGCGCAGGCGTGGATCGCGAACATCAAGGCCGCGACGTCGGGACGCCTCCTCATCATCTATCTGCTCGTGCGCGAGCTGACGGCGGCCGTCGGCCTGACGGGCCTGGGCGGCCATCCGCAGATGGTGCGGCCGCTGATCGCGCCGATGGCCGAAGGCGCGGCCGAGAACCGCTTCGGTCCGCTGCCCGACGCGACCCGCCACCGGCTGCGCGCATACGCGGCCGCGACCGACAACGTCGGCCTCTTCTTCGGCGAAGACATCTTCGTCGCATTCGGCGCGATCGTGCTGATGGTGACGTTCCTGAAGGAGGCGGGCATCGTCGTGGAACCGATGCACGTCGCGCTCTGGGGCATTCCGACCGCCCTATCCGCGTTCCTGATCCACGGCTTCCGGCTGTGGCTCCTCGATCGCAGGCTCGAACGCGAGATGCGCGCGCTGACCGCTCCGCGCGCCGCGAACGCCACCGCCGCCCAGGGAGGCCGCGCATGACGCTCACGATCAACGACCTGTTCTGGCTCGTCGGCCTCGTGCTGCTCGCGGTCGGCGCGACGATCGTCACGGACCGCGCGCATCCGCGCCGCTTCACCGCGGGCGGCTTCTGGCTGCTCTACGCGCTCGTCTTCATCGCCGGCGACAAGCTGCCCGTTGAGCTCGTCGGCGCACTCGTGATCGTGATGGCGCTGATCGCGGGCTTCGGCGGCGTGACGGCGGCGAAGCCGAAGCTGCCGTCCGACGAGGTCCGCCGCGCAAGCGCCGCGCGCATCGGCAACCGGCTCTTCGTGCCCGCCCTCACGATCCCGTTCGTGACGGTCGCGGTCACGCTCGCCGCGAGCCATCTGCACGTCGGCGGCGCGCCGCTCGTCGATCCGAAGAACGTCACGCTGATCGGCTTCGGCATCGGCTGCGTGATCGCGCTCGGGTTCGCGTGCCGGATCACGCGCGACTCGGTCGGCCAGTCGCTACAGGAGGCGCGGCGTCTCGTCGACGCGCTGTCGTGGGCGGCCGTGCTGCCGCAGATGCTCGGCATGCTCGGGCTCGTGTTCTCGGACGCGGGCGTCGGCAAGGCGGTCGCGCACCTGACGACGGCGTACGTGAACCTCGACTACCGGTTCGTCGCAGTCGCCGTTTACTGCATCGGGATGGCGCTCTTCACGATGGTGATGGGCAACGGCTTCGCCGCGTTTCCGGTGATGACGGGCGGCGTCGGCGTGCCGATCCTCGTCAACGTGTTCCACGGCGATCCGGCCGTGATGGTCGCGATCGGGATGTTCTCCGGCTACTGCGGCACGCTGATGACGCCGATGGCCGCGAACTTCAACATGGTGCCCGCCGCGCTGCTCGAGCTGCCCGACAAGAACGGCGTGATCAAAGCGCAGATCCCGACCGCGCTCGCGCTGCTCGCGACGAACATCGTCCTGCTGAACATCCTGATGTTTCGATGAACGGGCGCGGCGCATTCCCGCTCGGCCATGAAAAAAGCGCCCTCGGGCGCTTTTTCTTCGCTCTGCCGACTGATCCGGCATACGGCCGGCTACCGGCTGCAACCGTCATGCAGCAGCCCGGCGGCCGCCGCGCGCGTCGCAAGAAAGTTCGACGCTCAAAGTAAAAAATGCGTCCGCCGCCGCCCGCATTGACACCTGCTTCCCCCGGCCGGACGGCGGAACGTCGATTGAATGGGCGTATGTGCCTGCATGTTGGTTTGTTGTGGTGGCTGGCCCCGTCGTGCATGCAGACAACCGCTGCCGACACGCTGAACGCGTGCCGGCAACGCTACCCCCGCGCTGTTTTTATCGTTCCCCGTAGCGCATTTTCTTTTTCCTACTTGGTGAAAGGAGAATAGATTTAGCCCAACGGAGTGTCAATCGCTGGAACGCACTTCACCCGCCAACCTTGGTCAAAACTTGGGTTAATCCCTATTCGTTCGGGTTCCCGATCACCCGGCATCGACGCGATAGCCCTGCTGCCGCAGCAGTTCGAGCACGCCCTTCGGGCCGCCCAGGTGCAGCGCGCCGATCGCGACGAAGAGCGGCCGGTTCGGCGCGGCGATCGCCGTCACCCGCGCGACGAAGCGGCGGTTGCGCTCGTAGACGATCTTGTTGTCGATCGAATCGGCGACCGCCTTCACGCGCGCGAGCCGCTCCGTCTTCGCGGTCGCCCATGCGGCGAGCGCGTCCGCGTCGCCGATGCGCCAGAGGCGGTGCAGCGCGCGCACGTCGGCGGCGTTCTGCGCGGGCGTCTGCACCATGTCCTGCGCGAGCATCTCGCGCTGCTGCGCGAGCGTGAGCCCCGTGAACGCGCGCATCTGCTCGGCGAGCGTCTCGAGCCCGACGACCTTCCCGCCCTTTTTACGCAGGAACACGTTCTGCATCTGCGCCTCGGTGCCGTATTCGGTTTGCAGGCCGGCCGACAGCGAATCGTACGTCTCGACGACGAGCGACGCGAGCCACGGCCGCATGTTGCGGATGCCGGCAAGCGCGGCCGGATTGCCGCGCAGCCGGCCCGCGAGCTTCTGCCAGAGAGGCGGCGGCAACAGGCGCGGCAGGCACGCGTAGTTGCACACGCCGTACTTCGACACGTCGTCCTGCGATTCGAGCAGATCGTCCGGCGACAGCTCGAGCGCGAGCGTCGGCGATGCGGCGAGCGCCGCGAGGATCGGACGGCGGAACGGCTGGTTTTGCGGATAGTCGGCGGGATCGCCGACGTGCAGCGTGCCGAGCACGTAGATCGTGACCTTGCCTTTCGTCGCGACGTAGAACGGCATCCGCGCGGGCTGCGTGCGCACCGCGCCGCTCGCGACGGTGCCGTTCGACGTCGACGGCGGCGCATGGAAGCCCGGCAGCGACAGGCTCGGAGACGGGATGGGCGACTGCGACAGCGGCGCGGTCGCGACGCTGCCCGCCGCCAGCGCGCCGACGGGCGGCCACGCGATGCCGCCCGTCGCGCACGCGCCGGCGAGCACGGCGCTGGCGAGCGCACGCGCGCGCCAGCGCCGGGGATGCCTGCCGGCGTGCGTCGCTGCGCGCCGGCCGCCGTTACGCGAGCGGCGCGCGGCTTCGCGCGCCGCCACTGCCTCAGGCATTCGCCTCCCCCACCTCCTCGGCGCGATGGCAGGCGACGAGCCGGCCGTCGACGTCGCGCAGCTTCGGCTCCTCGGCGCGGCACCGCTCGACCGCGTACGGGCAGCGCTGATGGAACGCGCAGCCGGACGGCGGATTGAGCGGCGACGGCAGTTCGCCCTGCAGCTTGATCTGGATCTTGCGATCCGCCTCGAAGATCGCGGGCGTCGCCGACATCAGCGCGCGCGTGTACGGATGGCGCGGCCGCGCGTAGATCGTCTTCTTGTCGCCGAGCTCCGCGACGCTGCCGAAGTACATCACCATCACGTCGTCGGCGATGTGCTCGACGACCGCGAGGTTGTGCGAGATGAACACGTAGCTCGTCTTGAACTGCTCCTGCAGATCCATGAAGAGATTCAGGATCTGCGCCTGGATCGATACGTCGAGCGCGGACACCGGCTCGTCGGCGACGACGATCTGCGGATCGAGGATCATCGCGCGCGCGATCGCGACGCGCTGGCGCTGCCCGCCCGAAAACATGTGCGGATAGCGCTTCGCGTGCTCGGGCCGCAGGCCGACCGTGCGCATGATCTGCGCGATCCGCTGCGCGCGCTCGGCGGCCGTCAGATGCGTGTTGATGGCGAGCGGCTCGGCGAGCGTCTGCTCGACCGTCTTGCGCGGATTCAGCGACGCGAACGGATTCTGGAACACCATCTGCACGCGGCGGCGCAGCGCGGCGATCGTCTCGCGGTCCGCGCCCGCGACGTCGCGGCCGTCGATCGACAGATGCCCGAACGTCGGCGGCTCGATCATCGTCAACTGGCGCGCGAGCGTCGATTTGCCGCAGCCGGACTCGCCGACGACGGCGAGCGTCTTGCCGCGCTTCAACTCGAACGACACGCCGTTCAGCGCCTTCACGGTGCCGTGTCCGAACATCCCTCTTCTGACCGTGTAGTGCTTCGCGAGCTTGTCGGCGACAAGCACGATGTCGTCGTGCGTGGCGGACTCGCGCGTTTCGTAGACTGCGTTCATCGCGCGCCTCCTTCCGTGTGCGTCGCTTGCAGGTTGAGCGGCTTGATGCAGCGCGCGCGCATGCCGGTGCCCGGCACGAGCTCGGCGAGCGCGGGGCGCGCCTTCGTGCAGTCGTCGACGACGTACTTGCAGCGCGGCGCGAACAGGCACCCGCTCGGCCGGTCGTCGCGGCCCGGCACCATCCCGGGAAGCGCGGCGAGCCGCTTCGCCCCCGCATTGTGCTCGGGAATCGCGGCGAGCAACGCTTCGGTGTACGGATGATGCGGCGACGCGAAGATGTCCGGCACGCGGTTCGTCTCGATGATCTCGCCCGCGTACATCACCGCAACGCGCTGCGCGACTTCCGACACGACCGCGAGATCGTGCGAGATCAGCACGAGCGCCATCCCGCGCTCCTTCTGCAACGCGACGAGGAGATCCATGATCTGCGCCTGGATCGTCACGTCGAGCGCGGTCGTCGGCTCGTCGGCGATCAGGAGCTTCGGATTGCACGCGACCGCCATCGCGATCATCACGCGCTGGTTCATGCCGCCCGACATCTGGTGCGGGAAGGTGTCGATGCGGTTCTTCGCATCGGGAATCCCGACCTGGTCGAGCAGTTCGAGCGCGCGCTTCTTCAGCGCGTCGCCGCGCAGGCCCTCGTGCAGCTTCAGCACCTCCTTGATCTGATAGCCGACCGTGTAGCTCGGGTTCAGGCTCGTCAGCGCGTCCTGGAACACCATCGCGATGTCCTTGCCGATGATCCTGCGGCGCGCCTTCGGGCTTGCCTTCAAGAGATCGACGCCGTCGAACGTGACTTCGTCGGCGGTGACGATGCCGGGCGCGTCGATCAAGCCCATCAGCGCCATCATCGTCACGCTCTTGCCCGAGCCGGATTCGCCCACCACGCCGACCACTTCGCCGCGCGCGACGGACAGGTTGATCCTGTCGACCGCGGGCAGCCCGTTGAAGTTCACCGCGAGATTGCGGATGGTCAATAAGTCGCTCATGTCAGGCCATCCGTTTGAGTTTGGGATCGAGCGCGTCGCGCAGCCCGTCGCCGAGCAGGTTGATCGCGAGCACCGAGATCAGGATCGACAGGCCGGGCATCGTCACGATCCACCACGCATTGTCGATGTAATCGCGCGCCGATGCGAGCATCGCGCCCCACTCGGCCGTCGGCGGCTGCACGCCGAGACCGAGGAAGCCGAGCGCGGCCGCGTCGAGAATCGCCGACGAAAAGCCGAGCGTCGCCTGCACGATCAGCGGCGCCGTGCAGTTCGGCAGCACCTGCGAGAACATCAGGCGCAGCGTGCCCGCGCCCGCGACGCGTGAAGCGGTCACGTACTCCTTGTGCAGCTCGCCCAGCGCCGACGCGCGCGTGAGACGCACGTATGCGGGCAGCGCGACGATCGCGATCGCGAACATCGTGTTCGTCAGGCCGGGGCCGATGATCGCAACGACCGCGACCGCGAGCAGCAGCGACGGCAGCGCGAGCAGCACGTCCATCACGCGCATCACGGGCGTGTCGGCCCACTTCTGGAAGAACGCGGCGACGAGGCCGAGCACGATGCCCGGAATCAGCGCGAGCACGACCGACACGAAGCCGATCCAGAACGACATCCGCGCGCCGTACATCAGGCGCGAGAGGATGTCGCGGCCCGCTTCGTCGGTGCCGAGCACGAATTGCCAATCGCCGCCGGAGAGCCACGCGGGCGGAATCTTCACGTGGTCGCGGTACTGCTCGATCGGGCTGTGCGGCGCGAGCACCGGCGCCAGCAGCGCGACCACGACGAGCACCAGCACGACGATGCCCGCGCCGACCGCGCCGCGATTGCGGGAGAAGTTCGCCCAGAATTCGCGCAGCGCGAGGACGCGGCCGCCGACGGGCGCCGCTTGCGACGGCATCGCGTTTTGCATGTCGCTCATTGCGCCTCCCGCGTTGCCGCGCGTGCGCGGCCGAATGCCGCCGCCGCAGTTGGCCGCTGAATCAGCGGATGAATACGCGTGTGGGAATGCATGTTCGATTACCTCGTATGGCGAATGCGCGGATTCAGCACGCCGTACAGCAGATCGACGACCAGGTTCACGACGATCACGAGCGTCGCGATCAGCAGGATGCCGCCTTGCACGATCGGATAGTCGCGGCGGCCGATCGCGTCGATCAGCCACTTGCCGATGCCCGGCCACGAAAACAGCGTCTCGGTGAGCACGGCGCCCGCGAGCAGCGTGCCCACTTGAAGGCCGATCACCGTGACGACCGGGATCAGCGCGTTGCGCAGCGCATGCACGACGACGACGCGCACGGGCGACAGCCCCTTCGCGCGCGCGGTGCGGATGTAGTCTTCGCGCAGCACTTCGAGCATCGACGAGCGCGTCATCCGCGCGATCACCGCGAGCGGAATCGTGCCGAGCACGATCGCGGGCAGGATCAGATGGCTCACCGCCGACGCGAACGCGCCTTCTTCGCCGGAGAGCAGCGTGTCGATCAGCATGAAGCCAGTCGTATGAGGAATCTCGTATTCGACGGCGAGGCGGCCCGACACGGGCGTCCACCCGAGATACGACGAGAACACCATGATGAGGATGAGCCCCCACCAGAAGATCGGCATCGAATAGCCGGTGAGCGCCGTGCCCATCACGCCGTGATCGACGACCGTGCCGCGCTTCAACGCGGCGAACACGCCGGCCGGCAGCCCGACGGCGAGCGCGAACAGGAGCGCGCAGATCGACAGCTCGACCGTCGCCGGAAAGCGTGCGAGGAACTCGCTCATCACGCTCGTGTTGGTGATGATCGACATGCCCAGGTCGCCGTGCAGCGCACGGCCGACGTAGTGCAGGTACTGAAGGGGCAGCGGCTCGTCGAGCCCCAGGCGATGCATTGCTTGCGCGTGCATCGCGGGATCGACGCCGCGCTCGCCCATCATCACTTCGATGGGGTCGCCCGGTATCAGGTGAATCAGCGCGAACGCGAGCACCGTGATGCCGATGAAGGTCGGGATCACGGTGCCCACGCGGCGCAAGACGAATCGGAACATGACGCTTCTCGATATTTTCTTGTGGGAAATGTGCGACCGGCGACGAGGAGCTCGTGGCCCCCCGTCGCCGGATGATTATCGTGCAGTCGGCCTAACGGCGCACCGACGCCGCTTATTTCACGCTGACGCCGTCGAAGCGCGCATAGCCGAGCGGCTCGATCCGCATGTCGACGACGCTCTTGCGCGTCGGCTGATAGACGGTCGAGTTCGCGATCGGCGAAAACGGCAGCTGCTGCGCGAAGACTTGCTGCGCCTGCATGTAAATCTTCGTACGGGCATCCTGCGACGTCGTCACGCGGCCCTTCTGAACGAGCTCGTCGAACGGCTTGTAGCACCACTCGGAGAAGTTGTTGCCCTTCACCGCCTCGCAGCCGAGCAACGTGCCGAGCCAGTTGTCGGGGTCGCCGTTGTCGCCGGTCCAGCCGATCAGCATCGTGTCGTGCTCGCCCGCGTGCGCGCGCTTGATGTACTCACCCCACTCATACGTGACGATCTTCGCCTGCACGCCGATCTTCGCCCAGTCGGCCTGGATCATCTCGGCCATCAGCTTCGCGTTCGGGTTGTACGGGCGCTGCACGGGCATCGCCCACAGCGTGATGGGGAAGCCGTTCGGATAGCCTGCCTTCGCGAGCAGCGCCTTCGCCTTCGCCGGATCGTAGGTCGCGGCCTTCAGGTTCTTGTCGTACGACCATTGCGTCGGCGGCATCGGCGCGCTCGCCGCCTGCCCCGCACCCTGGTAGACGGACTCGATGATCGCCTTCTTGTTGATCGCCATGTCGAGCGCCTGGCGCACCTCGAGCTTGTCGACCGGCTTGTGCTGCACGTTGTACGCGAGATAGCCGAGATTGAAGCCCGGCAGCGACGGCATGCCGACGTTCGAATCGGCCTTCAGCGTCGCGATATCGGCGGGCCGCGGATAGCTCATCACCTGGCACTCGTTGCGCTTGATCTTCTGCACGCGCACGCCCGGGTCGGGCGTGATCGAGAAGATCAGCTTCGAGATCTTCACCGCGCCCTTCTTCCAATAATCAGGATTGCCGTCGAATCGGATCGTCGCGTCCTTCGTGTAGCTGCGGAAGGTGAACGGGCCGGTGCCGATCGGCTTCTGGTTGATGTCGGCCGCCTTGCCCGCCTTCATCAGCTGGTCCGCGTATTCGGCGGACAGGATCGACGCATACTGCATCGCGAGGTTCTGGATGAACGGCGCGTTCTGTTCCTTCAGCGTGAAGCGGACCGTATACGGATCGAGCTTTTCGACTTTCGTGATCAGCTTGTCGAGGCCCATGTCGGTGAAGTACGGGAACGATACCGGATACGCCTTGCGGAACGGCTGGTTCGCATCGAGCATCCGCTCGAACGTGAACACGACATCGTCCGCGTCGAATTCGCGCGCCGGCTTGAAGAAATCGGTCGTATGGAATTTGACGCCGTGGCGCAGATGGAACGTGTAGACCTTGCCGTCGGGCGAGATGTCCCATGTCTCGGCGAGGCCGGGCTCGACCTTCGTGCCGCCGCGCTCGAACTCGACGAGGCGGTTGTAGATCGGGAACGAAGATGCGGTGAAATCGACGCCCGTCGTGAATTGCGCGGAATCGAAACCCGCCGGGCTGCCTTCTGAGCAGTAGACGAGCGTTTTGTTCGGGATCTGTGCGAATGCAGAGCCCGCGACGCCGAAAGATGCCGCTGCAACGCCCGCAATGGCGGTAACACGCAGTGCGCGCAACAGACGATTATGTTCCATGTTTCCTCCAGGTCTCCGGTTCAAGGCCGGCCTAGGCCGGCGTAGGCGGATATTACTTGAGCTTTCATAAGAGGAACAAGCCGAAGAAAAATCCATTCGTCATGCGCACGCCATCGTGAAATGCGTGGCTCGGCCAAGCGCGGCGCGTGCGCCGTCGCGCCGATTCGGCGCGATTCGGCGCGATCAGCGTTATCCCTTATATCTTCGATTTTTCGTAACGGTCTTCGGCGATGGATCGGGTTCGATACGTGACTGCTACGGATTGCGCGATCTTTTTTGGCGCGCGTTCGCGCCGACGCGTTGCGCGTCGAGCGCGCAGCCGGTCGCCGCGAGCGGCCGCGATCAATCGAGATCGGCGCTTCTCGCCGGCACGAACGCGACCGCGACGAACGACAGCGCGAGCCCGGCCATCACGTAATAGGTCGGCGCAAGCGGCGTGCCCGTCGTCTTGATGAGCCACGTGACGATGAACGGGCCGAAGCCGCCGAACACCATCACCGCGACGTTATACGCGAGCGACAGGCCCGTCGAGCGCGCGTTCGCCGGAAAGAGCTCGGCGATCATCGCGCCGAACGGCCCGTAGTAGCCGGCGAGCGCCACCGACAGGATCGCCTGCACGAGAATCAGCCGCGCGATGCTCGGCGACGCGTCGAGCCAGATGAAGAGCGGATAGATCAGCACGAGCGTGAGCCCGAGCGCCCACAGCGACAATCCCTTGCGCCCGATCCGATCGGACCACGCGCCCGCGAGCGGCGACAGCACCGTCAGCAGCAGATTGCCGATGATCACCGCGTAGAACGACTGCGCGTAAGGCAGCTTCAGTTGCTTGACGGCGAACGTCGGCAGATAGCTGATGAGCACGTAGACGGTGACGGTCAGCGCGATCACCGAGCCGAGCCCGCACGTCACCGCGCGCCCGTGCTGCGCGAACACTTCGCCGAGCGTCACGCGCCGCGCGTGATCGCGCGCGTGCAGGAACGCCTCGGAATCGGCGAGATGGCGGCGCAGATAGAACCCGACCGGCCCGATCACGAGCCCGAGCAGGAACGGCACGCGCCAGCCCCACGCATGCAGCGCCTCGGTCGACAGGCCGCGCGTCACCGCCGCGCCGACGAGCGAGCCGATGAGGAGCGCCGCCGCCTGGCTCGCCATCTGCCAGCTCCCGTAGAACCCGCGCCGCGAGAACGGCGCCGCTTCGATCAGGAGCGCGGTCGCGCTGCCGAACTCGCCGCCCGCGGAGAAGCCTTGCAGCAGACGCCCGAGCACGATCAGCAGCGGACCGCCGATGCCGATCGCCGCATAGGGCGGCGCGACCGCGATCAGGAAGATGCCGAGCGTCATCAGCAGGATGACAAGCGACAGCGCCGCCTTGCGCCCCGCTCGATCCGCGTAGAGACCGAGCACGATGCCGCCGATCGGCCGCATGCAGAAGGCGACGCCGAACGTCGCGGTCGTCAGGAGCAGCGACGAATATTCGCTGCTGGCCGGAAAGAACAACTCGGCGATCACGACCGTCATGAAGCTGAAGACGATGAAGTCGTACCACTCGAGCGCGTTGCCGATCACGGCCGCCACCACCGCGCGCCGGTTCAGCGCATGTCCCGCCGTTTTCGTCGAAGCCGCAATCGATGCCATCCTCGCCCCTCGCTGTCATCGTGCTGTTGTCGTGCGCCGGCGCCTTAACAGGCTGACGCCGCGCCAACGGCCGTGGAGCGAGTGTAGAAAGCGGCGGAATCGATTTCAAGCAATAAAAAAACGCCCGCGGTCGTCGGACCGCGGGCGTTTTTCGCTTCGGTGCGATGCGGCGCGGCGCCGCAAGACGCCGCACGCCGCGTTACGCCATTTTCGTGAACGCGCTGCACCAGCCCTTCGCCGACACCTGCTTGCCGGGGAACGCGCCGCACGGGCCCGACGCCGAGCCCTTCTTGCCCTGATACAGCATGCAGCCCGAACAGGCTTCGCCTGCCGCGTACTTCGGGAACTTCGCCTTGTCGACCTTGGTGGCGTCGGCCTTGTAGCCGAGCGCGACGGCGGTCGGATCGGTTTCGGACAGCATCGGCAGATCGGCCGAGAACGCTTCGCGCGTGAGCGCGAGCGCCGACACGGCGCCGACGCTCGTGATCAGGAAACTCCGGCGGGACGTTTTCATGGGAATTCGCTCCAACATTGTGGGTTGTCGCTGCTCTAGCGGCAGCAGCGCACAAGCATACCGCTCATGCGCCCAAATGTGACGCGGGTAATTCCGAAGATAAGGCCATCGAAAACAAGAAATCGGCGCGCCGCCTACGGAGGTTATGTGCGCGCCGCCATTTCGCCGACGCGCTGCGCGATCGCGAGCGCCGCGGTGAGCCCGGGCGATTCGATGCCGAACAGGTTCACGAGCCCGCGCACGCCGTGCTGCGCCACGCCCTGGATCACGAAATCGGCGGTGGGCTCGCCGGGCCCCGCGACCTTCGGGCGAATGCCCGCGTAGGCCGGCTGCAGCGAGTCGCCGGGCAATCCTGGCCAATACGCGCGGATCGATGTGTAGAACGCGGCGGCGCGGTGCGGATCGACCTCGTAGCGCAGCGTGTCGATCCATTCGACATCGGGCCCGAAACGCGCCTGTCCGGCGAGATCGAGCGTCAGATGCACGCCGAGCCCGGCCCGATCCGGAACCGGATAGACGAGATGCGCGAACGGCACGCGCCCGGACAGGCCGAAGTAATTGCCGCGCGCGAGATAGAGCGGCGGCACCCAGCGCGAATCGAGCCCGCGGATGCGCTTCGCGAGCGCCTGCGCACCGAGCCCCGCGCTATTGATCACGCACGCGGCTTCGATCTCGGTCGGCGTATCGCCGCCGACGCGCACGACGAAGCAGCCGCCCCCCACGTCGATCGATTCGACGGGTGAGCGCAGCGCGCACGCGGCGCCGTCACGCTCGGCGTCGCCGAGGAGCGCAAGCATCAGCTGATGGCTGTCGACGATGCCCGTGCTCGGCGAGAACAGCGCCTCGATGCATTCGAGCTCGGGCTCGAGCGCCTGCACTTCGTCGCGCGACAGCGACAGCAGATCGAGCACGCCGTTTTCCTCCGCGCGCGCGGCGATCGCCTTCAGCTGCTTCGCCTGCGCGGGCGATGTCGCGACAACGAGCTTGCCGCAGCGCCGGTGCGGCACGTTGTGCGTCTCGCAGAAGTCGTAAAGCAGGTCGCGCCCGTGCACGCACAGCGACGCCTTCAGCGATCCGCGCGGATAGTAGAGCCCCGCGTGGATCACTTCGCTGTTGCGCGAGCTCGAGCCCGTGCCGATCGCATCGGCCGCTTCCAGGATCAGCGTCTCGCGTCCGCGCGCGGCCAGCTCGCGCGCGATCGCAAGGCCGACTATGCCGGCGCCGATCACCACACAGTCAATCCGCTCCATCGTCATTCGCGTCGCTCACGCTTCGAAGGCAGGACCTACGATTGTACGTCGCGCGACGCGTGTGCGCCTGCCGGCCGTCAAAAGCCGATCGGCCGGCGGCGCCCGGTGCTTTCGTCGGTGCGGATATCGCGCGGCGCGACCGCGTCCCGCCCGTCGAGCCGCGCCGCGCCGAACGCGTGCAGCAGCACGCGGCGCATCGTGCGGGGCGGCATCGCGGCGAGCACGTCGAGCGCGTCGTCGCCGAGCGCGTCGGGGAACCGACGCCCCCACGCGTGCGCGTTGCGAATCTCGCCGTAGATCGTCTGCGCGATGCGGCGCGCGCCCGGCGCGTCGGGCGGCTCGATCTCGTACACGTTCATCCGGTTCATGATCGGCTCGGGAATCGCGCTTGCGTCGTTCGCGGTCGCGATCCAGATCACGTTGCCCGCGTCGATCGGCACCTCGGCGAATTCGTCGATGAACGCGCATGCGGTATCGTGCTCGAGCAGCGCGTACAGCGCGCCGAGCGGATCGTATTGCGCGTCGCTGCCCGCCTTGTCGATCTCGTCGATCGCGATCACGGGATTCGAGTAGCAGCCGTTGACGAGCGCGTCGAACACCTTGCCCGGCTTCGCGTTCTTCCACTGCGACGACGCGCCCGACAGCACCCAGCCCGCCGTCAGCGAGCTCATCGGCACGTAGTGATAAGCGGTCCCGAGCATCTTCGCGAGCGCCTTCGCGAAATGCGTCTTGCCGATGCCCGGCTCGCCGAGCAGCAGGATCGGCATCAATTCGAGGCGGTCGTCGGTTTCGAGGCAAAGCGCCACTTGCTTGCGCACGTCGTCGAGCAGCTCGGCGAAGTTGGGCAATTCCTCCGCGAGCGAATCGAACGCGGGCATCCGCGTGGGCTTCACGCAAAAGCGCAGGTTGCCCGTCTTCAGCATCTTCTCGTAAGTCGCGCGCAGCGCGTCGCTTGCGCCTTCGTTCAGATCGTTCAGCGCCGTCTCGATTCGATCCAGATCGTAGACCGTACTGAACGACGCCACCGCCAGTTCCTGTTTCACCATCGCCGTCGTCATCGCACACCTCGCCTTGCTGCCGCCGTCCGTTTTTCAGACCCCTTCGATTTCAGTGTAGCCAGCGCGACATCCCGCGCAAGCGAGCAGCCGCCGGGGTCTGCTGCTAACATCCTCGCGACGCTGCACGCGACACGCGCCGCGCGTATGATCGTGAATTCACGTCGTGCGTGCGCGCATCGCACCGCCGCCATTCCGCGGCGCGGTCCGCAGCCCTTGCGCATCGCGCCGCTCGTCGACGAGCCATGCCGATGCGTTCGCCGCCCGCGCCGGCTGCCGCGCCGTCGCCGCGGCGCGCCCGTTTACCGCGCCGCCCGACGCTTGAAAAATCCGCGCGCCGCGCTCACCTCGTCGATATCCCCGATAGCGGCGCTGCACGCGAAAGATGAACCGAGCAATTACCCGCGCGGTCGGAAGTTCGATGAATTTGTTTAAGCGTAAGATGTCCGCCTGTCCCGCCTCCCGGCTCGCCCGCGCCGGAAAATTCGTGCTCGAAGCCGGCGTCGCGGGCGCGCTTGTCGGCGCCGCGCTCCCCGCGCATGCGCAGAGCGGTCCGCAGCCCGTGATCGATTGGGAGATCCAGGTGGTACGCGACGGCCAGATGATCGACACGTTCGAGCAGAAGACCACCGTCGGCCAGGCCCGCTCGGACACGCACAGCTTTCCCGTCGCGCCCGCGGCCGGTTGCGGCGCCGCCGCGACGAACGCGTCGGCCGCCGACGCGCCCGCATCCGAACTGTCGCGCACGATCACGGTCGCACCGCTGTACGTCGAAGGCGACGCGGTCGCGCTCGCGATCGACGCGCAGGAAACGCTCGCCGACGACAGCGCGGTGCCGTCCGGCGGCGCGCCGTGCACGTCCCCGCCGCCGCGGCGAATCGTCGCAAGCCATCCGGGCCTGAACGCACGCGCCGCGCAGTGGACCGACTGGACCTTGGCCGAGCGCAGCCCGCAACTCGTCTACCGCGTGCGTGCGCACGTCGTCGAGGACTGACCGACCATGCACGTGCCCGAGACCCTGCCGCTCGCCGAGCCGCAGCCTGCCGAGAACGAAATCACGGCGGTCAGCTGGAATCTGCACAAGGGCCGCTCGCCGCTCGGCTTCACCGCGTGGGACGCGATGCGCAGCTGGGTCGAATCGACGCACGCGGACGTCTATTTCCTGCAGGAAGCGATGGCGCGGCGCATGCCGCGCCCGATGCTCGCGTCCGGCTTCGGCAGGCCCATGGCGGAGCCCGTCGACGACGTCTGGCACTGCCAGGCGACCGAGATCGCGCGCGCGCTCGACTGGCAGATCGCACTCGGGCCGAACGTGTTCAAGCCTTCATGGCGGCACGGCAACGCGATCCTGTCGCCGCATCCGCTCGACCTCGGCGGCCGCTGGGACATCTCCGCGCACCGCTTCGAGCGTCGCGGCCTGCTCGTCGCGCGCGCGACGCTCGCGGGCGGCGCGCCCGTCACGCTGCTGTGCGCGCACCTCGCGCTCACGCGCGCCGCGCGGCTGCGGCAGATGAGCTGGATCGCGCACTGGATCGAGCGCCACGCGAGCACGGGGCCGCTCGTCCTCGCGGGCGACTTCAACGACTGGCGCAACGACTCGATCCCGCTGTTCGGCGAGATCGGCCTGTCCGAAGTCGCGACGCTGCTCGGCGCGTCGGGCCGCACGTTTCCCGCGTTCTCGCCCGCGCTCGCGCTCGACAAGATGTTCGTGCGCGAGATGACGCCGATCGAATGGCGCGCGCCCGGCGACGAAACCGCATGGCTGTCCGATCATCTGCCGTACGTCGCGCGGCTGCGGCTCGACTGACGCCCGAACGCGCGCCGCACCGGACGCACCGGCCACGAAAAACCTGCCTGAATCGACGAAAGGCGCACGCAAGTTTGTCGGCGATTTCCGCGCGTTTGCCGGAGTCAAGCCCGCGAGCGCCCAAGGCACGGTAAAATGCAGCGTTTCTCACTCGTCTGTTTTATCGGGTAGGCGTGCGAATGACGTGCGCCATCGGCCGGTCCGCGGATCGGGCCGTCCCTCGGTTTCCGCATCGTTTCCGAATCCATGAGCAAATTCGACACCGCTACCGTCCTGTCCGTCCACCACTGGACCGACACGCTGTTCAGCTTCACTTGCACCCGCGAACAAGCCCTGCGCTTCAACAACGGCGAGTTCACGATGGTCGGCCTGGAAGTCGACGGCAAGCCGCTCACGCGCGCATACAGCATCGTGAGCCCGAACTACGAAGAGCACCTCGAGTTCTTCAGCATCAAGGTGCAGAACGGCCCGCTGACGTCGCGGCTGCAACACCTGAAGGTCGGCGATGCGGTCCTGATCGGCAAGAAGCCGACGGGCACGCTCGTCGCCGACAACCTGCTGCCCGGCAAGACGCTGTGGCTGCTGTCGACGGGCACGGGCCTTGCGCCTTTCATGTCGATCATCCGCGATCCGGCCATCTACGACCGCTTCGACAAGGTGGTCCTCACGCACACATGCCGCCTGAAGGGCGAGCTCGCGTACATGGACTTCATCAAGCACGACCTGCCGGGCCACGAGTACCTCGGCGACGTGATCCGCGAGAAGCTCGTGTACTATCCGACCGTCACGCGCGAGGAATTCGAGAACGAAGGCCGGATCACCGACCTTATCTCGTCCGGCAAGCTGTTCACGGATCTGGACGTCCCGCCGTTCTCGCCCGAGCACGACCGCGTGATGCTGTGCGGCAGCACCGCGATGCTGAAGGACACGACCGAGTTGCTGAAGAAGGCGGGCCTCGTCGAAGGCAAGAACAGCGCCCCCGGGCACTACGTGATCGAGCGCGCGTTCGTCGACTGACCCCGTTTCTTAATCCACATCAAAAACCGGAGCCTGGCGCTCCGGTTTTTTTGTGTCCGATCTTGGCAACATGGTTACAAAACGTCATATTTGTATCTCAAAATAATTACAAGTTCGCGTTGTGTTGCTGAAGTCGTCTGTCAGTGTTTGTCCTACATCGGGAACATCCCGAGTCTCGGCGAGCACCTTAAAACGTCCGTCCAGTATGACTTTGCATATAATTCTGCGATATCATGCGCGGCGCGTGAAAACGGTCCCACACACTGTTACAGTGCCAGACCAAATGTTACAAGATGTAAATAGTGTTTCCGCGGCATATTGCTGATTCCGCCCCGGCAGGCCATGCCGGCCGCGTCGGTCGGCAGTCGTTCCAGTGGGTGTCTGAATAGCTTTCTGAACAGAAAGGGAGAGTCATGGATACGCCGTCTATTGCGCTGTCGAGTGCAAGCGCCCTAGCTTCGTCGTCGCGCGACCTTGCGACCGATGCCGGCATTCCTTTCGTTTCCCGTCCCGCCGTGCGTCCGCCCGCCGCCGAGCGGCTCGGCGCGCGCGTCGCGCAACTGTCCGCCGAACTCATCGCCGCCGACGAGTCCGCGCGCCGCCATCTCGCGGGCGAGCTGCACGACGGCCTCGGGGCCGACCTCACCGCCGCACGCTTCGCGCTTGCGAACATCGAAACCTGGCTGCCGGACGACGTGCCCGACGGATGCCGGCGCGCGCTCGCGCTCGCGCAGCAGGCGCTCGACGCCGCAACGGCCGCAAACCGCCGCCTGATCGACGGCCTCGGCACGCCCGCGCTCGAAGCGGGGCTCGTCGGCGCGCTCGCCGCGTGGATCGGCGCGCACGGCGCGCGCACTGGCCTGCGCACGAGCTTCGTCTGCGCGGCCGACGCGCGCGTCACGCAGCTTTCCGCCGACGGCACGCTCGCCGTATTCCGCGTCGCGCAGGAAGCGCTCGCAAACGTTGCCAAGCACGCGCACGCATCGGCCGCCGACGTGCGGATCGACGTCGACGACACGCATCTGACCCTCGTCGTCGCCGACGACGGCGTGGGCATTCCGGCCACGCGTTGCCGCGGCTACGGGCTCGGCGGCATGCGCGCGCGCTGCGAAGCGCTCGGCGGCACGCTCGAACTCGTTTCGCCGCGCTCGAGCGGCGCGGGCACGGCGCTTTGCGCGCGCTTCGCGTGGGCCGCGCTCGTCGCCCCCGCGCATACGCCGGCCGCCGCGCGCAGGATGCGCAAGGAGGCGCGATGAGTCTGCAGATCCTGCTCGTCGACGACCACGCAATCGTCCGCCAAGGCATCCGTCAACTGCTGATCGACCGCGGCATCGCACGCGAGGTGATGGAAGCCGAGTGCGGCAGCGAGGCGCTCGCGATCACCGACAGGAGCGCGTTCGACGTGATCCTCCTCGACATCTCGCTGCCCGACATGAACGGGATCGAGGTGCTCAAGCGCCTGAAGCGCAAGCTGCCGCGCATGCCGGTGCTGATGTTCTCGATGTACCGCGAAGATCAATTCGCCGTGCGGGCGCTGAAGGCGGGCGCGGCCGGCTACCTGTCGAAGACCGTCAACGCCGCGCAAATGGTGTCGGCGATCAGCCAGGTCGCCGCCGGCCGCAAGTACGTGAGCCCGGCGATGGCCGAGGCGCTCGCAGAATACGTGTCGTTCGAGAACGAGCCGCTGCCGCACGAGAAACTGTCCGACCGCGAGTACCAGACGCTGTGCATGATCGCGTCGGGCAAGCGGCTCACCGACATCGCGCACGCGCTGTCGCTGTCGGTGAAGACAGTCAGCGTCTACCGCACGCGCCTCCTCGAGAAGATGAAGCTGTCGAACAACGCGGAGTTGACGTTCTACGTGATGAGCAACCGGCTCGTCGACATGAACCCGGCAATCGGCGCGTAGCGCGGCGCGCGTTCTCCGCGCGGCCGACGCTTCCCGCGGCGCAGCGCCGCGCCGTGCGCAAGCGGTTGTTTTCATTGGACGATTTTTTTGCGACTCACGTCGCGATTGCGCATCGTCCGGCACGGGCAAGCGCGCCACATCCGCTAAAATGGCGGATTTTCCACTTTCCGGCGCGCCTCGCGTTTCCGGTAATCCTTCGCAATGTCTCTTTTCCGCAAGAAAAACGTCGACCGCATGATCGCCGGCGCGCACGCGGCCGGCCTCAAGAAGGCGCTCGGCGCGGTCGACCTCACCTTTCTCGGCATCGGCGCGATCATCGGCACCGGCATCTTCGTGCTGACCGGCACGGGCGCCGTGCAGGCCGGCCCCGCGCTGATGCTGGCGTTCGTGGTCGCGGCGATCGCGTGCGGCCTCGCCGCGCTGTCGTATGCCGAATTCGCATCGACGATCCCCGTCGCCGGCTCGATCTACACGTATTCCTATGCGACCCTCGGCGAGCTCGTCGCGTGGATCATCGGCTGGGATCTGATGCTCGAGTACGGGCTCGCGGCGTCCGCGGTGTCGGTCGGCTGGTCCGGCTACCTGCAATCGCTGCTGCAGGGCTTCGGCGTGTCGCTGCCCGCGGCGCTCACCGCCGCACCGGGCGGGCTGCCCGGCGTCGTCACCTACTTCAACCTGCCTGCGTTCCTCGTGATGATCATCATCACGACGCTGCTGTCGATCGGCATCCGCGAATCGACGCGCGTGAACAACATCATGGTGTTCATCAAGGTCGCGGTCGTGCTGCTCGTGATCGCGGTCGGCGTCTTCCACGTGACGCCCGCCAACTGGAAGCCGTTCATGCCGCACGGCTGGAACGGCGTGTTCGGCGCGGCGGCCGTGATGTTCTTCGCGTTCATCGGCTTCGACGCGGTGTCGTCGGCGGCCGAGGAAGTGAAGAATCCGAAGCGCGATCTGCCGATCGGCATCATCGCGTCGCTCGGCGTGTGCGCGTTCCTGTACGTCGCGGTTGCGGCCATCGCGACGGGCATCGTGCCGTGGGCGCAGTACGCGAACATCTCGCATCCGATCTCGTACGCGCTGCAAATCGCGGGCGAGAAGTGGGTCGCGGGCTTCATCGACCTCGGCGCCGTCGTCGGCATGCTGACCGTGATTCTCGTGATGAGCTACGGCCAGACCCGGATCATCTTCGCGATGTCGCGCGACGGCCTGCTGCCCGCCGCGCTGTCGCGCGTGCATCCGCGCTTCGCGACGCCGTTCCTGACGACCTGGCTCGTCGGCCTGTTCTTCGGCCTGATCGCCGCGCTGATTCCGCTCAACGTGCTCGCCGAGCTGATCAACATCGGCACGCTCGCCGCGTTCTCGATGGTGTCGATCGCGGTGCTCGTGCTGCGCCGCACGCACCCGGATCTGCCGCGCGCGTTCCGCTGCCCGGGCGTGCCGGTGGTGCCGATCCTCGCGGTCGCCGCGTGCCTGTTCCTGATGCTGAACCTGCAGCCCGTCACGTGGATCGCGTTCGGGACGTGGCTCGTGATCGGCCTCTTCGTGTACTTCGCGTACTCGCGCCGTCACTCGAAGCTCGCGCACGGCACCGAGCAGCACTGACGGGTCTCTTCCCGCGTATCGCGCGTGGCGGGCCTGCTCGAGCGGCTCGCCGGCGCGTGCAATAGGCGCTCCCGACTTCCGGGAGCGTTTTTTTTGCGCGCGCGGCCGCTCCTGCGCGCTTTCATCGGACGCGCCATAATCGCGCCATCGAGCGGCCGGATCTCCCGCCGGCCGGGACGTCGCAAGGACCGGATCATGGAAAGCATGGATCTCGAAGTGCTGAGAACGGGCGCGCGCTGGCTCGGCGACGGCCGCCGCGCGCTGCTCGTGACGGTCGTGCGGACCTGGGGTTCGTCGCCGCGGCCGGAGGGCGCGATGCTCGCGGTGCGCGACGACGGGCTCGTCGTCGGCTCGGTGTCGGGCGGCTGCATCGAGGACGATCTGATCGCGCGCGTGCAGGCGTCGGGCGTCGCGAGCTGGGCGCGGCCCGAAGCGGTCAAGTACGGCGTGACGGCCGAAGAAGCGCATCGCTTCGGCTTGCCGTGCGGCGGCACGATCGAGCTCGTGCTCGAACCGCTCGCGCCGAAAAGCGGCATCGCGGCGCTGTGCGACGCGCTCGAGCGCGGCCGGCTCGTCACGCGCACGCTCGATCTCGCGACGGGCGAAGCGGCGCTCGCGCCCGCGATCGCGACCGACGGGCTGCACTTCGACGGCGCGCGCCTCGTGACGATTCACGGGCCGCGCTACCGGATGCTCGTGATCGGCGCGGGGCAGTTGTCGCGCTATCTGTGCCAGATCGCGGTCGGGCTCGACTATCAGGTGACGGTCTGCGATCCGCGCGAAGAGTACACGGACGCGTGGGGCGTGCCGGGCACGCGGCTGGTGCGGACGATGCCCGACGACACCGTGCTCGACATGCAGCTCGACCGCCGCTCGGCGGTGATCGCGTTGACGCACGATCCGAAGCTCGACGATCTCGCGCTGATGGAAGCGCTGAAGACGCCGGCGTTCTACGTCGGCGCGCTCGGCTCGCGGCGCAACAGCCAGGCGCGGCGCGAGCGGCTGCGCGAGTTCGATCTGAGCGCGGCGGAGCTTGCGCGGCTGCATGGCCCGGCGGGCATCTACATCGGCAGCCGCACGCCGCCGGAGATCGCGGTGTCGATCCTCGCCGAAGTGACGGCGGCGAAGAACGGCGTGTCGCTGCCGACGATCCTGCAGGTCGAAGGGGCGAAAGCGGCGCGCGAGGTCGCGGCGGGCAGCGGCGCGGTCTGCGGGATTTAGCGCGGAGCGTAGCGCGCGCCGGTTCGCGGAAGGGCGGCCGAGCGCGGCGATCCGGCGTCGTTCGGCATGGCAAGCGGAAGTCGCGGCGCCGGCCGAACGGCGTTGGGGCGCGGACGTATCTCGGCATCTATCCGGGCATCTCGGCGGACGGCAGGCTCCGTGACGCCGTTTCGCGGCGGATGGCAGGAAGTGCGGGCAGAAGACGCCTGCTCGCTCGCACGTTTCCGGTTTCTCTGCCGTTCGGGTTTCATCGTCGTCGAAGCAAGACAGCGTTCGTGGGTGCGCCGAAATGGCGACGAGATGTCCGCGGGTCCACCGGCAATAATAAAACCGACTGATTGGCGTTCAAATCTTGATTCTTGAAGTCAACGTCGAATTTCTCGTTATTTAGAAAATGCCGGCTAATGGCGAGAATCGGAATTCAGGACGTGTTTCGATATCGCGCGGCTGAAAATACGCGATGCGTCGAATCATCCGCGTTGCAAATGCACGCTTCGTCTCGGCAAGCGACCAACCGCGCTCCGTTGCAACAGGAACCCGGGTGCCGCGCCGGAAATCGAAAGCCACTTGCATGTGGCGCGCGCGGTCCGATCCGTCGGACCGCGTTCATTCGAATCAGCATGCAAAAGCATGCGGCCGGATAAAATAAAAATAACTTGATTGTCGGAATCAACGTTGACAGCCGAAGTTTTCCGACAATAATCTTGCTGCGATATCGACAAATCGAGAATATCCATGTCCGATCTCGCTTTTTTATCGCAATCCGAACAATCCGGCCGCGCTCGCACCGCCGCGTATCTGCACGAAATCTGGCGGGCCGCGCACGGCGATCCCGACTATCTGCGCGCATTGCGCTTCAGCGGCGTGGGCGTCCTGCCGTCGGCCTTTCCGGTCACCGATTTCGCGTCGGCCGCGATCGGCGCGGCGAGCGCCGCGGTCGCCGAGCTCGTGCATCACGCGACCGGCAAGCTGCCCGGCGTTCACGTGGATCGCCGCCGCGCGTCGCTTTGGTTCGGCGCGTCGCTGCGTCCATGCGGCTGGCAGGTGCCGCCACCGTGGGACGTGATCGCGGGCGACTATCGTACCGCCGACGGTTGGATCAGGCTGCACACGAACGCGCCGCATCATCGCGACGCCGCGCTCGCGGTGCTCGGCACGCCGCTCGACAAGGCGGCCGTCGCGCGTGCGGTCGAGCAGTGGCGTGGCGACGCGCTCGAGTCCGCCGTCATCGCGCAGGGCGGTTGCGCGGCCGCGATGCACACGCAGGACGAGTGGGCGCGTCATCCGCAAGGGCGCGCGGTGCGCGCGGAGCCGCTGCTGATTCACGACGACGTGGCGGTCGAGGGCAAGCGCCCGGCATGGTCGGCGTCCGCCGAACGTCCGCTGCACGGCGTGCGCGTGCTCGACCTGACGCGCATCCTCGCGGGTCCCGTCGCCACGCGCTTTCTTGCCGGCTTCGGCGCGCAGGTGCTGCGCATCGATCCGATCGGCTGGGACGAGCCGAACACGGTGCCGGAAGTCGTGCTCGGCAAGCGCTGCGCGCGCGTCGACCTGAAGTCCGGAGAAGGGCGAGCGCTGCTGCGGCGCCTGATCGGCGAGGCCGACGTGATGGTCCACGGATACCGGCCCGACGCGCTGGAGCGGCTCGGCTTCGACGCCAACGAGCGGCGCCGGATCAACCCGGGCCTCGTCGACGTGTCGCTCGATGCCTATGGCTGGAGCGGGCCGTGGCGCGGACGCAGGGGTTTCGACAGCCTCGTGCAGACGAGCGCCGGCATCGTGGAGACGGGCATGCGCGAAACACGCGGCGAGCGTCCCGTGCCGCTGCCCGTCCAGGCGCTCGATCACGGCGCCGGCTATTTCCTCGCGACCGCCGCGATTCGCGGCCTCGCGCGCCGGCTCGCGACGGGCGTCGGGACGAGAACGCGCGCGTCGCTCGCGAGAACGGCGGTGCTGCTCGCGTCGGATGGACTGCAGGAGAAGGACCGGCTGACGATCGCCCCCGAGACGCCCGACGATCTGGCCGAGTGGGTCGAGGAGACGAGCTGGGGGCCGGCGCAGCGCGTGCGCGCGCCCGTGGCGGTCGACGGCGCTCCTGTGCGCTGGCCGCATCCGGCGAGCGCGCTCGGTTCGTCACCCGCCGAGTGGTAGCGGGCGCGCGTCGGCGCATTCATCCCGTTCACACGGGAGCACGCATATGAGCCGGATAGTCATAGTCAGCGGCGGCGGCGCGGGAATCGGTTTGGCGAACGCGCGTCATTTCGCGCGGCGGCGCGCGCAAGTGGTAATCGTCGGCCGTCGTGCAGACGTGCTCGCGCGCGCCGTCGAGCAGATCGTTCAGGTCAACGGCGGTGCGGAGCGCGGCCGCTGGGCGGGCGGTGCATCGCGCGACTCATCGTACGACTTTCGCCTCGAGCAAGTCCGCGGCCTGATGCGCTTCGCGAACGCGATCCACACACGTTCCGATACGTCGGGCGCCTCGCGTTTCATGCGATCGTGCGGCGTGCGAACGGCGCGCTCACGCGATCCCGCCGTTCGCGCGCAGCACCTGCCCGTTGACCCAGCCACCGTCCGCGCCGGCGAGAAACGACACGACGCCCGCGATGTCGTCCGGCTCGCCGAGGCGCTCGAGCGGCGGCATCTTCGCGTAGGTCTGGATCTGCTCGTCGGTCTTGCCGTCGAGGAACAGCGACGTCGCGACGGGGCCCGGCGCGACCGCGTTCACGGCGATGCGACGCCCGCGCAGCTCCTTCGCGAACACGTGCGTGAGCGCCTCGACTGCCGCCTTCGTCGCGTTGTAGATCGCATAGCCGGGCAGCTTCAGCGCGAGCATCGTGCTCGATAAATTGATGATCCGGCCGCCGTCCGCGAGCCGCGCGGCCGCTTCGCGCAGCGTGTTGAAGGTGCCGCGCACGTTGATGTCGAAGATCTGGTCGAATGCGGCGTCGGTCGTGTCGGCGAGCGGCCCCGTCTTCAGGATGCCCGCGTTGTTGACGAGCACGTCGACCGTGCCGAGCTGCCGTTCGACGGCGTCGAACATCCGCCGCACGTCGTCCGCGCGGCCGATGTCGGCTTTCACCGCGAGCGCGGCGGCGCCGCCCGCCTGGAGTTCGGCGGCGAGCGCGTCGGCTTCGGCGGCGCTCGACGCGTAGTTGACCGCAACCGCGAAGCCGTCGCGCGCGAGGCGCCGCGCGATGGCCGCGCCGATGCCGCGCGACGCGCCGGTGACGATGGCGACTCGAGCATTCGTGGTGTCGTTCATGATGCGTGTCCTCGATGAAGTAGCGGATGAGCCCCATCATCGAACATTCCATTGAATAGATAATCGTGATCAAATGGATATCATCATTCCATTTTCTTTAACGATAGGTCGAGGATCGACGCGATGGACCGATTTCAGGAAATGCGGGTTTTCGTGCGGATCGCCGAGCGGCAGAGCTTCAGCCGGGCGTCGGACGACTTGCAGATCCCGCGCGCGACGGTGACCAACCTGATGAAGCGAATGGAGGAGCGGCTCGGCGCGCGGTTGCTCGAACGGACGACGCGCACCGTGCGCCTCACGCAGGACGGCGAAGCGTACTACCGGCGCTGCCTGCGGCTGATCGCCGATCTGGAGGAAGCAGAGGGCTCGTTTCGGGACGCGGCGCCGAAAGGGCAACTGCGCGTGAACCTGCAGGGCACGCTCGCGCGCTACTTCGTCGTGCCGGCGCTGCCGGATTTCCTCGCGCGCTATCCGGGGATCCGGCTGCACGTCGGCGAGGACGACCGGTTCGTCGACCTGGTGCGCGAGGGCGTCGATTGCGTGCTGCGCTCAGGCAATCTGCAGGATTCGTCGATGGTCGGACGGCGGGTCGCGCAGCTCGAGCAGGTGACGGTCGCGAGCCCCGCCTATCTCGCGCGGCACGGCGAGCCGGCCGACGTCGCCGCGTTGTCCGCGCACCGCGCGGTCGATTACGTGTCGAGCGCGACGGGCAAGCCGATGCCGCTCGAATTCACCGTCGACGGGCGCGTGAGGGCCGTGCAGCTCGATGCGGCCGTCTCCGTCACGGGCGTCGAACTCTACACGGGCGCGGCCGTTGCCGGCCTGGGGCTCGTGCAGGTGCCGCGCTACCGGATCGTCGATGAATTGAAGGATGGACGCTTGAAGATCGTGCTCGGGGCCTGTCCGCCGCCGCCGATGCCCGTCAGCGTGCTGTATCCGCAGAGCCGGCAGTTGTCGTCGCGGGTGCGGGTGTTCGCGCAGTGGCTGCGGGAATGCTTCGAGGCGGCGGAGGCGGAACTCGGGTGACGGCGCGATCGGCCGAGCCGCTCAATGCAGCATCCCCAGCCGCTCCGCCATCGGATGCCGCTGCACATAGCACTGAAACGCCTCGATGAACACGTTCTCGGCCGCATTCATCCGGCGCTCGCGGTTCCACATCAGAAAGATCTCGACGTCGAGCAGGCCTTCCTCGGGCGGCAGCCGCCAGAGCCGCTGCCGCGCGAGGTCGTCGCGCACGATGTGCTCGGGCAGGCAGCCGATCCCGTAGCCCGCGAACACGAGGCGTCGGATTTCGTCGAGACTCGCCGACGTCGCGACGATCCGCCCGGTGAAGCCGCGTTGATCGCGAAACACGGTGAGCGGCGCGAGCGCGTCGCCGATCTGGTCGCTGGTGAACGAAACGAAATTCTCGGCGAGCAGATCTTCGATTTTCAACGCCTGCCGACCGAATAAGCGGTGGTGACGTCCGCAAAACATTGCATAGCGTTGTCGCAAAAAACTGCGTAATTCGATTTTATCGACCGGCATCCGACATAATGCGAGCCCGCAAGTCGCTGTTTTCTGCAATAAAGAAGAAAGAATATCCGCCGAACGCATGACTTCGATATGCAGATCGACGCGCGGATAGGTACGGCGGAATTCGGCGAGAAACTCGTCGTAGACGGGCGACTCGACGCGGCTCACGCACAGCAGGCGCACCGATCCGGTCAGCTCGCCGCCGCGGTCGTCGAGTTCGTTGTCGAGCCGCGACATGTGGCCGTAGATGTCCGTTGCGATCCGGTAGACCTCTTCTCCCGCGCGCGTCGGCAGGAACTGCGCGCCGCGCCGCTGGATCAGCGTGCGGCCGAGCGAATCCTCGAGCCGCTTGAGCGCCTGGCTTACCGCCGGCTGCGTCAGGTGCAGCCGCGCGGCCGCGCGGCTGATGCTGCGCTCCTGCATGATCGTCAGATACGTTCGCAATAGATTCCAATCGAGGCGGTCCATCAGGACGCGCGCGACATGGGTTCGAATATTCGACACTTATTTTTACTCCCGGGAAACGATTTTGCATCGTAAAACTAGATTAGCGGGATTTATTCTTAAGATAATAACTTAGAATTTGACCGATTAATCCCGGTGCGCGATAAATCGCCCATTTGCCGAACCCGATTCGTTCGGCCGAGGCGGACATTTCAGCGAGGAGATCGCATTGGACCGGGGCATCCCACCGAACCTGCCGGCGCGCCAGCCGCGCCGCGCGGCCGGCGCCGCATTCGTTGGCACGATGATCGAGTGGTACGACTTCTACATCTACGCGAACGCGGCCGCGCTCGTATTCGGCGAGCTGTATTTCCCGTCGCACGATCCGTTCACGAGCACGATGGCGTCGTTCGCGACGTTCGCGGTCGGCTTTTTCGCGCGGCCGTTCGGCGGACTGTTCTTCGGCCATCTCGGCGATCGGATCGGGCGCAAGAAGGCGCTGATGACGACGCTCGCGATGATGGGCGTCGCGACCGTTTGCGTCGGCCTCTTGCCGAGCTACGAGCGCGTCGGCATGCTCGCGCCCGTGCTGCTCGTGCTGCTGCGGATCGTGCAGGGCGTCGCGGTCGGCGGCGAGTGGGGCGGCGCGGTGCTGATGGCGGGCGAGCACGCGCCGCCCGGACGGCGCACGTTCTTCGCGTCGTTCGCGCAGCTCGGCAGCCCGGCGGGGCTCATCCTGTCGCTCGTCGCGTTTCGCGCGGTCACCTCGATGGAGCACGATGCGTTCATGTCGTGGGGCTGGCGCCTGCCGTTTCTCGCCAGCATCGTGCTGCTCGCGGTCGGCGTGTTCGTTCGGCTGAAGGTCGACGAGTCGCCCGAGTTCATTCACGAGAAGGCGATGGCGCGCACCGTCGCGCGGCCGATCGCCGAGGTGCTGCGCTCGTCGCGCGCGATGGTGCTGTTCTGCATCTGCGCGAACACGATCGGCATCGCCGGGCTGTATTTCACGAACACGTTCATGATCGCGTTCACGACGCAGCACGTCGGCGTGACGAAATCGCTGATCCTCGATTGCCTGTTCATCGTCGCGATCATCCAGTTCGTGTCGCAGCCGATCGCCGCGTGGCTCGGCGGCAGGCTCGGCGACGCGCGGTTCCTCAAGCTCGCCGCGCTCTTCGCGATGGCGTCGCCGTATCCGATGTTCATGCTCGTGCAGACGGGGCGCCTCGTGCCGATGGTGATCGGCATCGCGCTCGCGACCGTGTTCCTCGCCGGCTTCTATTCGGTGATCGCGGGTTTCGTGAGCGGCGCGTTTCCGACGCGCGTCCGCTATTCGGCGATCTCGATCTCGTACCAGATGTGCGGCGCGATCGCGGGCGGCCTGACGCCGCTCGCCGGCACCTGGCTCGCGCATCGGTTCGTCGGGCAATGGTGGCCGCTTGCGGTGTTCTATACGTGCCTTGCGGCGTTGTCGCTGCTCGGCGTGATCGCGCTCGACGCGCGCAGGCATCAGCGGGCCGACGTCGCCGACGCCGTGCTCACGCGCTGATTCGCGAAGGAGGAGAGCTTCGGTGTGGCAAATCGACGGTATGCGACTATGGGACAGTTTAATGGCGCTCGCGCGAATCGGCGGCACCGCGCGGGGCGGCGTGCGCCGGCTCGCGCTGACCGACGCCGATCGGCGCGGCCGCGAGCGCTTCGCGCAATGGTGCGGCGACGCCGGGATGACGGTGCGCATCGATGCGATCGGCAATCTTTTCGCGCGGCGTGCCGGTGCGGATGACGCGCATCCGGCCGTGCTGATCGGCAGCCATCTCGACACGCAGCCCGAAGGCGGGCGCTTCGACGGCGCGTACGGCGTGCTCGCCGGGCTCGAGCTCGTGCGCACGCTGAACGACCGCGGGATCGTCACCGACAAGCCGCTCGAGATCGTGTCATGGACCAACGAGGAGGGGGCGCGCTTCACACCGGCGATGCTCGGCTCGGCGGTGTTTTCGGGCGCGATGTCGCTGGATGCGGCGCTCGCGGCGCGCGATGCCGACGGCGTCGCGCTGGCCGACGCGCTCGATGCGTGCGGATATCGCGATCCGCTGCGCGCGGCCTGGGCGCGCGGCCAGCACGCGTCGTGCGATCCGGAGCAGGTGCGCGCGATGCTGCGCGAGCGCGTCGACGCATACTTCGAAGCGCACATCGAGCAGGGCCCGGTGCTCGAGCGGCGCGGCAAGACGATCGGCGTCGTGACGGGCGGGCAGGCGATCCGCTGGCTCGACGCGACCGTGACGGGCGTCGCCGCGCACGCGGGCACGACGCCGATGCCGTATCGGAAGGACGCGCTGTTCGCGAGCGCCGAGATCGCGCTCGCGCTCGAAGCGCTCGTCGCGCGCCACGCGCCGGATGCGCTCGCGACGATCGGGCAGAGCACGATCGAGAACGCGTCGCGCAACACGATCGCGGAGCGTATCGTGTTCAGCGTCGATCTTCGTCATCCTGACGATGCGCGGCTCGACGCGGTCGAGCGCGAACTGCGCGACGCGTGCGCGCAAATCGCTGCACGCCGCGGCGTGACGGTCGACGTCGCCGCGCACTGGTCGAGTCCCGCGACGCCGTTCGACCCCGCATGCATTGCGCTCGTCGAGACGGCCGCGCAGCGCTGCGGCTACACGCACGCGCGGATCGTGAGCGGCGCGGGGCACGACGCGATCCACCTCGCCCGCTGCGTGCCGACCGCGATGGTGTTTATCCCGTGCGTCGACGGGCTGTCGCACAACGCGGCCGAGCGCGCGTTGCCCGAGCATGTCGCGGCGGGCGCGAACGTGCTGCTCGGCGCGGTGCTCGCGCGCGCCGGCGTGCATGAGCACCCGGCGCACGCCCGCGCCGCCGAAATCGCGCCGCAACCGCATTGACGATCGATCGGAGAACCGAGCTCGCATGCTGACTTATTTTCATCCGGACCAGTTGAAGCACAGTCCGCTCACCTATCTGTCGCGGGGCAAGATGCGCGCGCCGCACGAAGTGCCCGAACGGGCCGCGCGGCTCGTCGACGCGGCGAAGTCGCTCGGCTTCGACGTGCGTCCGCCCGCGGACTTCGGCCCGGCGCCGCTCGCGGCGGTGCACGGCGAGCGGTATCTGCGCTTTCTCGCCGACGCGCACCGCGAGTGGCTGCGCATCCCGGAGGACTGGGGGCCCGAGGTGATGTCGAACGTCTATGTGCGCGAGCCGAATCCGCTGCGCGGCGTGCTCGCGCAGGCGGCGCGCTATCTCGCGGACGGCAGTTGCCCGATCGGCGAGCACACGTATCGGGCCGCGTACTGGTCCGCGCAGGACGCGCTGGCCGGCGCGGCCGCGCTCGGCGACGGCGTGCGCGACGTGTACGCGCTCTGCCGTCCGCCCGGCCATCATGCGCGCCACGAGGCCGCGGGCGGCTTCTGCTATCTGAACAATGCGGCGATCGCCGCGCAGGCGCTGCGCGCCCGCTATGCGCGCGTCGCGATCCTCGATACCGACATGCATCACGGTCAGGGCATCCAGGAGCTGTTCTACGACCGCGACGACGTGCTGTACGTGTCGATTCACGGCGATCCGACGAATTTCTACCCGGCCGTCGCCGGCTACGAGGAGGAGCGCGGCGCCGGGCGAGGCGAGGGCTGCAACGTGAATCTGCCGATGCCGCACGGCTCGGACGAATCGGTGTTCTTCGCGCAGCTCGAGCGCGCGAAGGCGATCGTCGAGCGTTTCGCGCCCGACGTGCTGGTGTTCGCGCTCGGCTTCGACGTGTATCAGGACGATCCGCAGTCGAAGGTCGCGGTGACGACGGCGGGCTTCGGCCGGCTCGGCGCGATCGTCGGCGCGTTGCGTTTGCCGACGCTGATCGTGCAGGAAGGCGGCTATCACCTCGATGCGCTCGCGCAGAACGCAGCGGCGTTTTTTCGGCGTTATCAGGCGGCGCGCTGAGCGCGGCCGCCGGGACGGCCGGGCGGCGCAGCCGTCGCCCGGATGTTGGTTCGATTTCGTTGGTTCGGCACTAGTGGCTGATGCTAGTGCGCCGCCCGCCATCTGGTGGTGGCCCTTGGATGCAGGCGGATTTTGCCGCGCGATCGCTCGCGCGGCTTTTCTCTTTTTGCGCCGCGCTTTCGCGGGGAGCGTCGGCACGAGGTCGTCGCCTCGTCGATGAAAGGGCGGCGCGTCGCGATATCGCGAGCGCGCCGGGCGGCGGCGATCGGCGTGCGGGCGTCGTCACGTGCTGCTCAAATGACGAGACGTCGGCGCGAGCCAGCGGGATCGTCGATGGTGCGGAGCAGACCGTGCATGGCGGCGGCAGACGGTCTATTCCAGCAGCGACCACCACCAGCCGATCGAAGGAATATGCCGCGGCGGCGATATGGGGCAGTCCAGGGTATCGACGACCTCGATCTGAACGCTGTCGGATCTTACGTGCCGAACGTTCGTATTTCCGAGGAATTGAGGACTGCCGGGGGCGGTATAGCGGGGGCAGGTGCTGCCGAACACCAGATTGCCGCTGATGATGTCTTCGAGCCCCTTGAAATACCTGTCGAGCCGGGGGCCGACAGACCGTTGGCATTTTTTTTTCAACGCCAGATAGCAGAGTAGGCACTGGTTTCGCAGATCGAGCGCGTCCGACCGGGCCGCGTCCGGATCGCGATCGTCGCGCGACCGCGCGAGGACGTCGATGATGCTCGGATAGGCGGCACCATCGTTTTTTTCCTTATGGTGCGAGTAAATGTCATTGTCTATGACGAGCACGAACAGGATGCATTGTGTCAACACCTGGATGGCCGGGCTCGCCCGCTCGGCAGGCGTCATTGCGACATCGTTGACGCATTCTGCCAATGCGTTGGCCATGTGCATGCCGACGTTTGCAGTCCTGATTGCGCAATAGATATTTAGATCGGGCGCGTCCCCGATCTTCGTGAAGGCGGCCTCCCACGCGAGGCCTGACATGAAGTGACTGGTGGCACGCATCAGGCGGTCGATCTGTGCGGGCGACGTCCATGCGTTGATTCTGACTTTCACGTCGATGAGTGACGCGGCGATGCGATAGCCTCCGTCAAATCCGAAATCAGACGGACGAATGTAATTCGACGCTTCGCATAGGTATCCGATCGATTTTAAAAAGTGCGTGAGCCTAGGAAGATCGGCGCTCAACGGACCTTTCTCGACGAAATCGTCCAACAGGCAGTTCCATGCGGCGAAATCGGAGAAATCCTGCATTTGATCGGGCTGGATGTCCGGATAGCAGCACTTCATGTAATGGGCGCCTACACCGGCCAGCGCGCGCGCGTGCCCGTCGCTGTCGACGAGACCTTGCTGAATCAGCCAGCTCGCCGTTCGATCGACGTAGTCGTCGACCGGTTGAAGTTCCTTCAACGGAAACGGACACAATATTGACGGCGCGATTTGACTCATGGGCGGGACCATAGGATTTCTCTTCTCGTTTGAAAGCGTGCGTCGTGGAGATGGGATAGGAAGTCGCGCCGGGCGCCGCGCTCGGCCAGCGACGCACGGCGGGCCCCGAGCGGTCAGTGACCTCGGATCAGGACAGGCGCCGCACGACGCGGCCGATCATCTCTCTCAGAAAATCCGCTTTGGCGTTGAACGGCGCGAGCGCCGCGAGCGCTTCGTCGGCCAGCCAGCGCGCCCACGCGCGCGACGCATCGAGTCCCAGCATGGTGACGTAAGTCGGCTTGTTGACCTGCGCATCCTTTCCCGCCGTCTTGCCGAGCGTCGAGAGATCGGAGGTCGAGTCGAGAATGTCGTCGACCACCTGGTAGGCGAGGCCGAGCAGATTGCCGTATTCGCCCATCGCGCTCCATGCCGCGCTCGACTCGGCGCGGCAGCCGGAGCCGCACAATACGCCCATTCTCACGGACGCCCGAATCAATGCGCCGGTCTTCATTCGGTGCATGCGCTCCAGTTCTTCGCGATTCAGATGCGCGCCTACGCTCGTCAAGTCGATGTACTGACCTCCCGTCAGTCCCGACGATCCTATCGAGGACGCCAGTTCGTGCGCGAGCGCGACACGGCCATCCGTCGGCAGCGGAATTTCGCTCAGTGTGAGAAATGCCTGTGAAATGAGGCCGTCGCAGGCCAGCAGCGCCGTCGCGACGTCGTACTTGGTGTGCAGCGACGGCTTGCCATGCCGCGTGTCGTCGTTGTCCATCGCCGGCAAGTCGTCCTGGATCAGCGAGAATACGTGGATCATCTCGATTGCGGCGGAAACTGGCGCAAGGACGTCGCGCGAAGCGTCGACCAGTTCGCCGGCTGCGTGGCAAAGCAACGGGCGTAGACGTTTCCCGCCGCCGAAGACGGCATATCGCATGGCCGCATGCAAATCGGAAGGCGGCGCGTCGTCGGGCGGCAATAGCCGATCGAGCGCCGTTTCCGTTTGCCGGATGGCCGCTCGGGTCCAGCCGTCGATATCGAGTGAGCGGGCGCTCGGCGGCTCGACTGGGAAGTCCTCCGCTGTGGGGCCGTAATCGGCCGTCTTGGCGATGTCAGCGTTCATGACGTTCTCCCGGCAAGTGGGCATGGAATGATTCCGCCGATGGAAAGCGAAAGCGGTTGGCCGTGCACGCAGACCCGGCGTCGCCACAGCGCATGGACGGCGTCGTCGCGTTGCGGACGATCGCGCGGATTCGACGAAGCCTCGGTGTTGGCCGGGACGGGTTTACGTTCGTTCGCGACGCTCGGCGAAACGGGCCACGCCGAGGCGGGCGACGATGCGTGATCCGGCGAGCGGCCTATGCGAAAAAAGCGGCGATGCGTCAACCCGGGCATCGCTTCGCACTTGCATCGACGTTGCCGACACTGGGGGCGCCACAAGGGCGTGAAGGCGGGGCGCGGTGGATTTCATGTCGATCCTCGTAGTTCGCAGTGGCGAATGATGAGCGGACGATTTGCCGGGGGGATGTCCAAGTTATTTGAGCGGTACCAAGCCGGCCATCGGCGACGATCGCGCAGACGCGCTTCGATCGGCTGGCGCATGATTGCTTTCTGGCTGTCGGTGGTGGCCACTTCACGTATCGCGGGCGAACGCGTGCCTCCTGAAAATGCCCGGAGTAGGCAGGCTGTCGACGAGAACCCTGGCGAAAATGCCCGGGTGGAGCAGACGATTGGGCGATTTCGTCAAGTGAATGACTTCGAGCTGAGCCTGTCTGGCGAGACGACTCGACGCGGACGCGCGGGCCAGCCCGGCGCCGTACCAATGCATGATGCGTGTCGACAGCGTCCGCTCGCCCGCGGTTTGGGGAAAGCGCATGTCCTCTGCCGTCGCCATGTCCCACGACGCGCGGATGATGGGAACGAACTGCGATTGAATCTCACGCGTCGAGCAGCGGCCGTCGAGCCATCGAGGAAGATGACGCGTGAGGCAGTGCGCTTGCATCGCGCATAGCGTCATGCCCTGGCCGAAGAAGGGATTGATGCTGCATAGCGCGTCGCCGACGACGAGCAGCCCTTCCGGAAAACCGTCGAATTGGTCATAGCGCCGCCACTGACTGCCGGGAACCTTGAACCCCGATACTTCGGACACCGGCTCAGCCTGACCGAGGCGATCGTATATGTCCGGAACGGGCAAGGTGCGCATGAATTCGACGAATTCGTCGGGGTTCGGCTTCGGAAAGGCGTCGAACCATCCGCCGGCGGACACCATCCACCGATCGCCTTCGATGGGCAGCATCAGCCCGATGCGCTTCTGTTCCGGCGGCGTCGGCCAAATCACCACGGCCCGCCAGTCCTTGTGTGCGGGGCTGCGTCGATAGATTCTGGACGCGTATCCCAGATGCGTTTCGATCAGCATGCGCGGTGTTTCGTCGAGACCGGCGGCTGTAAGCCAGTTCGCCGTGCGCGATCCTCTGCCGCTCGCATCGATGACCAAGTTGCCGCACAGCGTGTCGACGCCGGCCGACGTCGAGATCTTCACGCCTGCGACGGCAGGGCGACCGTTCGCGCTCGATACGAGCAGGTCCGCGACGGCGGTTTCCGATCGAACGACGATCTTCGGATTCCGGCGTATCCGGCCGCGCAGGTAATTGTCGAGGAAGCGCCTGCTGAAGAACAGCGAATGCAGCTTGCTGGCGTAACATTGCTTCCAAAGACCGTATTGGAACCATCGGACGTCGTTGATGAGATCGGCGCCAACCGCGCCCGCTTGAATCAGATCGTTCGTCAAGCCGGGAAAGATCTCTTCCATCAGGCGCTGGCCTTCGAGCAGCAGGACGTGCGTGTGCTTTTCCTGTGGCACGCCCTGGCGATCGCTGGTCTTGTCGTCGAAGTCACCCTTTTCCACGATCGTCACCGTCGTGAAGTGGCGTGACAATATTTCGGCGGTCAGACAGCCCGCGATGCTGCCGCCGATCACTACCGCATGTTCGTGTTTGGATGCTGGCATGATGGAAGTCGATTGAATGAGTGGACGGGTGCCGCATCGCGGAGCGCGTTGAAACGCCGTCGACGCCGACGAGCCGGTTGAACGGTGTGATGCGGCTCGAGCGGGCCTGTGCGCTCCGGCGACCAGGCGCTAGCGGTGCAACGGAAGCCAGACCGGGATGCCTGGGCCCGGCGTGGTCGAGATGGGATCGCCGAGTATTTCGTCCGTTCTCGGGTCGAAGACGACGACTTGTCCGGAGCCCAGCATGCCGAAGCCGATCCAGGCGTTTCCGAGCAACGCGCCGCCGACCGGCGATTTCAGGAACGACAGCGATGGCCCCATGTCGGTAATGTAGCCTCGCGTTCCGTCGTCGCTGAAGGCGACGCCTGTGGTCGAGCCGGCGGTCCTGATTCTCGCGACTATCGCGTCCGTGGCGACGTCGATCGCCAGGACTTCGGAACCGCCGAGCAGCGTGACATAGAGTTTCTTGCCGTTCGGCGTGAGCGCCGACGTGAATGGCCACGGATCGGCTGAGCGTTGTGATGTTTCGTCGCCTGTCGGGATCGACTTGACGAGTTTCCAGTTCGGCAGATCGATCACGTCGATCACGTTCACCGCGTCCACGTACAGCTTCTTGCCGTCGCGCGTGAAGGTGAACCAGGCGGGTAGCGTGCCGCTCGTCTCGATGGGCTTGCGTACGGCCTTGCCGGTTTGGGGATCGAAGGCGCCGAGCGAACCGTTCGCGAAGCCGACGTATAAATTCCGGTCCGGTCCTTCGATTGCCGCCACCGGAACATCGTCGAACGTCAGACGCCGAACGATCTCGTCGCTACGGGTGTCGACGACTTCCACACTGTAAGTGCCTTGAGGCAGATAGATTTCCTTGCCGTCGATCGAGATGGAAGCGCCGAGCGGCACGCTTGTCAGCTTGATCGATTTGATTTTGCCGGTTTTTCTGTCGATGGCCGTGATCGTCGGTGGAATGAGACCGAAATTGTCGCTATAGATCTTGTTCCCATCCGGCGTTGCGACCAGCACCGTTGGCCGGCTGCCGAGCGGTAGAACCGGAATGTCGTTGATTGGAATATGCCGGCTGACTTTGGCCGTCCTGGTATCGATGACGGCGATTTGATTGAGATGCGCTTCCGGGACATATAGCTCGCCCTCCGGGCCCGGCGAACTGGCGGCGCACGCGAAGGCGGGCCAACCGATTACAAGCGGGATCAGCGTGTATCCGATATGGCCGCAGCGTGTACGCTTCCGGGCTGAACCGCCGGCGGGCGGCTGTTTGCGCGCGAACGCGCAGAGGAAAACGAAGAAGCCGTTAAGCCATGACAATGAGATTCGCGTTGTTCCTTTCTTGTTTTTAAGCATCTCTCGTAGCTTCATATTTCACCTGTCGTGTGAAATTCGTAGGGCGACCGCGTCTTCTCCCGGGATTTGAGTCGCGGGAGTGTGATGAACGACGGGAAAGCTTGGTAATTGCCAATGCTATGGAAACGGTTGCAATTATTATACCGAAGTAAATGTCGACCGATCCAATGGCGAGGATTTTTTTATCTAGTGCGAAGCTGATGAATTCGAATATCTATATTCGGCATGAAGAATCCATGTTTGGGTGATATGGATTAAAGTTCGGATTGCATGAATATTTATTTATTCGGGTTGGCGTGCTTTTGCGTTTATGCGCGCGCCGGCGCGCGCCACGGCGAATGCCGAACCGGCCGACTTCGAGATCGACGCCGCGCCGGTTCGATCCAACCGGCGCGGCGAGTCGATCTCGCATCATGCGTCGCCGCGCTCGACTCGCCTTCCCACTATCCGCTCTTCAGGGCGTCGAACGATCACGAAGCCGCGCCGCGCGCGCCGTTCGTCCGGCTGGAAACCGCCGCTTTCGTCGGGCCGTTCCGCGGGGTCACGCCGTCGGCCGCGCGGGCTTCCCACCAGTACTTGCCCCCCCGCAGCCTCGGATCCTGGATCGCCAGATACGTCGTACTCCACAATTGCGCGGCGTTCGCCTCGGTCACGTCGGTGCTGCGCGTGCCGAACGCTTCGGTCTGGTATTGCCCGTTCGCGTAGGACCACGACCACATCTCGGTCAAGCGCATGTCCTTCGCGTTCGCGATCACCTGCCAGATCTGCTGCCGCGCCTGCGTGAGCAGCGTGCGCACGTCGCCCGGCAAATCGGTGCGCGCGAGCTGCCGGTCGAGGCCCGCGACCCACATCGCCTGCTGCCACGACCAGATCACCGTGCCGTGATACGCGGAGTTCGTGAAGCGCGGCCACAGCGTGGGGTCCGCGTAGGCCGGATTCGCAATCAGCATGCCGATGTCGGTCACGAGCCCGACCGGGAACGGCCGCATCACGTCGGTGACGATGCGGGCGAGCAGGTCCGGCGGCGGATTGCCGAACAGCAAGACGAAGCCGCCGTCCGAGTGCATGATCGGGATCGGGTAGCCGCGCGCGTCGAGTGCGATCGCATCGAACTGCAGCGCGGCGTTCGGCACCGTGCCGGCCGGCACGCCCGCCTGCGGTGCGTAGGCGGCGAGCTTCGCGCGCGCGTCGTTCGGCGTGACGGCAACCTGGAAGTACGGCGGCGCGGCGCGTTCCCAAATGGCTGCCGCGGCGCCCGCGTTCGCGAGGACGGCGCGCTGATCGGCGCTCAGGTACGGATCGAGCAGACCGCGCGCGAGAAAATTGCTCGTCGCGCGCAACGCGGCCGGCACGAGCGCGACGTTGACGTCGTACGGATAGACGCCGCCGCCGATGCCGTCGGTGCTGTCGCGCCAGTTGCCGACGATCTCGCCGGGACGCAGCCGGATCAGGTTCGCCGCGAGCGCCTGCTGCGCAAACGGCTGCGCGGTCTGGACGACGCGCACCAGATTGCTGACGAAGCGGCTGCCGTTCGCGACGCCGTCGCTGCCGGCCTGCGAGAGGTACGCGGCGGCGCGCGCCTGACCGCGCGGATCTTCGATCAGCCAGTCTTCCATGATCGGCGCGAGCATGTAGTCGCCATCGATCATCTTGTAGTCGTAGGTCGGCGTCGGATCGTTCGGGCGGCCGTGCTTGAGGTTGTCGATCAGCGCGAATTCGCCGATGCCTTCCTCGTGCGCGACCTTGCCGTCCGGCGACAGGCGGTTCAGCACCGAGCCGAGGCCGGCTTCGATCACGTCCGGCTGCAGCACGGGCATCAGCATCCGCACCGAGATCAGCGTGTCGCGGCCGAAGTAGGTGTCGTACTGCCAGGAGCCGGCGAGCAGCTTGTCGTGGAAGCTCAGGAATTCGAACACATCCTGGCTCAGCGGATCGGGGTTCACCGCCGACGTGAACAGATTCGCGTGTGTGATCGGCTGCAGCGGCGTCTCGCCGCTGAACGCCTCGATGCGCAGGCGCAGCGTCGGCGCGCCGGACGGCGATTGCAGCATGAGCCTGCCGGCGCCGTCGGCGGCCACCGTGCCGCCGTCGATCACCGTGACGCGCAACGCATAGCCTGGCGCGCCGTCGACGCGATTGCGCTGCCACGTCGCGACGTTGTCCGACACGGACGGCTGCACGACGATGTCGGACGGCACGGTCGCGCCGCCGTTGTAGTCGCGCAGGAAGCGCACGGAGCTCAGCAGCGCCTGCTTGATCGACAGGCTGTTCACGTCGGCCGACACGTCGACGCCGATCCCGTACAGCGGCCGGCCCGCCGCGTCCTGCGTCGTGACGGGCGCGATCGGCGTGTCCTGGCTCCAGTTGACGGGCTGCGACGTGTCGCCGAACCAGAGGCCCGTGCCGCTGTTGCCCGCCGGAAAGACGACGAGGAGGCGCGGTTTCGTCGACGAGCGCATCAGCAGATGTGCGGCGATCTTGTCCTGCCGGTAGAACGCATTGATCTGCCCGCCGCGGTCGAGCCTGAACGCGAGCGCGGACGCGGACGGATCGCCGCCGCCGCCCGAAATGTCGTCGTGATCGGAACAGCTCGCCAGAAAAGCAATGAAACATGCAAACAAATAGGTGAAGACCTTCCTCGTATCGAGACGCGCCTGCATATCTCCTCCATTTGCTCGTGGGCAAGTGAAATTGTGTCGATATGTCCGATGACCGGGCGTCGCCGGACACGCGAAAGCACTGCTGAATGACGCTTCAATCGGGATGCCTTGTGCGAGACGGCTGGATGCTCGCGCTGTCGTGCCGGATGCGGAATGCGTGCGGACGCAGCAACGTGCCGTTGCCGTGCGCGCGTGGCGCGCGTAGCCGGAGCCGGAGCCGCTCGGGCCGGCGGAGCCGATCTGCGGCCGCCGATCGCGAGCCGGGCGGGATGAGGATGAGGCTCGGCGCGTGGATGCGCGTCGAGCCGGCCGAGGGCGACGCGAGCCTGTCGCGCCTCGGCGGGAACGTTCGGACTTCGGCTACGTCGCGTGCTGCGCGCTCGCTTGCACACGTAGGCGTGGGACGTCAGCACCGTTGCATGCTAAACCAATCGTCACATGATTGGGGCGGGAATGCAGATCGCCATGCGCGTTGCCGATACGAATTCTTGTTAATGGCTCGAAGAAGAATTGAATTGATAATCCCGATTCAATAATAGATCGAGTCGTCCGCGCTCGATTCGCGAAAAGATGCTTCCGTGTTTCAGTGAGGATGGCGTACTGCTCTGATTGTTTTTAACGCGTATCGATATTTCAATGGCCGGCTACATTCTTGCGATGCAATTTGCAATCTGGCCACCTGTCCGGCTGTCCGTCGCGTCCAGGTGTCGGGCGCTCGTTGTGACAAGCGAGACGGACCGACGGCGTTCGCTTATCCGGGCCGTTCGAGGCGACAGGGCGGCCAGGTTTTTTTGCCGGGCGGCCCCGTCGGCGCTTCATGGCTTCTCCGGCAGGAACCAGTTCATCACGAGCGCGCAGATGCCGCCCGTGGCGACGCCCGATTCCAGCACGTTCTTGAGCGCGTGCGGCAGGCTGGTCAGGATCTCCGGCACTTGGGACACGCCCAGGCCGAGCGCCAGGGAGACGGCGATGATCAGCAGCGCGCGGCGGTCCAGCCGGATGCCGGCGAGGATGTTGATGCCGGAAGCGGCCACCGCGCCGAACATCACCATCGCGGCGCCGCCCAGCACGGGCTCGGGCACCGCTTGCAGGACGCCCGCGACGGAGGGAAACAGGCCCAGCAGGACGAGCATGCCCGCGATCCAGATGCCCACACGGCGGCTGGCGATGCCGGTGAGCTGGATCACGCCGTTGTTCTGGGCGAAGACGGAACTGGGAAAGGTGTTGAAGACGCCGGCCAGCAGCGAGTTGGCGCCGTTGACCAGCACGCCGCCCTTGATGCGCCGCATCCACAGCGGGCCCTCGACGGGCTGCCTGGAGATCTTGCTGGTGGCGGTGACGTCGCCGATGGCTTCGAGCGACGTGACCAGGTAGATGATCAGCATCGGCACGAACAGCGACCAGGAGAAGCCGAGGCCGAAGTGCAGCGGCGTGGGGATCTGGAACAGCGCGGCTTCGCGCGCGCCGGTGAAGTCGAGGCGGCCCATGGCGGCGGCCGCGAGATAGCCGATCGCGAGCGCGATGACGAGCGCGGTGCTGCGCACCCAGACGACGGGGACCCGGTTGAGCAGGATGATGGTGCCCAAGACGAGGCCGGAGAGCGTCAGGTTTTCGGCGCTCGCGAAGCTGCCCTTGGACATGGCGCTGTAGCCGCCGCCCATGCTGATGAGGCCGACCTTGATGAGGGTGAGGCCGATCAGCAGGACCACGATGCCGGTGACGAGCGGGGTGATGAGGCGTTTGACGAACGGCAGGATGCGGGAAACGCCCATCTCGACGAAGGAGCCGGCGATGACGACGCCGAAGATCGCGGCCATCACGGTTTCGACCGGCGTGCCCTGCTTGACCATCAGGCTGCCGCCGGCGATGAGCGGGCCGACGAAATTGAAGCTGGTGCCCTGGACGATGAGCAGGCCGGCGCCCAGCGGGCCGAAGCGCCTGCACTGGACGAACGTCGCGATGCCTGAGATCACCAGCGACATCGACACGATCAGCGTCGTATCGCGACTGGGCACGCCCAAGGCCTGACAGATCAGCAGGCCCGGCGTGACGATCGGCACCAGGATCGCGAGCAGGTGTTGCAGGGCGGCGACGAAGGCGACCATCGGGGCGGGCCGGTCGTCGGGACCGTAGACGAGATCGTGGGCGGATTCGGCGTCGTCGGCGCCGCGGGAAGCGGGTTGGGCGAGGGGGGCGGGTTGCATGGCGGAAGGGCCGGTCCAGGTGGAAAGTGCGGGATTTTAACGGGAAGGCCCCGCCTGCGCCCGCCAAGGCCGCCGGTTGGCTGTCCGCGCTCACGCCACGTGGGCGCCGAGTCCGCGCATCAGCGCGTAGAAGGTCGCTTGCGCCACGAGCGAGGATGAATGTCCCGATCGCGGAATGGAGGGGCGGGATCGGGCGCATCGACCACGTTGCGACCCGACGCAGCCGCGACACGCAGCACTTTGCCGTTGCGGTTGCCGTTGCGCCTCCGGCGGATGGATATCCCGTGCTTCGCCGGTTTCACGGACGCCTCGGCCTGACGAAACGCCGATGGAAAAACGCGGCGCCGTGATCTTGCGTCCCGCGCAATAGGACGGCGGGCGCGCATGTCACGCGCCGGAAATCGCAATCCGGCTATCACGAGACGACAAGCGGGGATGCCCGAATCAACAAAATGTTGCACAAAATCGGCCGCTGGACGAACGGCCACGACTCGCGCGGCAACACGTGCAACGCGAACCAGGGCCGCCTGTGGGCGCCCGGCACGCCGGTCAGCGTGTCGCTCGCGGCGAACCAGTCGCTCACGTGCTGGCTCGCCGCCGCCACGCGCCCGTTCGCGGTCCACGGCAACACGGCGCCGGACGCGCTGACGGGCGCGAGCGCGAAGGTCTATCCGAACCCCGCGATGCCGACGTCGGTCGTCTACGACCTGACGTTCCAATATTCGATCGGCAGCGACACGCAGCGGAACGTGACGCTCGCCGCGCTGCCGGTCGGTCTGGGGATGAGCCGCGTCAGCCAGTATCAGGTGATGTGCCAGTTCGGCGGCGCGGATGCCGCGAAGCCGAATCTGCTCGTTGCCTATACCGTGCAGGCGCCGACGGCGGGCGCGATCGCCGGGGTCGCGGCGCTGTCGTGCGGCTGATCGGCTGAGCCGTCGCGAGGGGCAGCGGGCCCTTCGCGGCGCGCCTCGATGCGCGCGCGAGCGAAGCGTCGACATGGCGATCGGTTCGCGCGCGCCGGGCAACCGTCGCGTGATCGTGCGATCGATCGCGTGACAACTGCCGCGCGTCAATCGACGCGCTTCGCCCCCGCCAGCGCCGCCGCCTCGTCATAGATCGCCGTCTGCGCGATGCCGCCCGCCACCGCCGCATCGTCGACATCCCCGCTCAACATCCCCCAGCGCCGATACTGCGACAGGAACCACATCCCATCGCTCGCGGCCGGCCGATTCACCGTTCCGTGCTCGTAGAACTTGATCGGCGCAGGCGGCTGCGCAAACGGCCCCGCGCCGTAGTCGCCGAGCAGCCGCGGCGCAATCTGCCCGACCGGCACGCCGATCGCGTCCGGCTCGGCGAGCCATCCGGCCGCCGTCACCCGGTGGTTCGGGTCGTCGAGCCATTCGCACGCATCGAGCAACGTGCGCACCAGCAGGCGCGCTGTGTTCGGATACAGCGCGACGAACTCGCGCCGGCACGCGAGCGCCTTTTCCGGATGATCGGGCCAGACTTCGCTCGTCGCCGCGACCGTCCTGCCCGCGCCGCGCGCCTCGGCGACCGCGTTCCACGGCTCGCCGACGCATAGCCCGTCGAGCTCGCCCGCCGCGAGCGCGCCGACCATCTCCGGCGGCGGAATCACGACGCTGCGGATGTCGCGCAGCGGATCGACGCCGCGCGATGCGAGCCAGTGATACAGCCACATCGCGTGCGTGCCGGTCGGGAACGTCTGCGCGAACACGGGGCGCCGGCCGAGCGTCGCGAGCGCGGCCTTCAGGTCGCCCGACGCGCGGTAGGCGTCGGCGAGCCGGTTCGAGAACGTGATCGCCTGGCCATTGCGGTTCAGCACCATCAGCACCGCCATGTCGGCGCGCGGCCCGCCGATGCCGAGCTGCACGCCGTAGACGAGCCCATGCAGCGCGTGCGCGGCGTCGAGCTCGCCCGACAGCAGCTTGTCGCGGATGCTCGCCCACGACGGCTGCCGGCACAGCTCGAGCGTGAGGCCATGGCGTTCGCCGAGCCCGAGCCGCTGCGCGGCGACGAGCGGCGCGGCGTCGCTCAGCGCGACGAAGCCGATGCGCAGATGGCGGCGTTCCGGTGCATCGAGAGTCGCTGTGTTCATGCGCGCTGTGTTCATGCGTATTGACCTTCGATCAAGATTGCGTGTGCGCCGCGAGCAGCCGGCGGGCGGCCTCGACGATCCGGATGCCCTGATCCATCGCGCTGCGGCGCAGCGTCGCGTACGCGTCCTGTTCGGACAGCTTGCGGCGGTCCATCAGCATGCGCTTCGCGCGGTCGATCAGCTTGCGCTCGGCGAGCTCGCTCTCGACTTCGGCGAGCCGCTGGCGCAACTGCTCGTCGTGCGAGAAGCGCGCGAGCGCGACTTCGAGGATCGGCGCGAGCCGCTCGGCGGACAGACCCTCGATCAGATACGCGCTCACGCCCGCGCCGACCGCCGCGCGGATCAGCTGCTGGTCGGCGTCGTGGCTGAACATCAGCACGGGGCGCGGCGCGGTCGCGTTCATCACCGCGAGCTGCTCGAGCGTGTCGCGCGACGGCGATTCGGTGTCGATGATCACGACGTCCGGCCGCTGCTCCTCGACAGCCGCGGGCAGCCGCGCGGGCGTCGCGACCTCGTCGAGCATCTCGTAGCCGAGGCGCGCAAGCGTGTCGCGCAGCTCGCCGATCGGCTTGTCGGTGTCGGTGACGAGCAGCACGCGCAGCTTGGAGGGTTGGTCGGTCGGTCCCATGTGTCAGACGGAAGAGGCGGGTGCGTCGCGGCGGCGCTCGCCCGTGCCTTTGTTTTTACCATACGCGCGCGGACGCGGCGCGCAAGCGCCGGCTCGCGCCGCTCAGGCCGCGTGCGAGATTCGGGGGCGATCGGCCGCGTGCAACGCGGCGTGCGCATCGTCCGAAAGCGCGCGCGCGTTCGCATGCGGCGTCGCGAGCGCCTCGCCGATCGCGCGGCCGACGAAGATCACGGCCGGGCTGCCGAGCCCCGCTTCGGCGGCGCCGGACGCGAGATGCCCGAGCGTGCCGGTCCAGCGCCGCTCGGCCGGCGTGCCGGCCCACTGGACGACCGCGGCGGGCGTCGCGGCGTCGAGCGCCGAGAGCAGCCCCGCGGCGATCCGGTCGATGCGGCTCATTCCCATGTAGATCGCGAGCGTCGTGCCGGCCGCGGCGAGGCTCGCCCAGTCGGGCTCGCCGTGGTCCTGCAGGTGCGCGGTGACGAACGTCACGCCCTGGCAGTGATCGCGATGCGTGAGCGACACGCCGAGGCTCGCCGCGGCCGCGAAGCCCGACGAGATCCCGTTGACGATCTCATACTGCACGCCCGCCGCGCGCAACGCAGCGATCTCTTCGCCGGCGCGGCCGAACAGCAGCACGTCGCCGCCCTTGGCGCGCACGACGTGCGCGCCGCGCAGCGCGTGGCGGCACATCAGCCGCTCGATGAACGCCTGCGGCGTCGACCGGCAGCCGCCGCGCTTGCCGACGCGGATCACGCGCGCGCGCGGTGCGAGCGCGACGATGTCCGGATTGACGAGATCGTCGAGCAGCAGCACGTCGGCGGCCGCGAGCGCCTTCGCGGCCTTGAGCGTCAGAAGGTCCAGATCGCCGGGGCCGGCGCCGAGCAGCGTGACTTTGCCCATCGTGTTCATCTTCGTCTCCCCATGCCGCCCGGGCGGCGCGTCTGCGGCGAATGCGCTTCGCCAAAAAAAGAACGGCGTCCTGCGCACCCGGTCGGCGAAGCGGCCGGATGCGTAGGACACCGTTGTCCAAGTGGACCGTCCGTCGGCGGACGATCCGGAGATGCTGCGCGATCCTGCACCGGCGTCGTTGCCGATGACGCTTCACACTCAGCAATATCCGGGCCAGCGGCGGGCGCGCACGCGCCGAAGCGGCGCGAAGATGGCGCGAAGATGGCGCGACCGATGGCGCGCGCGCCGCAAGCGAGCCGGCGTCGCGCGCGATGCGCGCGCGCTCAGACCGGCGCTGGCGCGCGCGTGCCGCCTCGCCGGCGCGGGCGAAGCGCGTCGCGCAAGCGTCGGCACACGCGCCGCACGACGCGCGCGGGCACGATCGCGCGGCCTCGCCGCCGACGCGCGGCGCGCGACCCAAAACCTGCCGCCGCACCCGACCCCGTGCCGACATGTCGCACGCGGACAGTGCTGCATCGCACCAGATCTGTGCTTCGCTGCCTCACCGCGCATCGTCGGCGCGCGGCGCGAAAACCGTGCATGTCGGCGCAATGCCTCGCCGCATCCCGTTTTCGGCTTTCTGGCACGGCATTTGCCTAGCGATCTTCGGGCGAGTCAACGACGATTCGCTTCGCAGCACCGAATATCGATCCGCCCGGCAACGGGCTTCCTGGGCAACGGCGTCCTACGCATCCGGTCACTACCGGGTTCGCAGGACGCCGTTTTCGTTTGGTGAGACAAGATGTCCGACAAAGCCACCCGCATCGACCTTCTCGACTGGCGCACCGCGCCGATGCGCGCCTTTCATCTGACGTGGATGGCGTTCTTCGTGTGTTTCTTCGCGTGGTTCGCGTGCGCGCCGCTGATGCCGCTCATCGCACGCGAATTCGGGCTGAGCGCCGATCAGGTCGCGAACGTCAACATCGCGGCCGTCGCGGCGACGATCGCCGTGCGGCTCGTCGTCGGCCCGCTGTGCGACCGCTTCGGTCCGCGCCGCATCTATGCGGGGCTGCTCGCGCTCGGCGCGATTCCAGTGTTCGCGGTGTCGTTCTCGCATGACTACCTGACGTTCCTGCTGTGCCGTCTCGGCATCGGCGCGATCGGCGCGAGCTTCGTGATCACGCAGTACCACACGTCGGTGATGTTCGCGCCGAACGTTGTCGGCACCGCGAACGCGACGGCCGCCGGCTGGGGCAACGCGGGCGCGGGCGCCGCGCAGGCCGCGATGCCGCTCCTGCTCGCCGCCGCGCTGATGCTCGGGTTCGGCCACGCGTTCGCGTGGCGCGTCGCGCTCGCGGCGCCGGGCGTCGCGATGCTCGTGATGGCGCTCGTCTACTGGCGCTACACGCAGGATTGCCCGCAGGGCGATTTCGTCGCGCTGCGCGCGCGCGGCGTGACGATCGACAGCGGCAAGAAGGGCGGCTTCGCGAGCTTTTCCGCCGCGTGCGCGAACTACCGCGTGTGGATGCTGTTCGTCACCTATGGCGCGTGCTTCGGCGTCGAGGTGTTCATGCACAACATCGCCGCGCTCTATTACGTCAATCACTTCCAGCTCTCGCTGAAGGACGCGGGCCTCGCCGCCGGCATCTTCGGCCTTCTCGCGCTGTTCGCGCGCGCGCTGGGCGGCTGGCTGTCCGATCGCGTCGCCGCGCGCCGGGGGCTCGGCGTGCGCGCGACGCTGCTGTTCACGCTGATCATCGGCGAGGGGCTCGGGCTCCTGTGGTTCGCGCATGCGGGCAGCGTCGCGATCGCCGTCGCCGCGATGGTCGCGTTCGGTCTCTTCACGCACATGGCGTGCGGCGCGACGTACGCGCTCGTGCCGTTCATCGACCGCCGCGCGCTCGGCGGCGTCGCGGGGATCGTCGGCGCGGGCGGCAACGTCGGCGCGGTCGCGGCCGGCTTCCTGATGAAGGGCGTCGGCGATATCCAACAAACGCTCACGCTGCTAGGCCTATTCGTCACCGTTTCCGCGTTCTGCGCGCTCGCGGTACGGTTCAGCGCCGAGCACAAGGCTCGCGAGGCGGCGCTGCGCGAGCGCGCGCTCGCCGTGAACGGCTTCACGAATTGACAGAGGGCATCCATCATGAAAATCGTCGTCATCGGTCACGGCATGGTCGGTCACAAGCTGCTCGAATGCATCGCGGCCGGCGCGCGGGACGCGTCGGCCGCGCCGCAGGTCGCGGTGATCTGCGAGGAGCCGCGTCCCGCGTACGACCGTGTCCATCTGTCCGAATTCTTCGCGGGCAAATCGGCCGACGATCTGTCGCTCGTCGAGCCGGGCTTCTTCGAGCGTCATCCGAACTTTCGCCTGCTGCTCGACACGAAGGCCGTCGCGATCGATCGCGACGCGCACACGGTCACGCTGTCGACGGGCGAGACGCTCGCGTACGACAAGCTCGTGCTCGCGACCGGCTCGACGCCGTTCGTGCCGCCCGTGCCGGGCCGCGAGCGCGCCGATTGCTTCGTGTACCGAACGATCGAGGATCTCGAAGCGATGCAGGCGTGCGGCGCGCGCGCGAAGTCGGGTGTCGTCGTCGGCGGCGGCCTTCTCGGTCTCGAATGCGCGAAGGCGCTGCGCGACATGGGGCTCGCGACGCACGTCGTCGAGTTCGCGCCGCGCCTGATGGCGGTGCAGGTCGACGAAGGCGGCGGCCGGATGCTGCGCGGCAAGATCGAGGCGCTCGGCGTGCAGGTGCACGCCGGCAAGAACACGCTCGCGATCGTCGATGGCGAGACGGCCGCGCACCGGATGGAATTCTCCGACGGCACACATCTCGACGCCGATATGATCGTGTTCTCCGCGGGCATCCGGCCGCGCGACGAGATCGCGCGGCAGTGCGGGCTCGAGATCGGCCCGCGCGGCGGCGTCGCGATCGACAGCAACTGCCGGACGAGCGATGCGGACATCTACGCGATCGGCGAATGCGCGGCGTGGAACGGCCAGACCTTCGGTCTCGTCGCGCCCGGCTACGACATGGCGCGCGTCGTCGCGCTGCAGTTCGCGGGCGGCGACGGCGCGTTCACCGGCGCGGACATGAGCACGAAGCTCAAGCTGATGGGCGTCGACGTCGCGAGCATCGGCGACGCGCACGGCAAGACGCCCGGCTGCCGCACGTACCAGTTCGCCGATGAGCGCAAAGCGGTCTACAAGAAGCTCGTCGTGTCCGAATGCGGCAAGGAGCTGCTTGGCGCGGTGATGGTCGGCGACGCGGCCGAGTACGGCACGCTGCTGCAGATGATGCTGAACCGGATCGAGCTGCCGGACGCGCCGGAATTCCTGATCCTGCCGCAAGCGGACGGCGGCGCGAAGCCGGCGCTCGGCGTCGACGCGCTGCCGGACGCCGCGCAGATCTGCTCGTGCAACAACGTGACGAAGGCGCAGCTCCGCGAAGCGGTCGCGGGCGGCGCGGCGAGCATCGGCGCGCTGAAGCGCTGCACCGGCGCGGGCACGTCGTGCGGCGGCTGCGTGCCGCTCGTCACGCAGGTGATGAAGGCCGAGATGAAGAAGCAGGGCCTCGATGTCGACAACCACCTGTGCGAGCATTTCCCGTATTCGCGGCAGGCGCTCTATCACCTGGTGCGCGTCGAGCGGATCAAGACGTTCGGCGCGCTCTTGAAGAAGCATGGCCGGGGCCTCGGCTGCGATGTCTGCAAGCCGGCCGTCGCCGGCATCCTCGCATCGTGCTGGAACGAATTCGTGCTGAAGAGGGAGCACGCGGGCCTGCAGGATTCGAACGACTACTTCCTCGCGAACATCCAGCGCGACGGCACGTATTCGGTCGTGCCGCGGATGCCGGGCGGCGAGGTCACGCCCGAAGGGCTGATCGCGGTCGGCCGGGTCGCAAAAAAATACGGCCTCTACACGAAGATCACGGGCGGTCAGCGCGTCGACCTGTTCGGCGCGCGCGTCGAGCAGTTGCCGCTCATCTGGGAAGAGCTGATCGCGGCCGGCTTCGAATCGGGCCACGCGTACGGCAAGTCGGTGCGCACGGTGAAATCGTGTGTCGGCTCGACGTGGTGCCGCTACGGCGTCGGCGATTCGGTCGGCCTCGCGATCGCGCTCGAGAACCGCTACAAGGGGCTGCGCGCGCCGCACAAGCTGAAGTTCGGCGTGTCCGGCTGCACGCGCGAATGCGCGGAGGCGCAGGGCAAGGACATCGGCGTGATCGCGACCGAGAAGGGCTGGAACCTGTACGTGTGCGGCAACGGCGGAATGAAGCCGCGCCACGCGGAGCTGCTCGCCGCCGACCTCGACCGCGACACGCTCGTTCGCTACATCGACCGCTTCCTGATGTTCTACGTCCGCACCGCCGACCGGCTGCAGCGCACGAGCGTGTGGCGCGACAACCTCGAAGGCGGGCTCGACTACCTGATCGACGTCGTCGTCCACGACAAGCTCGGGCTCGCGGCGGAGCTCGAGGCCGAGATGCAGCACGTCGTCGACACGTACGAATGCGAATGGAAGAAGGCCGTCACCGATCCGGCGACGCGCCGCCGCTTCCGCCATTTCGTCAACAGCGACGCGTCCGATTCGACGATCGCGTTCGTCGAGGAGCGCGGCCAGATCCGCCCGGCGACGCCGGACGAACGCGACGCGCACGCGGCCGACGCGAGCCGCCTGCGCGAGGCCGAGGTGGAAATCGCGACCGAAACGGCTTGAACGTCCCGTCATCGTCAGTCACAGCAAGGAGATCGCCATGAGCAGCCATCGAGACGCTTCCGCGTGGACGCCCGTCTGCGCGCTCGACGACATCGTGCCCAACACGGGCGTGTGCGCGCTCGTCAACGGCGAGCAGGTGGCCGTATTCCACGTCGACGACGGCGACGGCCACGGCCGCGCGTTCGCAATCGGCAACGTCGATCCGCATTCGCAGGCCGCCGTGCTGTCGCGCGGGCTGATCGGCAGCCTCGGCGAGCGGATCGTCGTCGCGTCGCCGCTCTACAAGCATCACTTCGACCTGCGCACGGGCGAGTGCCTCGAAGCGCCGGACAAGTCGGTGAACGCGTATCCGTCGCGCATCGAGGACGGCTACGTGTGGATCGCCGCGTGACGCGCGCGAACGGATCGCGAGGCGAGCGAACATGGCGAGCGCGAGCGTGAAGACGGTGTGCCCGTACTGCGGCGTCGGCTGCGGGATGGTGCTGCACGTCGAGGACGGCGAGGTGGTCAAGGTGTCCGGCGACACCGAGCATCCGGCCAACTTCGGCCGGTTGTGCACGAAGGGTTCGTCCGCGCACGTCGCGCTGCGCAACGCGGGCCGCCTGGAGCGCGCGTTCGTGCGCGACGCGCGCGACCGCGATCCGGCGCCCGTGCCGATCGCCGACGCGATCGCCGAGACCGCGCGCCGGCTGCGCGCGGCGCTCGACGCGCACGGCCCCGACGCGCTCGCGTTCTACGTGTCGGGCCAGATGTCGCTCGAAGCGCAGTATCTCGTCAACAAGCTCGCGAAAGGCTACGTGCGCACGCCGCACATCGAATCGAACTCGCGGCTCTGCATGGCGAGCGCGGGGAGCGGCTACAAGCTGTCGCTCGGCGCGGACGGCCCGCCCGGCTCGTATCAGGATTTCGACCGCGCGGACCTGTTCTTCGTGATCGGCTCGAACATGGCGGACTGCCATCCGATCCTGTTCCTGCGGATGATGGACCGCGTGAAGGCGGGCGCGAAGCTGATCGTCGTCGATCCGCGCCGCACCGCGACCGCGGACAAGGCGGATCTCTTCCTGCAGATCAAGCCGGGCGCCGACCTCGCGCTGATGAACGGCCTGCTCTATCTGCTGCACGCGAACGGCAAGACCGACGCGGACTTCATCGCCGCGCACACCGAAGGCTGGGACGCGATGCCCGGCTTTCTCGATGCATACGCGCCGGACAAGGTCGCCGGGATCACCGGCATCGCCGAAGCCGACATCCGGCTCGCCGCGCAATGGATCGGCGACGCGCGCGAGTGGACGAGCTGCTGGACGATGGGGCTCAACCAGAGCACGCACGGCACATGGAACACGAACGCGATCTGCAACCTGCATCTCGCGACGGGCAGGATCTGCCGGCCGGGCAGCGGCCCGTTCTCGCTGACCGGCCAGCCGAACGCGATGGGCGGCCGCGAGATGGGCTACATGGGGCCGGGGCTGCCCGGCCAGCGCTCGGCGCTCGACGACGAAGACCGCCGCTTCGTCGAGGACGTGTGGAGCCTGCCGGCCGGCACGCTCAGAAAGGACGCGGGCGGCGGCACCGTCGACCTGTTCGCGAAGATGGCCGCGGGCGACGTCAAGGCGTGCTGGATCATCTGCACGAATCCGGCGGCGACCGTCGCGAACCGCAAGAACGTGATCGCGGGGTTGCAGGCGGCGGACGTCGTGATCGTGCAGGACGCGTTCCTCGACACCGAAACCAACCGCTACGCGGACATCCTGCTGCCGGGCGCGCTGTGGGCGGAAGCGGACGGCGTGATGATCAACTCGGAGCGCAACCTGACGCTGATGCGGCAGGCGGTCGAGCCGCCCGGCGACGCGTGGCCGGACTGGCGGATCGTCGCGGCGGTCGCGCGCGAGATGGGCTACGGCGACGCATTCGACTATCGTTCGGCCTCCGATGTGTTCGACGAGATCAAGCGCTTCGCGAATCCGAAGACGGGCTACGACCTGCGCGGCGCGAGCCATGCGGCGCTGCGCGACACGCCGCTGAAATGGCCTTGCCCGCCGGGCGACGGGCATGACCGCCATCCGATCCGCTATCTGAACGACGGCGCGAGCCGGCCGCGCGCGACGCTGCCCGACGGCGCGGCGCCGGCGCTCGCGTTCCCGACGCCGACCGGCAAGGCGCGCTTCTTCGCGCGTCCGCACGTCGCGGCGGCCGAGACGCCGACGCCCGAATTCCCGATCGTGCTGAACACGGGCCGCCTGCAGCATCAATGGCACACGATGACGAAGACGGGCAAGGTCGCGATGCTGAACAAGCTGCATCCGCGTCCGTTCGTCGAGATCCATCCGGACGACGCGGCCGCGCTGTCGATCGCGGCGAAGGACGCGGTCGAGATCCGTTCGGCGCGCGGCCGCGCGGTGCTGCCCGCCGTCGTCACCGATCGCGTGCAGCCGGGCGCGTGCTTCGCGCCGATGCACTGGAACGACGTGTACGGCGACGACCTGTGCGTGAACGCGGTCACGAACGACGCGGTCGATCCGGTGTCGCTGCAACCCGAACTCAAATTCTGCGCGGTCGCGCTCGCGCGCGTCGACGCGCGCGACGATGCAGGTGGCGCGGCGGGCGACGCGGCGGGCGATGACGGCCACGCATCGCTCGCCGAATCGCGCAATGCGCGGGCCGGCGCGGTGTCCGGGGCGTCGCTTGAAGCCGCCGACGCCGCGCCCGAGGAACTGAACATGTCCGATATCGACACCTTCGCCGCGCTGCTGGGCGTTCCGGCCGCGGCGAGCGCGCCGCGGCTCACCGACGCGGAGCGCGTCTACGTCGCGGGCTTCGTCAGCGGGCTGCGCGCCGTCGCAGGCCGGCGGGCGGGCGGCGTGCCGGTGCTGCCGGCGAGCGCGCCGCTTGCGGGCGACACGCGTCTGTGGGTCGACGGGCTGCTCGCCGGGCTGTTCAGCCGCGTGTCCGGCGGGGCTTCGGCAGCGGCTCGCGCACGCGCGGCCGCGGCGGTGTCCGCGTCGCCCGCGGCGGCCGATGCGTCGCCCGCGCCGAGCGGCGTGCGGATCGTGCGCACGCGGCCGAAGGTCGTGCTGCTGTGGGCGTCGCAGACGGGCAACGTCGAATCGCTGACCGAGCGCTACGCGACGCAGTTGATGGATTCGGGCTTCGAGATCCGCGTCGCGTGCATGGCCGACTATCCGGCCGCCGCGCTCGCGAAGGCGCAGTACGTGCTGCTGATGACGAGCACGTTCGGCGACGGCGACGCGCCCGACAACGGCCAGGAATTCTGGACAGCGCTCGATGCGGCGGACGCCGCGCGGCTCGACGGCGTCCGCTACGCGGTGCTCGCGTTCGGCGACCGCAACTACGACCTGTTCTGCGGCCACGGCCGCCGGCTCGACGCGCGGCTCGCGGAGCGCGGCGCGGCGCGCCTCGTCGAGCGCGTCGATTGCGACGCCGAATACCAACCGGCCGCCGACGCGTGGCTCGGCCGCGTGATCGCGCGGATCAAGGAAGCGGCCGCGGCGCTGCACGCGGTGCCGGCGCACGGGATGATCCCGTCGGGCGCGATCCCGACGAAGACGCGCCCGGCCGCGTCGCGGCTCGTCGCGAACCTGCGGCTCAACGAGCCGGGCGCGACGAAGGATACGCGCTACGTGTCGCTGTCGACGGACGGCGCGGCGATCGAGTACGAAACGGGCGACGCGCTCGGCGTGTGGCCGACGAACTGCCCGGAACTCGTCGACGAGCTGCTGACGCTCACGCATCTGAAGCCGGACACGCCGGTGACGGTCGCGGGCGTCGGCGAGCTGCGCGTTGCCGACGCGCTCGCCAGGCACCTCGACATCACGCGGCCGCATCCGGACGCGCTCGCGTTCATCGCGTCGCGCAGCCGCGCGGGCGGCGCGCTGAAGCGCCTGCTCGGCGTCGACCGCAAGGCGGACCTGAAAAACTGGCTGTGGGGGCAGCAGCTCGCCGACGTGCTGCACGAGTTTCCTGTCGAGCTGTCGGCGGCCGAGCTCGTCGGGATGCTGAAGCGCCTGCAGCCGCGGCTCTATTCGATCGCGTCGAGCCCGAACGCGCACCGCGGCGAGATCCATCTGACCGTATCGGCGGTTCGATACAACAACGGGCGGCGGCAGCGCAAGGGTGTCGCGTCGACGTTCCTCGCGGATCGCGCGGCCGACGCGGGCGTGCCGGTATTCGTGCAGAAGTCCGCGCATTTCCGGCCGCCCGCGAGCGGCGACGCGCCGATCGTGATGGTCGGGCCGGGCACGGGCATCGCGCCGTTTCGCGGCTTTCTGCACGAACGCCGCGCGCGCGGCGCGAAGGGGCGCAACTGGCTGTTTTTCGGCGAGCAGCATGCGGACACCGATTTTTATTATCGCGACGAGCTTACGCAGATGCAGGCGGACGGATTCCTGACGCAGCTCGATCTCGCGTTCTCGCGCGACCAGACAGAGAAGATCTACGTGCAGGACCGGATGCTCGAGCAGGGCGCGGCCCTATGGGCGTGGCTCGCGGAGGGCGCGCATTTCTACGTGTGCGGCGATGCGGCGCGCATGGCGAAGGACGTCGACGCGGCGTTGAAGATGATCGTCGCGCGGCATGGGGGGATGACGGACGAGCAGGCGGCGGACTACGTCGCACGGCTCGCAAAGGACAAGCGTTATGCGCGAGACGTTTATTGACGCGGAGGCGGCGCCCGACTCACGGGACACCGCCTATCGCGGACCGAAGCAGATGTACGGGCGATGGCGGCAGATGCGGTCGCGCAGGCGCGGCAGGCGCGTTTCGTGGGCGGCACGCGGCAGGCCGTCGGCCGGAACGGGTCTTTGCGCGGGCAAGACGCCGGCCAACGCCGCCTCCTGAGTCGAGCGCCCGTTCGCGGGCGGCATGATGTTTCGATCGCGCGCCGGCGCGCGCGAGGCCGGATCGCGGCGCGCGGCGGGCGTGCCCGCGATCGCCTCGGCAAGCCCGTTTTTTTCGATCAGGCGTGCGGTGCGCCGGATGCCGGCACGTTCGCGCTCGCGCTCGCCGATGCGCCCATCGCCCGGGCGCTCGCGTCTTTGCCGCGATCGTCGCCCACGGTCGACACGAAGCCGTTGCCCGGCGCATGCGCGGCTTCGTACAGCTCGCCGTCGACGATCTCGACGCCGCCGGGCGCGGCCGCTTCGTAGACGGGCACGTGTTGCAGCGCGCCGCGCATGTAGTCGAGCCAGATCGGCAGCGCGGTATGCGAACCCCATTCGCCCGCGCCGAGCGTGCGCGGCGTGTCGAATCCCATCCACGCGACGGCGACGAGCGAATGCTGATAGCCGGCGAGCCAGCCGTCGCGATAGCCGTTCGTCGATCCCGTCTTCGCCGCGATGTCGGGGCGGCGCAGCGCGCCGAGCGCGGACGCGGTGCCGTGTTGCGCGACGGACTCGAGCAGGCTCGTCATGATGTAGCTGTTCGCGGCGGGAATCACGCGCGGCGCGCCGTCGTCCGCCGTCGGCGGGTGCGCGTCGAACACGGTGCGGCCGCGTCCGTCGACGATTCACGCGACGAGGTACGGCTGCACGCGATAGCCGCCGTTTGCGAAGACCGCGTAAGCCGCGGCCATCTGCAGCGGCGTGACCGAGCCGGCGCCGAGCGCCATCGGCAGGTTGGCGACGAGCTTGTCGGCGCTGAAGCCGAAGCGGTCGACGGCATAGGCCTTGGCGTAATCCGGGCCGATCGCGTCCATGATCCGAACGGCGGCGAGATTCTTGGATTTCGTCAGCGCCTCGCGCAGCGGGATCGGACCGAGCAGCGGGCCGACCTCCTTCGGCCGCCATGGCGGCGCGTCGCCGCTCGCGGCCGCTTCGAACGGCGCATCGTCGACCATCGTCGCCGGCGCGAAGCCTTTTTCGAGCGCGGCGGAATAGACGAACGGCTTGAACGACGAGCCGGGCTGGCGCCACGCCTGCGTCACGTGGTTGAACGGATTGCGCGCTGCGTCGACGCCGCCGACGAGCGCGCGGATCGCGCCGCTCTCCGGATCCACCGAGACGAGCGCGGCCTCGACCGAAGGCAGCTCGTCGATCATCGGCCGACCGTCCGCGTCCGTGCCGATTCGCACGACCGCGCCGGGCCGCAGTCCGGCCGCAGCCAGCGAGCGCGACGGCGTGCGCGACCGCGCGAAATCGAGCGACGGCCCGCCGAGCGTCGTCGTGCGGCCGTCGAGCGTGACGACGGTCACGTCGTGCGCGCTGGCCGACACGACGACGGCGGCCGTCAGGCCCGGGAAGGCCGGCCGGTCCTGCAGCGCGCGCATCAGCGCGCGGCGGCGCGCGGGCGCGTCGAGCGCGGCGGACGGCATCGGCAGCACGGCTTCCGGCCCTTCATAGCGATGCCGGCGATCGTAGGCGGCGACGCCGTGAACCACGGCCGCGTATGCGAGGTTCTGGTCGGCCGCACGCACGGTCGTCCATACCTGGAAGCCGCGCTCGTATGCGGCTTCGCCATATTGCGCGACCATCGTCTGCCGCACCATTTCGCCGACATGGCCGGCGCGGACTGCGTCGGCGCTCGCCGCCGGCCGTATGCCGGGCGGCTCCGCGAGCGCCGTGCGGTATTGCGCGTCGTCGATGTAGCCGAGTTCCCGCATGCGCCGCAGCACGTATTGCTGCCGCGTGCGCGCCCGCGCGGGATTGTCGATCGGATTGAACGCGGAAGGCGCCTTCGGCAGTCCGGCGAGCATGGCGGCCTGCGCGATCGACAGATCGGCGAGATCCTTGCCGAAATAGGTCCGCGCGGCCGCGCCGAATCCGTACGAGCGCTCGCCGAGGTAGATCTGGTTCATGTAGAGCTGCAGGATCTGCGGCTTCGACAGTTGCGATTCGATGCGCATCGCGAGCAGGATCTCGTAGATTTTCCGCAGATAGGTCTTGTCGCGGGACAGGAAGAAGTTGCGGGCGAGCTGCATCGTGATCGTGCTCGCGCCTTGTCGCTTGCTGTCGTGGACAAAGTCCGCGAGCACCGCGCGGACGAGACCGACGAAGTCGATGCCGTGGTGCTCGTAGAAGCGGGCGTCTTCCGCGGCGAGCACCGCGTGCTTCGCGACGTCCGGGATCTCGTCGAACGTCAGCGGCACCCGGCGTTCGACGCCGTACTGCGCGATCAGCACGTCGTCCGCCGTGTAGACCCTGAGCGGCACCGTCGGCTGAAAATCCGTCAGTGCGACGATCGTCGGCAATTGCGGGTACATCACGATCGCAGCATAGGCGGCGAGCAGCGCGGCCGACGCGATCGCCGCCGACGCGATCCCGCCTCCGCGCAGCACGCGGCGGAACGCGCCGGTTCGCACGCGCGTCGCGGCGCTCGGCGCGCGTTGGCGATCGCCGTCGGGGGCGGCGTGCCCGGCTTCGTTCGGGGTGTCGGATGTCGCGCGCGATGCGCGGCGCAAGAAGCGATGCTTGAGTTTCAACATGTCGGGGTTCCGAACGGAAGGCTCGCGCGCCGGCCGGGTTCCGGCGACTCGACCGGCGCGCGATGAGAATGAACGAGGCGGCCGGGGCATGCGTCACGCATGCCGCGTCGGCGATCGATCGGGCGGCACGCCGAGCAGATGCAGCGCGTTCTCCATGATCCCGGCCCACGCGGGGCCGGCCGCGGGGCCGCCGTAGTACGAGCCGCGCGACGGCTCGTCGATCATCACGGCGACGATCAGGCGGGGATCGCTCATCGGCGCCATGCCGACGAACAGCGCGCGATACTTGCCGCGCGCATAGCGCTTGCCCGACAGCTTGCGGGCGGTGCCCGTCTTCGCGCCGATCCGGTAGTCGGGCAGGCGGGCGACGCGCGCGGTGCCTTCGGCGCCGTCCGTCTCGAGCATCGCGCGGATCTGCCGCGCGACCGCCGCCGGCACGACGGGCACGCGTTCCGGCGGCGCGCTCGCGTGCGTCAGCGACAGCGGTATCCGGCGGCCGTCGCCGGCAAACGCGGTGTAGACGTCGGCGAGCTGCGCGAGCGACATCGACAGCCCGTAGCCGTACGACATCGTCAATCGTTCGATCGGCTTCCAGCCGCGCGCCGGCCTCAGCGTGCCGCGCGCGATCGCCGGCATCCCGGCGAGCGGGCGCTCGCCGATGCCCGCGTGCGCGAACGTCTGCCACATGTCCTGCGCGCGCAGCCGCTCGGCGATCTTCGCCATGCCGACATTGCTCGATTTCGCGATGATCTGCGTGACGGTGAGTTCGCCGAAATTGCCGGTATCGTGAATCGTCGCGCCGTCGATTTGCAACACGCCGGGCGACGTGTCGAAGCGCGTGTCCGGCGTGACGACGCCTTCGCTCAGCGCGAGCGCGACGGTCACCGGCTTGAGCGTCGACGCCGGCTCGAAGACGTCGGTCAGCGCGCGATCGCGAAAGCGGTCGTCGTACGCGGCGGGCCGCCCGTTCGGATCGAAGGACGGCAGATTGACGAGCGCGAGGATCTCGCCCGTTTTCGCATCGACGACGATCGCGCAGCCGGCGGCCGCGGCGGTGCGCGCGATGGTCTCTTCGACGGCGAGCCGCGCGAGATACTGGAGCCGGCGGTCGATCGACAGCCGGATGTCCGCGCCGGGCCGGCCCGCTGACTCGATGTCGCCGACGTCGACGGGGCGGCCCATCCGGTCGACGATCATGTCGCGCTTCGCGCCGACGCCCGACAGCGCGGCGTCGTCGGCGAGTTCGACGCCTTCGAGCCCGTGTCCGTCCGCGCCGACGAAGCCGACGAGTTGCGCGAAATCACTGCCGCCTGGGTAATAGCGCCGCGTCGCGCGGCCGAGGTGCACGCCGGGCACGGCGAGCTGCTCGATGCGCGCGGCCAGGTCCGCTTCGACCCATCGCTTCACGTACAGGAACTGGCGGCCGCTAATCGCCTTGGCGGCAAGCGCGTCGCCCGGCAGCCGAAGCAGCGACGCGAGCGCATGCATTTGCGCGCGCGTCGCGCGGCGGAACGCATCGGGCTCGATCCACACGTCGGCGACGGGCTCGTCGATCGCGAGCACGCCGCCGTTGCGATCGAGGATGCGCCCGCGCGCCGGCAAGGCTTCGAACGTGTGCTCGTAGCGTTTGACGCCTTGCCGGATGTAGAAATCGCTATGCACGACCTGAACCCAGAGTGCGCGCACGGCGAGCGCGGCGAAGCCGGCGCAGAGGAGTCCGTGGATACAGCGCGAGCGCCATCGGGGCAGGCCGCGCGGGCCGCGGTGAAGCGATGCAGTGGATCTCAGCATGATCGGTTGGATGTCGAGTCGTCCTCGCGGTGACGGAAGCGTGGTGGCGGGCATCCGGGGCGAAGCCTGCGCGGCCGGCAAGCCGGTGACGTCGGAACGCCGGAACGCCGTTCTGCCCGGCGGCCGGCGCGTTCCTCGCTGTCGGACGAGCACGCACGGAAACGGGATGCGACGAAGCGCGCCGTCACGCGCGGCGTGACGCCGGGCGAGAAATGAAGGAAAGGTGAATCAGCCGGGCGGCGCGCGCCGCTTCGGCGCGCTGTCGATGCCGGCGTGCGCCGCATCACGCGCCGCCGTCACCGCGCAAACGCATGTGGCGCGGTGTTCGGCTACGCGAAGGTCAGAGCATGCGCGCCGATTCCGCCGAGCGGCGCTCGCCGGCCTGCGGGTCGGCCCGGTGCGCGACGTTCGCGGGCGGATGCTCGCCGCCGAGCGACGCGAAGCCCCAGTCGAGGAGTCTTCTCGCATCGGCGAGCCGCTGCTTTTCCGTCGGCTCGCCGAGCAGCACGGCGATCACGCGATGCTTCTCGGGCGCGCCGGCGACGCGGCGTTTCGCGGTGACGACCATGCACCAGCCGGCCGCATTCGTGTGGCCCGTCTTCATGCCGTCGACGGTCGGATCGGTGCCGAGCAGGCGATTCTTGTTCGTCTTCGCGAATTTCCCGTACTCGAAATGCTGCTGCGACGAGAACGCGTAGAACGCCGGAAAATCCTGGTCCAGATGCCGGGCGAGAATCGACAGGTCGTGCGCGGTCGAATAGTGATCGGGCGTGGTGATGCCGGATGGCGACACGAAGTGCGAATCGCGCATGCCGAGCCGCTGCGCCGCGTCGTTCATCCGTTTCGCGAAGCCGGCGGGGCTGCCGCCGATCCGCTTCGCGAGCACGAGCGCCGCATCGTTGGCGGACGCGACGATCAGGCCGCGCACCAGATCGCGCACCTGGACGAACTGGCCCGGCGCCAGATACATCCGCGCTTCGTCGTTGCCGACGGACGCGATATCGGCGGCGGCGATTTCAACCTTCTCGTCCCAGTGCAGCGTTCCCTGCTTCAGTGCATCGAGCGCGAGGTACGCGGTCATCAGCTTGGTCAGCGACGCCGGCTCGCGGCGCGCGTTCACGTTGTGCTCGGCGAGCGTCTTGCCGGAGCCGGCATCGACGACGAGCCACGAAGCCGCTTGAATCTGCGGCGCCGGGTTTGCGTGCGCGCCGCTCGCCGCGACGGATGTCGCGACGATCAGCATTGCGCCCACGATGCGACGAGGCAAGGCCGACAGGCGCTGTTCGGGCGGATGCGTGATGGTTATCGATGGTTGCTCACTTGTCATTGTGTGAATCGGAAGGTCAGGATGATGGAGAGGGTGTCGGATAGGGGGCTTGTCGATTGCCGGCGGGAGTGGAATTGACGCGATCGAATCGATATCGATGGCACTTTGAGCATCGAGGTGAATTATATTTCGATCGTCTTTGGGAAGGTCGAATGAAATGTGTTTTATTGTGGCTATATGAACGCATATGTGGAATGAGGGGTGATTTTGATTTCGATCAAAGGCGTAATATTTGAAAGAATTTTGGTCGATGCCGGTGTAAATGGAGATTGGGTATCGATCGTCGAATGAACGAAAAGCAGTCGGGCGCGGCGCGTGAATCGCGGTGTGCGCGGACGAGAGGCGAGTGAGGCCGCGACAATGAATCGATGTGCTTGGAGGGATCGTCGAAGCGGCCGCCGCGATCGCGTCGGCGCATTTCGCGGAAGCGTATCGATAGTCGGGCAGAGGGGGACGTGCGGATGGGCGCATGAAACGCCGCGCATTGCCGAGGCGGCTGCGACGTATGCCGTTGGCGGCGCGAGTTTGACGATCCGGACGGCGGCGTCGGTCATTTTAGCGGCGGCGGTCTGTCTAATCGATTTAATGATGGAAATAACCGTCAATCGATTGAAATGAAAATGCGGCATGGATGTCAATCCGCATCCATTCGGATGAGTGACGTTCATTTGATTTTCGCTTGCCGAAATGGAGTGAACCCGGCATGAACTCACAGGGCCGCTTGAAGACGGCACGTACGTGCATGCGCGGCGGAGGCGGGCAGCAAAATGACGAGGCCGCGCTGTTCGAGCAGCAGCGCCTGCGCGTTATCTGGCAATGCAGCGATTCAAAAGCTACGCTGCAACCGACGCTCGCTCATTATGGGGACAGCCGAATCCGACCCAATGCCGATGCTCGTCGGACATTCTCGGTCTGACCGCTGTTGGCACAACATCCGACATTTGCAAAACGGACGAGACGAGTTGCAGCATCTTTACGAAGATGGCGGGCAGACGCTTGCAAAGCAGCATTAACCCCCCCCAGTATCTACAGCGCGCCCGCGCGGATGATAATCCCGCCAGGCAATGGGGGCGGTGATTAACTACGCCGTAAAGTCAGGGCTGGTGATTGCGCGGAACCGGTGTCGTAGGATGCTGCGTGTCTATACGCTAGGAGAATTAATGGCAGACAGAGCGAAAAAGCCGCCGCCTCGTGAGCCTGCCGACCTCGACTTGCTGACGATGGCTGTGGTCAAGATACCGCACATGCTCGAAAACATCGCGGTGGCGCGCCGCGCGCTCGAACTGGAAAAGCAGTATGGGGGGCTGGAGGACATCGAAATATACCGGGCTCATTCCGAGGGACGGCTTATGCACATCAGGCTAGGCAGCTACACGCAACCGATAACCTCGATGGCGGCGATTCAGTGTCGGGTGGTGCTTGAGTTTCTAGGGTTAGGTACCTCGAAGAAGGAACCCTACCGACTGGCAGCACGCGCTTCTCGTGAAAGCGGTGACATCGGAATTGAGGATTTTGCGAACGTGCGTGGCGAACCACTGGAGCGGATGACGCCGGAAGAGGCGCTGAAGCTGGTGCCTAACCCTGTGCGGGCCGAACTGGCTTGGGTCACCACGATCCATTTCGCTAACCAACGATTGGCCCATGCGACCGACGACTATCGGCTGGGCGGACGGCCGGTACGCCCTCACCTCTACAACGCCTTTCGCACTGTGCCGATGCTGGCGCAGCAAGCCTTTGAAGAAAGGCGAGGTTCGCTCGTTGGGCGTGCGGTATATTCCGCGCCAGAACGACGATGAGAAACCACAGTCTTATCCACTCCCAGCTTCAGCCATTCGATTTTCTGGATCGAATGTCTCTTTATGGCCGAAAGGCGAAGAACGCGCCGGGGCATCGAGGCATCGCGACCGCGAGTCGACTCGGACAGCCAAGGTAACTTTCCGCCCGACCCATGAGCCCCTGCCCACCGACGCCCACGCAGGCCACGCGCCAGTGACGCATCGTTTTTTTCGAGCGCTCATGAAAGAAAGACCAACCGAGCCCCGCCAGCTTGACAGGTGCGTGGCGAAGGCATCCAGCAGACGATGCGCCGCTCGAAGTCGAACGAAGGCGTTCGCGCGCACGGACGCGACGTAACCTGACCCGGCGGCCGGCCGTACACAGACCATCGGAAGCCTTCGCGTCGCTAAGCGACAAATTCGCCCTTCAATGCCCGATACAGCCGTCGGTACCGCGCAAGCCGCGCGCCGAGCAAATCCGCCGACGCCGGATCGGGCCGATACGTCTCCGCGATCGCCGGCGCGACGCACCCGTCGTCGATCGCATCGCGCGTCGCCGCGAGCCGCGCAAGCCGCGCCGCGCCGAGCGCCGCGCCCACCGCGCCGAGCGCCGCGCCCACCGCGCCGCTCGCGTGCCGATGCATCGCGAGCCCGTTGCGCTCGCGCACAGCCGCGCCCAGAACGCGCTCTTCGACCCGCCGCCGATGAACGATGCGCCGTCGAGCGTCGTCCCGGCGTTGCGCAGCGCCGCGTAGCCGTCCGCCATCGCGAGCGCGACGCCGCCGTTCGCGCGCGCAATCGCGCCGTCCGCGAAGTTCATCGCCGACGTGCCGACGAAGCCCGCCGCGAACACCGTGTGCGGGCAGCCGTACAGCTCGGCCGGCGTGCCGAGCTGCTCGGTGTGCCCGCCACGCATCAGCACGACGCGGTCCGCTCGTGCCATGTCCGGCGGCTTCGCGTCGCGATACGACGATCGCCGCAGGCGCATTCCCTCGCGATCGCTACGATGCCGGCCGAAGCATGACGCAGCATCCGTCGAGCGCATTCGACACGCCGTTCGATGGCATCTCGCGTCGGCGTACGAGCGAACCGCGCCGTAAATGCGGAAGCGGGGCGCGCGAATCGCGTCACCGGGGGCGAGGCTCGGGCGTCGACAACAGCAATCCGCCGAGTTTCGCGAGCAGCGCGCCTGCGGTGAGGCGGGGCGACGCCCGGGATGCCGCCGGCGCACGAAACGCCGTTTGCGCGGCTGCGCGCGGCTCGCCGTCGAATCGCGTATCGTCCGGCGGCGAGCATGCGCCCCGGTAGCACGCGAGCACCTGGCGCACGTATGCCTGCGTTTCCCGATAGGGCGGAATCTGGTCGCGGTACTTGCGTACGGCGCCTTCGCCGGCGTTGTACGCGGCGAGCGCGAGCGTCAGGTCGTCGTCGAATTCGCCGAGCAACCATTTCAGATAGGTCGCGCCGGCGCGCAGATTCGCGTGCGGATCACGCAGGTCGCGAAAGCCGAAGCGCGCGCCGGTCGCCGGAATCACCTGCATCAGGCCGGTCGCGCCCTTCGGCGACACCGCGTTCGCGTCGTAGGCGGACTCGACGCGGATCATCGCGTGCAACAGCTTTGCGTCGAGGCCCAATTCGCGGGCGACCGAGGCGACGAGCGTGTCGTAGCGCGTCGATCGCGGCGTGTCGGGTGTGTCGGAGGTGTCGGGTGTCGCGGCGGCGTGTGTCGCGGCAGGGGCGACGTTCGTGGGCGACCTCGGGTTGGAAGAAGTCGATGGCGATGCCGAAGCCGGCATCGGAATCGGCATCGAAGCTGAAGCCGAAGTCGAAGTCGAAGTCGAAGTCGAAGTCGAAGTCGAAGTCGAAGTCGAAGTCGAAGTCGAAGTCGAAGTCGAAGTCGAAGCCGAAGCCGAAGCCGAAGCCGAAGCCGAAGTCGAAGCCGAAGTCGAAGTCGAAGTCGAAGTCGAAGTCGAAGCCGAAGGCGGATTCGGAGCCGACAGCGGAGTCGAAGTCCCCGCCGTTGAAGCCGCCTCCGTATCCGCCGTCTTGTCGTCGGACGCAGCCGCGGGCACGGACGTGTGCGCGCCCGTGCCCGCAACGTCCCGCTCGGCAGACGGTGTCGTCGCCGTCACGGACGACGGCGCGAATGCCGCGAGCGCCGTCGATCCGGTACCCGCTCGATCACTTCCCGCCGCTGCCGACTCGTCGACATAAGGCGACCAGACGAGCGGCGCGGGCGGTTCCTGCGCGTTCGCGCCGTGCGCCGCCGTCAGGCCGGCGATCGCGAACGCCGCCCATGCCGCCCATGCCGTGGACGCCGTGGATGCCGCGCACGCCACGGCCCGCCGAACCGAACGCATCTCAACGGCCGGCGTCATCGCGTGACGGACGCGCACCGTCATCTTGCGCGTGTTCATCGTGGTCCTCATCGCGCACGCCGTCTTCGTCGTAGCGCAACTGCATCGCGACGCGCAGGATGTGCGCAACGGGCTCGAACAGATCGGGCGGAATGCGCTGCCCGACGTCGAGCCGGTTCGCGAGCGCACGCGCGAGTGGCACGTTCTCGACGACGGGCACCCGCTCGCGCTCGGCGAGCGCGACGATGTGCAGCGCCATCCTGTCGCGGCCGATCTCGAGCACTTCGGGCAACGGCGTCTCGTCGCGCCGGTAATAGAGGCACACCGCGACGTGCGTCGGGTTGCGCACGACGACCGTCGATTTCGCGACGTTCGCGGCAAGGCTGCCGCTTTGCACTTCGCGATGGATTTCGCGGCGCTTGTGCTTGATCTCCGGGTTGCCCTCCGAATTCTTGAACTCCTGCTTGATGTCTTCGAGCGACATCATCAGCTGCTTCGTCGTGTTGTACCGCTGGAACGCGAAATCGGCGATGCCGAACACGACATAGAAGCCGATGAGCGCGGCCCACATCCAGTACAGCAATTGCGTGCTGACCGCGAGCCCGCATTCGATGCTGCAAAGCGGCAGGAACTGCAGCGACGGCGCGTACTGGCGGATCAGATAGACGAAGATCGCGGACAGCACGCTGACCTTGAACAGCGACTTCGCGAACTCGAACAGGCTTTTCAGCGAGAACATCTGCTTCAGGTTCGCGAGCGGATTGATCTTGTCGAGCGACAGCTTGAGCGCTTCGACGGCAAGCAGCGGGCCGATCTGCGCGATCGCGGCGACGGCCGTCATCGCGATCACGAGCGCCGCCATGCCGAGCGTGAAGCGGATCAGCACGGCGCCGAGCGCGCGCGTCCAGCGCGCGCTCGCCGCGGCGAAATCGTCGTTGACGACGGCAATCGACACGTCGACGAGCGCTTCGAACGCCTGCAACAGATGCGCGCCCTCGAACAGGAAATAGCCGAGCAGCACCGCGAGCTGGACGCCGCTCGTGATCTCGACGCTCTTCGCGACCTGGCCTTTCTTGCGTGCGTCCGCGAGTTTTTTCGTGGTCGGCTTCTCGGTCTTCTCGCTCATCGCAGCATGCCGGCGAGCTGCGCGATGCGTCCGGGCAGCCGCGAGATTTCGGCAAGCGGCAGCCGGAACGCGAAGCTCGCGCACATGACGAGCAGCAGCAGCGCGAACGCGCTCTTGATCGGCATCGACAGGAAGAACACGTTCAGTTGCTGCGCGGAGCGGTTGACGAGGCCGAGCGCCATGTCGACGAGCAGGATCGCCGCGAGCGCCGGCATCGCGAAGCGCAGGCACAGTTCCACCATCAGCTGCCACTGCTGTGTGAAGAACGCGAGCGCGTCGGGGCCGAAGCGCAGCGGCGCGCCGGGCGGCAGCGTCACGTACGATGCGTAGATCGTCTCGATCAGCGTGTTGAAGCCGCCCGACACGAGAAAGAGCAGCGTGAACACTTGCGAGAACACCATCCCGAACGGCGACGACTGCGCGCCGAGCAGCGGATTGAGCACGCTCGCCATCGATGCGCCGCGCGTCGTGTCGATCAGGAATCCTGCCATGTCGAGCGCCCAGAACGGGATCGCCGCGCAAAAGCCGATCAGCGCGCCGACGCACAGCTCGCCGAGCGCGAGCCACAGATAGGGCGGCGCGCCGCCGGCCGCGGGCGAGAGCGCGGGCCATGCGTCGTGAACCGGCAGCACCGGCAGCGCGATCATCAGCACGAGCGCGTTGCGCACGAGCGAGCCGCCGAGCGTGCCCGGCGTGAACACCGGCACGATCATCAGCGCGCCGAACGGGCGCAGCATCGCAATCGCGACGATCGGCAGCCAATGGATGAGTGTTTGCATGCCGATGTCTCTACGATCTCATCCGGCCGATCTGATCGAAGCTCCGCAACGTGTAGTTGACGAGCACGTCGCCCATCCAGTGATAGGTCGCGGCGAGCGTGACGGCGACCGCGAGCAGCTTGATGAGGAACTGGATCGTCTGGTCCTGGATCTGCGTGAGCGCCTGCACGAGGCTCACCAGAATGCCGACGACCGACGCGACGACAACGACGGGCAGTGACAGCAGCAGCACGAGCCACATCATCTGCGCGGCGAGCTGGGTGATGACGGCTTCGCTCATCGCGGCCGCGCACGCGGCGTCATGAGAACGACAGGAGAAGCTGGCCGATCAGCTTCTCCCAGCCGTGGATCAGCACGAAGACGAGCAGCTTGAGCGGCAGCGCGATCGTCATCGGAGACACCATCATCATGCCCATCGCGAGCAGCACGTTCGACACGATCAGATCGATCGCGATGAACGGCAGGAACAGCAGCAGGCCGATCTTGAATGCTTCGATCAACTGACTGACGGTGAACGCGGGCAGCAGCACGATCAGCGAGTCGTCGGGAATGCGGTTGCGGTACGGCTCGGGCCAGGTCCGGTGGCCGACGTCCGCGAAGAAGCGGACCTGGTCCGGCGCGGTGTTGCGTTCGAGAAACGCGCGATACGGCGCGAGTATCGTCATTTCGACTTGCTGCGTGAAGTCCATGTCGTCGATGCTGACCGGATGCTCGGCGAGGTTGTCCTGGATCGCGAGCCCGACGGGCGCCATGACGAACATCGTCAGCACGAGCGCGAGCCCGTGCAGCGCGATGTTCGGCGGAATCTGCTGCGTGCCGAGTGCGTTGCGCAGCAGCGCGAACACCACGGACAGCTTGAGGAACGACGTGCCGAGCACCACGAGAAGCGGCAGGATCGACAGGGCGAACAGCACGGCGATCAACTGGAGCGGCTGGTCGAAAAGGTTCATCCATGAATCCGGAAAGGCCGATACGCCGCGCATTATCGGCACGCGGCGCGGACCGACCCATCCGGCCGACACCTGAAGTCACGCCGGCAGCAGATGCTCGATGCGCACCGCGAGGCGGCCGCCGATGTCGAGCAGCGTGCCGCGCGCGAACGGCTTGCCGGCGACTTGCAGCGTGATGAGGCCGTCGGGCTGCGCGGGGCCGTCGAGCACGTCGCCCGCGCGCAGGCTCGCGAGCCGAGCGAGCGGCACGTCGATCGTCGCGACCTGCGCGACGACGCGCACGTGCGCGTCGAGCCGCAGCGGCTGCGTATCGGCCGTATCGGGCGAGTCGAGCGCATCGGGCGCATCGGGCGAGTCGAGCGCATCGGGCGCATCGGGCGTGCCGGGCGCGAGTGAATGGGCGACATCGACATCGAGCCAGTCATCGAACGTATCCATCGTCGTTCCAATCATGTAAGGGCCGGTCCGGCAGCCGAGAACGGTCGCGAGCGGGCGATCGGCGAACAGCGCGAGCTCGCCGTCGGCGGCCGCATACGCGTGTTGCAGCAGCAGCGCGTCGCCGGGCTGCACGCGCGCGAGCGTCGCGGTGTCGACGCTGCTCCAGCCGGCCGCGAGCGCGAGCCTGACGGCGGGCGTCGCGGCGCGACTGTCGTGCGGCGAATCGTGCGGCGAATCGCGCGGCGGATTCGTCTGCAATGGAGCGAGCCGGTCCGCGAGCCGTTCGAGCCATGCAAGCGGCGCATCGACGATGCGCATGTCGAGCGACGCATGCTCGCGCTCGATGCCGAGCGACCATGCGGGCTCGACCGGGCACGCCCCGCATTCGATAGCATCGGCGTGCAGCCACGCGACGCCGAACGACGCGAGATCCGGCTCGATGCACGCGCAGGTCCACGCGGCGAGTGCGCCGCGCAGTTCGACGGGCACCGCGTCCCAATCCGGCACGCTCAGCACGGGCTCGATCCAGCGGCACCAGGGCGCGGCGTCGACCCACAGGCGCACGGGGCCATCGCCCGTGCGGGCGGACACGATCAGCCCGTCGCCGCCCGCGCGGCGAAAGCGCAGCGTGAGCGCGCCGGTGTCCAGCGCGAGCCGCCGGCCGGCGCCGACTGCGCGCAGTAGCGCGCCCGTCGCGCGATCAATCGGTATCGGTCGCATCGGACCACTCCAGCGTGACGGGTTGCGCGAATTGCGCGGCGAGCGCCGCTTCGAGCGGGCCGCGCATTCGTAGTGCGTGCGCGCGGCGGCCGGCGTCGGCCATGGCCGAATCGAGCGCGACGACGAGCGCGCCGCCCGCGAAGCGCGCGTGCAGCGTGAGCCCGGCGAGCGGGCCGTTGGCGATGCGCAGCGTCAGCACGTCGGACGGCGACGGCCGCGGGGCGGCGGGCGCTTTGCCGAGCGGCGCGCCGGCATCGGGCGGTTGCGCGCGTCGGGTTCGCGCGCGTGGGCCGTCGGCCGCGTCGTTTTCCGGTGCGTCGCCGACGCGCGCGCGGTGCGGCGGCGTATCGCCCGGCTGCGCGTCGAGCCAGGCGGAAAACGCATCGGCTGCCTTTTCCGCGTCGCCGCCGGCCGGCGCGAGCGAATCGCGCGATCCGCATGATGCGCGGAGCCGCGCACCGGTCGTCATCGTTTTCACAGCGGACATCGTTTCATTCCAGCAACGCGTTCAATTTTTCCTGATCGACGAGCGCCCTGCGCAATTGCTCGAGCTGGCCGTCGCGTTCGAGCCGCAGCGCCTGCCACTGCGCGTCGACCGCCTCGATGCGGTCGGCGAGCGTCTGGTCGCGCTGATGAAAGCCGGCGAACTCGCGCTTGAGCGCCTGCAGCGACGCGTGGTCGTGCACCGCGTCGGTGTCCGCGCGCTCGCGCCAGTCGACCCAGAGCGCGCGGCGTGCTTCGAGCAGGCTCGCCTTGCTCGAGAGGAGCGCCGCTTCCTGTTGCTCGAGCATCGCGAGCATGCTGCGTATGCTGCGCTCGCGACGCTTCTTGATCGTCACGAGCGTGGTCAGCGTTGACCGTCCACCGTTGTCCATAACTGATCGATCGTCTGTTCAAAAGTGTTTTTCTCTGTCGCCGGCTGGCACAGGAAGCGGCGGATCGCGTCGCGGCGCGCGAGCGCGTCGTCGGCTTCCGGATCGCGTCCCGGCTGATATTCGCCGACCCGCACGAGCAGCTCGATGTCGCGATAGACGGCCTCGAGCCGCCGAAGCCGCGCGGCGAGCGCCAGGTGACGCGCATCGACGATCCGGGTCATCACGCGGCTCACGCTCGCGCCGACATCGATCGCCGGATAGTGGTTCGCCTGCGCGAGCTTGCGCGACAGCACGATGTGGCCGTCGAGGATCGACCGGACTTCGTCGGCGACGGGCTCGTTCATGTCGTCGCCTTCGACGAGCACCGTGTAGAGCCCCGTGATGCTGCCCGTTGCCGCCGGCCCCGCGCGCTCGAGGAGGCGCGGCAGCCGCGCGAAGCAGCTCGGCGGATAGCTGCCGGCCGCGGGCTTTTCGCCGGCCGCGAGGCCGATCTCGCGCGCCGCGCGCGCGAAGCGCGTCAGCGAATCCATCATCAGCAGCACGTCGCCGCCCCGGTCGCGAAAGTGCTCGGCGATCGCGGTCGCCGTGTACGCCGCCTTCAGCCGCTCGAGCGCGGGGCGATCGGACGTCGACACGACGACAACCGCCCGCGCGCGCGCTTGCGGCGTCAGCGTGTGTTCGAGAAACTCGCGCACCTCGCGGCCGCGCTCGCCGATCAGCGCGAGCACGGTGACGTCGGCGAGGCTGCCGTCGCAGATCATCCCGAGCAGCGTGCTCTTGCCGCCGCCCGCCGCCGCGAAGATGCCGATCCGCTGGCCGCGCCCGCACGTGAGCACGCCGTCGATCGCGCGCACGCCGAGCGGAAGCGGCGTGTCGATGACGGCGCGCGTGAGCGGATCGGGCGCCGCGCGATCGAGGTCGACGCGCGTCGCATCGGCGGGAATCGCGGGACCATCGTCGAGCGGCCGGCCGACGCCGTCGACGACGCGCCCGAGCAGAAAATCGCCGACCGCGATCCGGTGCGGCCGCCCGAGCGCACGCACCGCGCTGCCCGCCGCGATGCCGCGCGGTTCGGCGAACGGCGACAGCAGCGCCGCGTCGCCGTCGAGCGCGACGACTTCGGCGTCGATGCCGCTCGGCTCGAGCCGGCACAGATCGCCGAAGCCGACGCCCGGCAGCGTCGCGCGCACGAGCGTCGGACCGATTTCGACGACCCGGCCGAAGCGGATGCCGGCATCGGGCGCGACGCCGCGCGGCGCGAGCCGTGCGGCGACGAGCGCGGCGACGCGCGCGCGATCAAGCGGCCGCATCGGCGAGCTCCCCGATCAGGTCGGCGGTGCCGATCACGCGCAGCTCCGCCTCGTCGCCGATTTCCTGAAACGACAGCACGGGCAGCTCGCCGAACTCGCGCTCGACCATCTTGCGAACGAAGCGGCGCACGTCGATCGCGGTGACGAGCACGGCGCGCCGCGGGTCGGCGTCGGCGAGCGCCGCCTTCAGGCGCGCGACGATCGCGTGCGTGTGCTCGGGCGCGAGCGACGAATACGAGCCGGCCGCCGTCTGCCGGATCGATTCACGGACCATCGACTCGATCCGGTCGCCGATCATCCAGCAATTGATCCACGGCTGTCCGGCGCGATGGCGCGTCGCGATGTGCCGCCGCAGCGCGACGCGCACGTATTCGGCGAGCATCACCGGGTCCTTCTCGCGCGGCGCCCACTCGACGAGCGCCTCGAAGATGCCGCGCAGATCGCGCACCGACACGCGTTCGTCGACGAGCCGCTGCAGCACGTCCGCGATCCGGCCGATCGGCATCTGCCGCTGCACTTCCTTCACGAGCTCCGCATAGCGCGATTCCATCGCGTCCATCAGGAAGCGGGTCTCCTGCACGCCGATGAACTGCGCGGCGTGCCGGTCGATGACGAGCGACACGCAGTGCGCGACGCGCGCCTCGTCGCGATGGACGGTCACGCCGAGCGCGGCGAGCGCGTCCGCATGCGCGGGGTCGATCCATTGAAGCTGCAACTGCGCGAACGGCAGCGGCTCGACGCGCACGCGCTGCGCGACGCTCGCGCCGCGCGCGTCGGCGAGCCATTCGTTCGCCGGCATCGCGAGCGTGAGGACGGGCTCCTGATAGAGCAGGATCTGCACGGCGTCGGCGGCGAGCCCCGCGTCCGCCTGCAGATGGATTTCGGGCAGCGGCAGGCCGAGCTGCTCGAACTTGCGCGCGCGCAGCGCGTCGAGCGCTTCGGCGAGCTTCGACGCGCGCACGGCCGATTCGCCGTGGCGGATCATCAGCGGGATCGCGCCCGGCGTCATCGCGAAGCCCGCCTGGCCGCCCGCGTGGCCCGCGAGCGCGCCCGCCGACGCGGTCCCGCCGTGCGCGGCGGGGCCGATGCCCGTCGCGGCCGCGCCGCGCTTCGCGCGCCGGCGCAGATGCCATGCGCAGCCGAACACGAACGCGGCGAGCGCGACGAAGTAGACGACCGGAAAGCCGGGCAGCAGCGCGAACACGAGCAGCACCGACGCGGCGAGCCACAGCGCCTGCGGCTGCCTGCCGATCTGCTCGGTGAGATCGGCGGCGAGCGGCTGGCGCGTGTCGCCCGGCACGCGCGTGACGATGATGCCCGCGGTGATCGAGATCAGCAGCGCGGGAATCTGGCTGATGAGGCCGTCGCCGATCGACAGGATCGCGTACGTCGATATCGCCTCGCTCGCGCTCATCCCGTGCATGAACACGCCGACCGCGGTGCCGCCCAGGATGTTGACGAGGATGATGATGATGCCGGCGATCGCATCGCCCTTGACGAACTTCATCGCGCCGTCCATCGCGCCGTAAAGCTGGCTCTCCTTCTGCACGAGGCCGCGCAGCCGGCGCGCTTCGTTCGCGTCGATGGTGCCGGCGCGCATGTCGCCGTCGATGCTCATCTGCTTGCCGGGCATGGCGTCGAGCGAGAAACGCGCGCTTACTTCGGCGACGCGTTCGGAGCCCTTCGTGATGACGATGAACTGGACGATCGTGATGATCACGAACACGATCAGGCCGACGCCGAGATTGCCGCCGGCCGCGAAGCTGCCGAACGTGTAGACGATCTCGCCCGCGTCCGCCTGCAGCAGGATAAGCCGCGTCGTGCTGATCGTCAGCGCGAGCCGGTACAGCGTCGTGATCAGCAGCAGCGAAGGGAACACCGAGAATTCGAGCGGATCGCGGATGTACAGCGACATCATCAGCAGGACGATCGACACCATCAGGTTGAATGCGATCATCAGGTCGACGAGGCTCGTCGGCAGCGGCACGATCATCATGAACACCGCGACGAGCAGCAGCACCGCGAGCACGATGTCCTGACGGACCGCGGCGCGCGCGAGCCACGGTGCGAGCCGTTTCATGCTGCGTCTGCGGCGTGCGCGTCGAGGAGGCGCCGCATTGTCCGATGGCCCGCGAGCCAGTCGTCGACGCTCGTGTCGCGCGGGAACGCGCAGCTCACGACGAGCTGGCTGCCCGCCGCGAACGCGCGCAGCACGAGGCCCTGCATGCGCAGCGGGTCGCAGCGCGCGATGACGCGCATCAGCGCGTCGCGGCGGCGAGCGGCGTCGACCGCGCTCGCGAGCGACAACGTGAGCCGCCCGTCCGCGACTTCGACAAAAAGACGCATGCCCGCGTGAGCGAATTCCATTCGCTCGCCGATGCGGGCGCAAGGCAAATCGAGGAGGCGTAGCAGCTGTTCGAGTCGGCGTTCCGTTTGCAAATCCATGCGGTTCCTTCGTACGCCGAAGATGCGTGCGATGCGTCGTGAGACAGGGCCGGCACATCTTCCCGAATCGAACCGGCGCGGGGCATACGGTAAAGACCTGAATTGGCCGGCGGGCGAAAAGGCAAAATGCGATAATTGCCGCGCAGATGTTGCGGGGTACATATTAATAATGAGCGCATTGTGGGAAAAGTCGCTGACTGCGCGGATCATGGTGATCCTGAGTTGCGCGATGACAGCCTTCTGGCTGTTGTCCGAGTCGATCGGCTTTTATTTTCGGTACATCGAGGCGCAAAGAGAGCTGCGCGGCGAGCTGACGTGGCAGCTCGAATCGATCGCGCAGGAGGAAAGCCGCCGCTACGAATACGCGGAGCGCCAGGCGCGGATGCTGATGTCGTGGTGGACCGTGCTCGACGAGCGGATCATCCTGCGCCCGAAGGCGCAGGCATCGGTGCAGCACGCGATCTTCGTGCCGTTCAAGGACGCGAAGGGCAATCGCGCGCTCGTCGAGCGCGCGTGCGAAATCGTCGAGATCTACGGCCACGCCGATCCGCGCAACCGGATGGACACGTTCCTGCTGCTGCCGACGGAAGGCATCGTGCTGTTCGAGCCGGAAAGGATGTCGAGGAACGACATGCAGCGCAAGATCGCCGCGCTGTCGACGCTGCGCACGCTGCCGAAGCTGCCCGTCGTCCATTGGGGCGCGGCGATCAAGGATTCGAACGGGATCATCCGCGCGGCGGCGGCCGTCGTCGATCCGAACACGGGCATCGTTGCCGGCCAGAATCTGAGGGTCGGCGACTTCCCGGCGATCGCGAAGGACATGGGGCTCGAGGCGCCGCCGCGCTTCGCGCTGCAATCACAGATGGGCCAGGTGTTCTGGATGGGCGCCGACGTGTCCGCGAAGCCGCCGCCCGCGTTCGTGCTCCCGCCCAAATGCAACCGCACGCACTGGATTCGCCGCGGCGGCCATTACGTGATCTGCACGCCGCTGTCGGGCCCGAACTGGCAGGTCGCGGCGATCTACCCGGTCAGCGCGGTCACCGACAAGGCGATGTCGCTGTTGCCGCTGACGACGCGCTGGACCTTCGTCGTGCAGCTCCTGCTGATCGCGTTCGTCTACGTCACGCTGCAGCGGCAGCTCGGCCGGCCGCTGCAGCACTTCGTCGACATCATCGACGCGCAGCGCGAAGGCGATCTCGGCCGCCGGCTGCCGACCGGGCGCCGCGACGAGCTGGGCCGGATCGCGAGCGCGTACAACTCGCTGCTCAGCACGGTCAACGCGTATTACAAGACGCTCGAGAGCAAGGTGCGCGAGCGCACGCGCGAGCTCGCCGAGGCGAAGCGGATCGCCGAATCGGCGAGCCACCGCAAGAGCGAGCACATCGCGAGCATCAGCCACGAGCTGCGCACGCCGCTCAACGGGATCGTCGGCGCGCTCGCGCTCTTGAACCGCAGCGCGCTGCAGGCGGAGCAGCGGGATCTCGTGCGCGTCGCGCAGCAGTCGTCGTGCTATCTGCTTGGCATCGTCAACAACGTGCTCGATTTTTCGCGGATCGAAGCCGGCCAGCTCGAACTCGCGAGCGAGCAGACCGATCTGCTCGCGCTGCTCGACCAGGCGATGCTGACGATCCACATCCGCGCGCAGGAGAAGAGCCTCAATCTGCGGAGCTTCGTCGCGGCGGACGTGCCGCGGCGCGTGTGGCTCGACGGGCTGCGCGTGCGGCAGATCCTGATCAATCTGCTCGGCAACGCGGTGAAGTTCACCGAGCACGGGCACATCCATCTGACCGTCGAGCGCCGCGCCGACATGCTCGCATTCGTCGTCGAGGACACCGGCAAGGGCATTCCGGACGACTATCAACTGGACATCTTCAAGCCGTTCGTGCAAGTGCGCGCGCACGACAGCGGCAACGGGCTCGGCTTGCCGATCGCGTCGCGGCTCGCGAACCTGATGAACGGCGAGATCCTGCTCGACAGCAAGCTCGGCAAGGGCACGCGCTTCACGGCGCTGCTGCCGCTGCAGGCGGACGAGTTGGCGCCCGCGCCGCTCGCCGGCATGCTCGCCGCGCCGGCCGCGCTGCACATGCAGATGCGCGTGTGGGGCCTGCAAGTCGAAACGGGCGACAACGCGCTGTTCCCGATGCCCGAATCGGGCTATCTGCCGGGCAAGCTCTGGGACAAGGTCGTGCTCGCGCTGCGCGGCGAGGCCATGCAGGAAGAGGCCGTGCCGAAGGCGGTCTGCCCGTGGTCGCTGAAGATCCTCGTCGTCGACGACGTCGCGGTGAATCGCGACATCGTCGGCAAGATGCTGCGCGAGCTCGGACATCGGACGCGCGCGGCCGTGTCGGGCCAGCTCGCGCTGAAGCTCGGGCGCTCGCACGTGTTCGACCTCGTGCTGATGGACGTGCGCATGCCCGAGCTCGACGGGATGGCGACCGCGAAGCGCTGGCGGCACGTCGCCGAAGGCGCGCTCGATCCGGACACGCCGATCGTCGCGCTGACGGCGAACGCATCGCCCGCCGAACACGAGCGCGCGAAGGCGGCGGGGATGAACGGCTATCTGACGAAACCCGTTTCGCTCGAACAGCTCGCCGACATGATCAACCAGGTCGCGTCCACGCAGCTCGCGCGCGGCGTCGAACTGACGCCGAACGCGAAGTCGTGCTCGCCGCTCTTTGACCTGAGCGATGCGGCGATGCGCGAGAAGCTGCATCAGGCGCTCGTCGATCTGCACCGGCAGATCGACGCCGCGTGGCACACGCGCGATGCCGCATCGATGCTGGACGTGCTGCACGCGCTGAAGGGCTGCGCGGGACAGGGCGGGCTCGATCTCGTGCGCGAGGCGGCCGAGCAGCAGGAGCGTCAGGTGCGCTCGGGCGGCTGGATGAGCGCTCAGGACGTGCGAGACCTGGCGGAGCTGATCTCGATTCAGTTCGCGTGACCGGCGCGGGCGGCCGGCGCGGCGTCAGTGCAGGCCGAGGCGATGCGCCCAGTTGGCGAGTTCCGCCGCATTGTGCGCGTCGAGCTTGCGCATCAGATTCAGTCGATGGGTCTCCACGGTCTTGATCGTGATCGTGAGCTTTTCCGCGATGTCGCGATTGCGGCAGCCTTCCGAAATCAGTTTGAGCACCTGACGTTCGCGCGGCGTGAGCGCGACCGCGCCGTCGGGAACGGCCTTCGTCGTGACCTGATCGACGTTGAGCGCCGGGTCGATCACCGTATGGCCGCGCCACACTTTCCAGATCGCGTCGAGCAGCGTCTGCTTCGAGCTGTTCTTCAGCAGGTAGCCGTTCGCGCCGGCCGCGAGCGCCGCGCTCGCGCGATGCTCGGTGGTCTCGGCGGTGACGACGAGAACGCCGAGATCCGGCCAGCGCCGCCGCAACTGATGGATCACGTCGAGGCCGTTCATGCCGGGCAGGCCGAGATCGAGCAGCACGATGTCGGGATCGAGCCGCTGGCAGGCCGCATACACTTCGAGGCCGTTGCTGACTTCGTCGACGACGGAGAGCGGCGGCGATGCGTCCAGCAGGTTCTTGAGGCCCAACCGCAGCAGGGGATGGTCCTCCACGACCAGGATGCGTATCTCGGCGGGAGCGGCGGTATGCGTGAGAGCCATGGGACGGGTGCCAAACGAAGATGAAAAATTACTCAAGGCGTCCGAAGTTCAGGTGATGACCGGATCGATTCTATCAAGGTCTATCTTGAAAATGTCATGCCATGAAGCATGGATACCTGACTGACCTTCCCGCATGCATCCGGCATGTCGGATCGGCTTCGATCGGCAGCGCGCAGCGCGGTCGCTGGTCGCTGACGATGGACGAGCTGAGCGGCTGGTGCGGCGGCGGCGCATACGGGGTGTGCGTCGCGTTCGCGGTCGACGGCGCGCCGCACGACGCCGCGTGGCTCGCGCATGCGGCGCTGTGGCTCGCGTCGCTGCGCGGCCAGCCCGACGATGCGCTGTGGCTCGACGACGGCACGCTGTATTTCGTGCGCCGCTACGACTGCGATGTCGATGCCGCCGCCTTGCGCATCGGGATCGAGCAGCAGGGCGCCGTCGCGCGCTGGCTGGGCGCGCATCACGAAGCCGCGCGCGGCATGCGCCATGCGGGACCGTGCGAATGATGCGTTCGCTTCACGGCGCGCGTGTGCGCGCGCTCGCCGCCGCGATGCTCGCCGTGAGCGCGCCCGCGTGGGCCGCGCATATGCCGACGCACGGCGCGGCGCCGTTCTTTCTCGCGACGCGCGGCGCGAAGCTCGCCGACGTGCTGCGCGATCTCGGCGCGAACTACCGGGTGCCCGTCATCGTCAGCGAGCAGGTGGACGGCGCGTTCATCGGCACGCTCGACGGCGGCCCGCCGGACGCCGCGCTCGATCGTCTCGCGCGCCTCTATCAGCTCGCGTGGTACTACGACGGGCAGACGCTCTACGTGTTTCGCGCGCGGGAGGTGTCGACCCGGCTGGTCGCGCTCGACTATCTGCCGTCCGCGACGCTGATCGAGCAGCTCCGCGCGGCGAGGCTGCTCGATCCGCAGCAATGCCGCGTGCAGGCGATTCCGCAATCGAACGCGATCGAAGCGTACGGCGTGCCCGTCTGCCTCGAGCGCATCGCGCAATTCGCGAAGCGCCTCGATCAGCAGGCGATCCATCGCGAGCAGAACCGGGAATCGGTGCGCTTCTTTCCGCTCAAGTACGCGACGGCGGCCGATACGTCGTACAGCTATCGATCGCAGCAGGTGATCGTGCCGGGCGTCGTGTCGGTGCTGCGCGAGATGGCGCAGGGCCGCGCGCTGCCGCTCAAGGACAGCCAGGGGCAGCAGCCGGCGAGCGACCGGCTGCTGCCGATGTTCGCCGCCGACGCGCGGCAGAACGCGGTGATCGTCCGCGACAAGCGCGCGAACATGGGCCTCTACGGCGATCTGATCGTGCAGCTCGATCGCAAGCCGAAGCTCGTCGAGATCTCGGTCGCGATCATCGATATCAATGCGGAGGATCTCGGCGCGCTCGGCGTCGACTGGTCGGCGTCCGCACGGATCGGCGGCGGCTCGATCAGCTTCAACAGCGGCGGCCAGCCCGACGCGGGCAGCTTCTCGACGGTGATCTCGAACACCGGCAGCTTCATGGTGCAGCTCTCCGCGCTTCAGCAGAATTCGAAGGCGCGCATCCTGTCGCGTCCGTCGGTCGTCACGCTCGACAACATGCAGGCGGTGCTCGATCGCAACATCACGTTCTATACGAAAGTGAGCGCCGAGCGCGTCGCGAAGCTCGAATCGATTTCGACGGGCTCGCTGCTGCGCGTGACGCCGCGCGTCATCGGCGACGCGGGCCGGCAGGAGGTCATGCTGACGCTCGTCGTGCAGGACGGCCGCCAGACGAGCCCGCTCAGCCGCGAGGAGCCGCTGCCGCAGACGCTCAGTTCCGAAATCGCGACGCATTCGCTGCTGAAGGAAGGCGAGGCGCTGCTGCTCGGCGGCTTCGTGCAGGACGAGCTGAGCGAAGGCGAGCGCAAGATTCCGCTGCTCGGCGACATCCCGATTCTCGGGCGTCTGTTCAAGACGACGCGCAAGAATCAGCGGCATACGGTCCGGCTGTTCCTGATCAAGGCCGATCCCTGGCAGCAGACGTGACGATCCGATGCACAAGCTCAAATGGCTGAACGGACCGCTCGCCGGGCTCGAGTTCGATTTGCCCGCGGGCGCGACGCAGATCGGCGGCGACGACGCGGACGTCGCGCTGCCGCTCGAAGGCGACGCGCGTGCGGTGCTGACGAGCGGCGAAGACGGCGTGCGCGTGTCGGCCGACGCGGGCGTGTGGGTCGATGGCGGGCCGTGGAACGCGGGCGATGCCTTGCCGTTCGATCGCGCGATCGATGTCGCGGGTGTCGCGTTCGTGCTCGGCGGCAGCGGCGATGCGCTGTCCGCGCGGCCGGTGCCCGCGCGGCGGCGCGCGGCGAGGCGCTCGATGCGCGAGATCGCGTGCTGGAGCGGCGCGGCGCTTTCGATCGTCGCGATCGTCGCCGGGCTTGCGTTGCTGCTGTGGCGGCCGCCTCAGCCCGCGCGCTTCGACGTCGACGCGTGGCTCGCGCGGCAGCTTCAGGCGCAGGCGCTGCGCGGCCTGCACGCGCTGCACGCGGCGGACGGCTCGGTCGTCGTGAGCGGGCTTTGCGAGTCGTCGCGGGACGTCGAGCGGCTGCGGGCGCGGTTGCGCGCGCACGGCATCGCGATGCGCGACGAGAGCCTCTGCGCGGACGCGTTGCGCGACAACGTGCGCAACGTGCTCGCGCTGAACGGTTATCGCGACGTCGACGTGCGCAGCGACGCGACGCTCGACAGCGTCGAGATCCGCGGGCCGATCGTCGCCGATGCGGCGTGGCAGCGCGTAGTCGCCCAGCTTCAGATGCTGCGCGGCCTGCGCGCGTGGCGCGTGATCAACGACCGCGCACTGTGGTTCGGCCGGCTGTACGACACGCTGTCGAGCCGCGTGCCGCTCGACGGCCTGAACATCGTGATGTCCGGCAAGACGCTGATCGTCAGCGGCGCGGTGGAACGGGCGCGCGCGTCGGCGTTGACGGACGCGATCGCCGAATTCAACCGATCGAGCCGCGACGGTTTCGTCGCGGCGTGGCAGGACGTGCCGTCGCTGCAGACGGCGAGCGCGTACCTGCCCGCGCCCGTCGTGACGGTCGGCGGCCATGCGGGCGCGATCTACGTCGTGCTCGCGAACGGCATGCGTCTGCAACTGGGCGGCGTGCTGCCGAACGGCTATGCGATCGTGCGCCTGACGCGGCGCGCGATGAGCCTGCGCAAGGACCGGCGCCTCGTGTCGGTGCCGCTCGACGTGTGAACATCCTGCAAGGAAACTTCGATGGTACGACTGACTTCTCTCGAAGAGACGCTCTTCGCCGACGATACGGGCGAAGCGCGCGACCGACTGATCGCGATGCTCGCGAGCGTGGCCGCGCGTCATGAAAATCGTCCGGATGCCGTACGGTTCGCGGCGAACGCGGCGCGCGACGTGATCGACACGCTGTGGGCGCGATATCACGGCATGTCGGCCGACAGGCCGCAGGCGTTGCCGCGCGGCTGAGTGCGGCGGCGAGCGCCCGTGACTGAAAACCGACAGCGGGCGCCTGAATGCGCAAGCGGCGCCGCGCCACGTTGAACACAATCGAACCACCGCGCTCGGCACAGACGTCGGATGGCCGATCGCGGCAACCGATTCGTGACGTTTGATCGAAGGAGTTCAGCGATGATCGATAAGTTGTCGATGCATCCCGGCGTGACGGGAGCAATGCATCAGGAATTGCACGGCGCGATGGATTCGGCTCAACCATCCGCGACCGGGCGCGCAGCCGAGTCCACGCTCGCCGCGCTCGTCGAGCGCGTGCGCGGTGAGACCGGAGTCGTACCCGCGCATTTAATCGAGCTGCAGCGTGTCGCGCGCGAATACGATTGCCTGATCGGCATTCGGCCTGTCGACAGGCTCGCGACTGAGCTGATCGAAAGCGGTCACCCAACGAAGGGTTTTCATATCAAGGGCAAGAGTGCGAACTGGGGCCCCCAGGCCGCGTTCATCTGCGTCGACCAGCGGTTCAGCAAGCTGGAGGACAAGCCGAACCGCATCGAGAAGTTTGATCGGCAAGTGCAGTCCTGCATCGCGGAAGGCTACGCGAAGCGCGTACCGTTGACACTGTCGAAAGCACGCTTCGACAAACTGCTGGGCGAGGGCTTGATCGACCGGATCAGGCGAGACGGCAATGGCATGCCGACGACGTTCGAAGCAAAAGCGCCGAGCGGAGCGGTCTATTCGTTCGAGGCGAGGCACATTCACAGCGCCGGCGAAGTCAGGTACGCGATTGCGCATCGCGGTGAGCCGATCGAGGTGCTCGCGCCGCCGAAGGACGGCGCGAAACCTCTGACTGCCGATTACGACCTGTTCCTGATCGGCCCGCGCCTCGACGATCTCGGCCCGCGGGACAATCTGCCGGTGCCCGACGTGTCGCACGATGTGTTCAGGGTGCGGCTCGAAGGCTACAAGAACGGCATACCCGACGCATTGCAAAGCGCGTACCGGCAGCCGAGCGAGTTCTATCGGAAAGAAGACACGGAGATCGGCAACGCGTCGTCGCGCGTGCGCGACATGATTCCGATCATCAACGCGGCGCTCGTTGGCGACGGCGAGGCCGTCGTTCACCACAGCACGGATTCCTGCAGCCCGGCCGCCGAGCCCGATGCGAACTATCCGGCGACGTTCGCGTTGCCGCAAAAGATCGGTTGTTTCGACGAGATCTGCATCGTTCACGATAAGTACGAACTCGCGGAACTGATCGGCGGCGCAAAACAGGTGGGCTACCACGTGCCGCTCAATCCGCTGTGGGAAAAAGAAGTGACGAGTGTGCGGCGCGAGTCGTTCTTGGTCGCGCGCGAGCAGTTGTCCGCCAATCTGCGCTGACGTGCGCCGGGCGCGCTACAGCCCGGCGTCGACCAGCGCTTCGAGATGCTCGGCGAACGCGCCGAGGATCGCGTCGCGCTGGTCGGCGTCGTCGAAGCAATCGGCGGGCAGCAGCTTGACGAGCTCCAGCATCGTCTTTGCATAACGGTAGCGGCGCGCATCGTCGCGGATCGCGGCGTCGGTGCGCGCCGCGAGCCAGCCGGCGCTGATCCAGCTCTGCTCGACGCATGCGACGAGCGATTGCAGCAGCGCGTCGGCGTCCACGTCGCGCGCGTCCAGCATGCGCGCCGCGCGCTCGCAATGATCTTCGACGCCGAGAAATTGCAGGATGCGTTTCAGGTCGGTGATGACGGCCGCGAGGTGCGCGTCCATCGCCGGCCCCTGCGCGGACAGCTCGAACGCGAGCGCGCGGATCAGCGTCTTCAGCTTGCGCCTGCGATCGCGCAGGCGGCGGAATTCGTCGAACCGCTCGGTGAGGCGCTTTTGCCGGTCGGCCGCGCGCTGATACAGCCGGCGCAGCTCGGCGAATCCGGTGCGGCCGGCGTGGCCGAATTCGAGCCGCGCGAACAGCTGTAGCGCCCATTCGTCGCCGTCGAGAATCGCGGCGAGCGCGTCTTCCGCGCGCTTGCGCCGCATGCCGGACAGCTTGCCTTCTTCGAGCATCGCGCCGAGCAGCAGCGCGATTTCGCCCGCGTTGAAGCCGGCGTCGCGCATCGCGTCGGCCGGGTCGTCGAGTGCGTCGACGCCGGGAATCCGCTGACGCAACTCGGCGAGCTCGGCCGCCGACACCGCGCCGATCTGCCTGATCAACTGCTGCAGCATCGAGCGCGCGCGCGGCCGCTCCGCGCGGCCGTCCGCCGCGCCGCGGCGCGGCTCCCGAAAACGCGTGCCGACCGCGAAGCCGATGTCCTCCAGCGTCTCGGCGAACGACTCGCCCGACACGCCCGCTGCGTCGAGCGGCGCGCCGCCGAAATCGATCGGCGCATCGGCGAGCTCGCGTTGCGCGAGCTCGTGCGCGGACTGCGGCGGGACGATCTGCTGGACCGTTTGCGCGGATGCGGCTCCGGCGCCGGCCGGCATCGCAGCGGCGTTCGCCTGCGCGGCGGCCGGATCAATACGGTTGAGCATCGGGACGAGCCTCCTCGGTGGCGCCGGCCAGGCGCGCGAGCAGCAGGCGCAGATGCCGGTCGAGATCGAAGCGGACGATCGCGTCCGGCGTTTCGAGTCGCGCGTCGTGGTCGGGCAGCGCGGCGTCGGCGTCGATCTGCACGCGCGGGTCGTGCCGCAACGCGTCGCGCACGCGCGACAGGTTCGCCGGCGACACGGATACGCGCAACGCGCGCGCGCGCACGTCCGCGCGAAGATGGGCGAGCACGCGCTGCGTCAGCCGTTCGACGGGTTCCTGCGTATCGAGGTACGGTTCGATCACGCTCGCGACGAGCGCGCGCACGCGCGCGTCGATCCGCTCGGCGATGTGCGCCTCGGCCGCTTGCGCATCGATCAGCCAGCGGACGGTGTCGTCGATCAGTGCTGCGCGCCGGCGTTCGAGCTCGGCTTCGGCGCGTGCGAGGCCCTGCCGGTATGCGTCTTCGCGCACGCTCGCGGCCGCCTGCCGTGCGGCGTCGAGCTCGCGGCGCGCATCGTCGGCGAGCGATCGCGCTGCGCCGCGCGCGGCCGCGACGACGGCCGCCGCGTCGCAGTATCGCGCGAGCGTGTCGGCCGTCAGATGCACGTCGAGCGGCGCGGGGCCGGGCAGCGAGACGATCGGGGGAACGAGTCCGTTCATAGGAAGCGGGCGAGTTTCAGGAGCTTGTCGGCGGCCGCGTCGGCGGGCGGCGGGCGGTGCGCATCGAATGCGTTTCGCGCGGGCGTTGGCGTGCGCGCGTTCGTGATGCTCGATGCGTTCGGCTCGATCTTCAGATCAGGGGCATGCGGCACGTCTGGCGCACCCGGCGCGCACGGCATGATCGGCATACCGGGCACTGTCGTCGCCTCCATCGCCGCCCGCGCAACGCGAACGTCGAACGCGGCGTCCACCGGCGGCAGCCGCGACGCGAGCAGCGTCGCGACGACACACGACGCCGCATCGCGCCGCCACCATCGCACGCCAGCGGCCGTCGCGGCATCGACGATGCGCTCGGGCGCCGCGACGCGCGCGACCGACCGCCATCCGCGATGCAGCGCGAGCAGCTGCGCGCAGCCGCGCTCGCCGATGCGCGCGGCGAGCCGCTCCCGGTATTGCCTGACGAGCAGATGATCCGCGCAATCGAGCGCGATTACGCCGAGCGCGACGATCAGCGCGCCGATCCGCGGCTCGACGGACAGCAGCGCGCTTTGCCGCTCGTCGAGCCGCGCAGGCAGCGCGGCGCACGGATAGCCGCGCCGCACGACGATCAGCCGGTCGATCGCGGCGCGGCACGCCGGATGGCGGCGGTAGCTGTCGCGCCACGCGGCGAGCCCGAGGTGCGGCCACCAGCCGTCGTGCATCGCGGCGCCGGGCTGCCAGCCGAGCCGATGCAGGCGCTGCAGCTCGGGCGTGAGCGGAGCCGCGCTCATCACGCGCGCGGCTCGCTCGACGAACGGCTGCGCGACGCGACGACGGCGAGCGCGAGGCTCGCGACGATGCCGAGCGCGCCGAGCGCGATGCCGAGCGCGAGCCGGTGCGCGTGCAGCCACGCGAGCAGGCCCGTGTCCGCCGCCGGCTCGTCTTCGGCGGGCATGTCGTAGCGATAGTCGGCGGGTTGCAGCACGACGCTCACACGGTCCGGGCTCAAGCCCGGCGTGCCGGTGACGACGAGGCTGCGGATCTCGGTTTCGCGCGCCCCGAAGTTGCGCTCGGGGCTGTACTTGACGAACACCGACGCGGACGGCTGCGGCGGGTCGCGTCGGTTCTGCGGCTCGCCTTCGGCGATCGACACCTGTGCATCGACGACGCTGTCCATTGCACGCAGCATCTTTTCGAGCTGCTGCTCCTTGAGGAACGTGATCTTCGCCTGCTCCTGCGCGGGCGACGTGACGAGCTGGCCGGGCGGAAACAGATCCTCGAGCGCGGCGAGCTTGCGATGCGGCAATCCGTTTTGCCGCATCAGCTCGACCGCGTTGACGAACTGATCGGACTCGACGCGAATCGTCACGTTGCCGTCCTTCAGCGGCTTCTTGTCGACGGCGATGTCGCGCAGCATCAGCAACGCGATCATCTGGTTCGCCTCGGCTTCGGGCAGGTTCGTGTAGAGATCCGTCTTGCAGGCCGCGAGCGACAGCGCCAGCGCGGCCGCGCACGCGGCGCGTGAGGCGCGCGCGGTCATTGCATGTTCGCCAGCTTGTTGACCCCTTGAGACACCGCGCCCGCCGCCTTCGCGGTCAGATCGACTTCGAGGATCGCGCGCAGCATCGCCGACTGGTTCGCGAGCATCTCGAGCGGCTGCATCAGCGCCTGCCCGCGGTCGCGCGCGGCGCTCAATGCGCGATCGACGTCGAGCGAGCGGTGCTGGAAGCCGCTCGCCGCGCGCGCCTCGGGCGTGCTCGCGTCCTGGCCGAACAGCGTGCGCGTGAACGCATCAATCTGTGCCTGGTCGATCGGCGTCGCGTCGGTCTGCGGCGTCGCTTGCAGCGTGTGTAGCGCGCGTTGCGCGGCGGTGATGTCCATGAAGGCTCCTTGCGAATTCGGATGGGAACGGGGCGGCCGCGCCCGCTGCGACCGACGCGGATGCGACCGATGCAACCGACGCGGCCGAGGGCGCGAGCAGCCCGCGCAGCAGCGCCGCCTCGGGCCCCGGCATCGACGCGAGCAGGCGCGCGGCTGAGCCGTCGCGGCCGAGCCCGATCAGCATCGTCGCTTCGACGAGCCGCCGGTCGGCGGGGTCCGAGACGAGCGCCGGCAGCGCGTCGTAAACGGCCCACGCGTGCCGCGCGAGCCCGTGGTTGACGGCCGCGAGCCCGCATTCGACGAGCAGGCGGCGCACGTCCTGCGCGAGCGCGGTCATATCTTCTGGATGATGCCGGACAGCATGTCCTTGACGGCCTTGAGCACCGCGCTCTGATAGCCGACGAACACCGAGTACTGCTGGATCGCGAACTGCGCTTGCAGCATGCTCGCCGGATCGTTGAGATCGGACGCGGACATTTTCGATTCGACGTCGTGGCCGACTTTGTCGACGAGACGCGACAACTGCTGATTGACGGCTTCGATATCCATCGGCGGGGCCTCCGTCAAGCCGCCGAGGCCGTCGGCCGCTTCATGCGCAGCCGGTACTGCGTCGGATTGCAGCGGTAGCGCCGGCGGAAGCTGTCGGTGAAATGCGCGTGATTCGAGAATCCGCATTCGTGCGCGATGTCGAGAATGCGCATCGATGTCGACGCGAGCAGATGCTGCGCATGCGCGAGGCGGCGCTCGACGAGCCAGCGTTTCGCGGACGTTCCGTATTTCTCGACGAACAGCAGATTGAACTTGCGCGGCGGCAGCCCGAACTCCTCGGCGAAGCGCGCGACACTCCACGGGTTGAGCGCGTGCGCGTCGACGAAGTCGACGAACTCGGTGTCGCCCGCCATCGCCGCGTGCAGCAGGCGCGAGAAGTACGCGCGGTCGGCGCCGAGGCAATACATGTACAGAAAGCTGAGAAGCGCCGGACGCGACACGGGGGCGAGCAGCTCCAGCATGCCGATCACCTCGGGCGACGTCTGGACGACGCGGATCGGCTCGCCGCGAAACGGCGTCGGCTGCGGCAGGTCGATCAGCGCGTTGATTTCCGCATACAGCGTGCGGAAGTCCGCCGCGTAGAAATCGGCGGACTGGATGTCGGTGCCGGCGCCGGCGTCGCACAACGCGGCGTCGTCACGGGTGACGGCGATACAGTCGCCCGGCATCGTGTGAATCAGTCCGCGCGTTCTCACCTGGCCGCTCAGGCGGCCGAACATGAAACGTACAACTTGCATCAAGCCCCCGTGGCTGTTGTTGCTGCTCAGTCTGAATCATCGGCTATTTGGCTGAAAAATCGTCTCAGGTCATCACCTGAAACCGTCGGTCGGCGAGGCCGCGCGTCTCACCCGGCGCGTCGCCGGTTCGTTGTCGAAAAAACGGAATGCGCGGCCGGATTCCGAAAAGCCCGCGGCGACGCGTCGCTACGATGGATGCAACGGATCGGGCCGCGCAGTCGTTCGCGCGTGCCGATCGGCGCCCGGCGCGGACGCAGTCGGCCGCGCCGGGCAACGCCGGGTCAACAGCCGGCTGCACTGCCGGAGGAGGAGTCCACGATGAGTCTTGCCGTCGAGCGGCACGGCACGCCACGGCTTGCGCCGGCGCGCCGGACGCCGCGAATGCGGCGGCCGCGCGAGCGCGATCCTGAAATCGAAAGGCGTCGCGGTTTTCAGTAAAGCGAAAGCGTGCGGCGAAATTACGATGAAACCGTCAAGAACGAGGTGAGCGATGCAAGGACTCGAACAACTGAAGGATGCGATGACCGATCTGCGCCGGCGCAAGGAAGCGATGCGCGAACAGATGCAGGCGTTTCAGGCATTGCAGGACGAAGTCGCGGCGCTGCGCGCACGGGCCGCGCACGATCCGGACGCACGGCGCAAGCTGCAGCGTCTCGACGATCTGATGCGGCACGGCGGGCAGGGCCTGGCCGACAGGATGAACGAGCAGGCGGGCAAGGCCGAACGCTGCCTGAAGCGGCTCGGCGACGAGGTCGCGCAGCTCGCGAGCGGCGGCGCCGCGCCGGAAGCCGCGGCTTCTCGCGAGAGCCGGGCAGTGAGGCAGTTCAATCGCGTATTGGTTTGAGCAAGCAACGAAACGGAGAAATCGAGTCATGACGTCCATTCAATCGACGACCCCAACCAAGATGCACAACGCCGACTCGGTCGGCGGCAGCGACAGCCGCAACGTCGCGAATCCGCATCCGATCGGCGACAGCATCGCGATGATGCTCGTGATCATGGATCTGCTGAGCCGCCAGACGACGGCGAAGCTCGACGACATGCAGAAGAAGTCGAACATCTCGCGCGACGCGCAGGACATGGCGAACCAGGTCGAGGCCGCGCTCGCGAAGCTGATCAAGCCGGAAGACAAGGCAGAGCTGCCCGACGAAGCGCTCAAGTACATGAAGGCGAACCACATTCTCGTGAACGGCAAGACGATCGACGACTTCATGAAGGACAAGGGCGGCAAGCTCGACAAGGCCGATCTGATGTCGGTGAAGTCGTCGCTGGAATCGGTGTCGGGCCGCGCGTCGGATTTCATCCAGCAGAGCCAGCTGAAGATGCAGCAACTGATGCAGAACTACAACACGGCGGTGCAGATGATCAACAGCCTGCAGAGCATGCTCGCCGAATCGACGAAGGGCATCGCGTCGGCGATCCGCTGACGCGCCGCGCGGCCGGCGCGGCTTCGATCGCGCCGGCCGCCGCACGGGAGACCATCCGATGGCCGCACTCAATCAAACGATGCCCGACGACGATCACGCGGTGCTGCAGCGCTTCTTCGCGTCGGGCGGATCGATCCGCATGCTCGCCGACGTCGAGCGGCGCGACCTCGACACGCTGTATGCGTACGCGACGCAGCTCTTCGACGCGGGCGAGCTGCACGCCGCGAGCAACTTCTTTCTGATGCTCGCGCGCGTCGATCACTGGAACTTCGACTACTGGTTCGCGCTCGGCCTTTGCCATCAGCGGCTCGCTCGGCATGACGAAGCAATTTTCTGCTTCAGCCGCGCCGGGATGATCGGCGTCGACGATCCACGTGCGTCGTATCACGCGGGCGTCAGCTACCGGCTCGTCGGCAATCTCGACTACGCGGCGAAGGCGTTTCGCGCGGCGCTCAACTGGTGCGGCGAGCGCGACGCGCATCGCGACATCGAGGCGAACGCGATGCGGCAACTCGCGCAATGTGAAAGGGAGAAATGAAATGGCGGTTGCGATCAACCCACATGGCGCGCAGGGGAGCGCGCTCGCGCCGATCGAGCCCGAAGGGCGGAACGATGGCATCGACCGCGCGCACGTCGCGGCAGGCTTGCTGCGCGGCGCGTCGGTCGTCGTCGACGATGCGCGCGCACGGCTCGCCGCTGACGCGCGCGCGCCGCTCGCCGCGCAGGCGCTCGTGTCGATGAACGACGCGGCGGGCGCGCTCGGCCGCATGCTCGACAAGTTCGATCGCGCGTCCGGCGACAAGGGCGGGGCATCGTCGATCGGCCTGCGCGCGTTCGAGAATGTGTCGATGGAGACGATGCTGCTCGCGACGACGCTGCTGTCGACGAAGGTGCTCGGCAACACCGCGGAGCTGAAGAGCAAGGCGCTCGAAATCATGTCCGCGAAGCAGGGCGAGGTCCGGCAGCAGGAGATCGAGGATTACCGCGAGCAGATCGACAAGGCGGTCGAGCAGCAGCAGAAGGCGAAGAAGGCCGGAATCTTCAGCGTGATCTTCGACTGGATCGTCGCGGCCGTCGAGGTCGTGTCCGGCGTCGCGAAGATGATCGGCGGTGCGCTGTCCGGCAACGCGATGATGGTCGCGGGCGGCGCGATGGATCTGATGGCGGGCTTCGCCGGCGTCGTGAAGGCGACGATGAACACGCTCGCGCTGGTCGACCCGAAGAACGCGGACAAGTACCGGCAGGTCGCCGACGTCGCCGCGAAGGTGCAGTTGACGTTCGAGATCGCGGGTGCGGTCGTCGACGTGACGAGCGCCGCGCGCAACATGCTGCTCACGAGGGCGATTCCGAAGGCGACGAGCGCCGTGCTCGAAAAAGGCGCGGGCGAGGCGCTCGAGCAGGCGATCAAGTCGGGCGGCAGGCAGGCGGTCGAGAAGACCGCGCAGGCGGTCGGCAAGGAGGTCGCTTCGCAGGTGTCCGAACAGATTCTGCAAGGGCTCGGCAAGACCGCGCTCGATGCGTCCAGGCAGGCGGGCAAGGAAGCATTGCAGACGACGGTTCGGCAGCTCGGCGTGAACCGGATGCTCGAGCGCTTCTCGCGCGAGGCGATCGAGAAGATGGTGACGAAGGCGGTGCGGAAGGTCGCGAACGAGGCGATCGACCGAGGCGTCGAGCTGACCGCGCAGACGCTGACGAAGACGATCGCGATGCAGGTCAAGCGCGACGTGATGGCGGCCGCGCTGAAGGCGTCGCTGTCGCCGCTCCTGAACACGACGCGCGCGACGGTCGGCGCCGCGAGCCAGACGACGTCGGGCGTGCTCGGCATCGAGCGCGCGAAGCTGCAGCGGGAGATCGACCAGTTGATTCTCGACCAGCAGTGGCTGCAGATGTGTTTCGCGTTCTACAAGCAGCACAAGGAAGCGCAGACGAAGGACGCGAAGGAACTCGTCGAGAAGGCGGGGCAGGCGGTCGAGGACGGCGGTCAGGCGCTCAGGCAGAGCGCCGCGGTGCAGGCGCAGATCGCCGCGTCGATGGTTTGAAGGCTGAAGGCACGGCGGATATGCGCCGTTTGAAATTCGAGGAGAACGAATGATGAGTACTGTGACGCAAGCCGGCAGCACGCCGGTCCGCACCGATACGCTGGGCATCGATACGGCCGGCATGTTCGGCGCGGGCGACGGCGCGATGGCGACGATCGACCAGATGAAGGCGAAGCTGCAGAAGATCTTCAGCGAGATGCGCGACCTGGAGCGCACGTTCAACGAGGCGATGCAGCGGATCGCGTACGACCGGCAGGTCGGCGTGCTCGAGACGAAGCAGCAGGGGATCATGCAGCACTTCGACGCGGCCATGGCGTCCGCGGTGGCGCAGTTCGTCGGCGGCGCGGTGAGCGCGATCGGCGCGGCGTCGGGCAGCCAGCTCGGCGCGTCGGCGACCGACGGGCTGTCGAAGGCCGGTCAGGGAATCGCGGGCGTCGCGAACGCGTCGCTCACGCGCGACGCGCAGCAGACGCAGTTGCAGGGCGATTTCGAGAGCCAGTCCGCCGAGCGCTTGCAAAAGGCGCTCGCGTCGACGGTCGAGCGCGCGCTCGACGCGTCGCGGCAGATGCGCGACGCGCTGCGCGATCTCGTGACGCTGCAAGGCCAGATCGCCGCCGCGGTGCGGTATTGACGGGGGGGCGTGCGATGCAGGCCGAAGCCCTCGACGCGGCGACCCGCTATCTGCAAGCGCAAGGCATGCATCCGGAGCCCGCGTATTTCGGCGCGAGTCGCTTCCGGATCGGCTGGCGCGTGCGGGTCAACGATCTCGATCTCGTCTACCGGCTCGTCGACGAAAGCCTCGTCGTCTGCGACCTCGCCGCGAACGGTGGCGGGGGCGGCGGGGGCGACGCGGTCGCGACCTTCATTCACCTCGTGCACCGGATGGAGCGCGCCGGCATTCCGCTGCGCGAGGTGCGCGGGACGTTCTTCGACACGGCGTCGAACGGGCAATTGAACCGGCTGCGGCGGCGGCTCGCGACGGTGCTCGAAGCGCAGGGTGCGTACTGGCGCGATATCGACGGCGATCCGTGGCTGATCTATCCGGTCGGCGCGCGGGCGGCGCAAGTCGCGCGGCAATAGCGGGACGGCGGGCGTCGCCGCTCGCCGGACCGCCGGCGACACGCGCCGACACGATCGCCCAATCGCCCAATCGCCCGATCTCCCAATCTCCCAATCTCCCAATCTCCCAATCTCCCAATCTCCCAATCTCCCAATCTCCCAATCTCCCAATCTCCCAATCTCCCAATCTCCCAATCTCCCAATCTCCCAATCTCCCAATCTCCCGTGACGGGACGCCGCACGGCGATTGCATCCGTCTGTCTGTCATATTTCGGCCGCTGCGCCGACTGTAGTCGTGCCGGCCCCGTCCGCGGGTGTCCGGCGCATCGATTCGACTACGGAGGACGGAAGCAATGAAGAAAGAAGGGATCTGGATCGGCTCGCACGTGATCGCGTTCGTGTTGGGTTTCGCGCTCGGCGTGTATTCGCTGCCGATCCTGACGGCCGACGCGGGGGCGAGCGAAACCGAGCTGCGCCCGATCACCGGCCGCGCGCTCTACACGGGGCGCTTCGAGCGCGGCCTGACGGGCGGCGATCCGCTGCACTGGACGGACGGCAAGCTATCCGTCACGCGCACGGCGCTCGCATTCGAAGGGCGCGTCGCGCCGGGACCCGACTACAAGATCTACCTGACGCGGGAGTTCGTCGCGTCGAAGCAGGCGTTTGTCGCGGCGAAGTCGCGCGCGCTGCGGGTCGGCGAGCTGAAGACGTTCGGCGACTTCGTCGTGCCGCTCGCGGACGGCGTCGACGTCGGCGATTACACGACCGTCGTCATCTGGTGCGAGCGGTTTTCGCAGTTCATCGGGGCGGCGAAGTACCGGTGAAGGGCCGCGCAGCGCGCATCGAACTGGATCGGCTGGAGCGTCATACCTCGCTCCACCATCACGCCACACCGCCTTACCAACTGGAATGGAACACGTGGCTCGCGGCTTTGGGCCACGGCTTGCCCGCGAAGGCGCGAAGCCTGTCGTTCGACAGCTACTCGCTCATGCTTCAGGCTGCGGTGGAGGGGCATGGTCTCGCGATGGGGTGGAGACGCACGTCGGAGCGGATGCTCGACAGCGGCGTGCTCGTCGCGCCGTTCGACGAGGCCATTCACTTGCCCGATGCCCTGTCGATCTACCGCCGGCACGGACAGGCGGAAAGGAGCGAGGTCGACTGCCTCGTGGCGTGGCTGCGGGCGGAGTTGGCCTGACGGGGCGGCGGCGCGAGCGCGGCGTCGGTCGGTGCAGCGCGCGCAGGTCTGGCGCCGGTGGTTCGAGGCCGCCCGGCCGGTCGCAGCATGGCGTGCGCCAGCCGGGCGAGGCGCGACCGGTTCCGGACACGGACGCCGTCATGCCGCAAGCGATGCAAGGTAGACCCGTGCCCCGTCGAAAAATGGCCGCGCTTCACGAAGCAAGCAATGCCGGCGATCGCGGTCCGCACGACGAGTCGAGCGTGGTTTCGTCCCTTACGCGTTGTTGGCCGACCTGCCGGATTCCCGCGAGGCATTCGTGGTGCGGCCACGGTCACGCCGACAATGATCGAAGTTCCATTTGCCGGCCCGCCGAAGAATGGTTCGGCAGGCCGAGCAGGTTTCGACGAGCGTTCGTTCTTCCGTTCTCCTGCTATCCCGTTGCTGCGCGCGCGTCGGCGTTCTGCCGCCGCGTCGCTGGATATGGCCGCTTGCGGGTTGTTCATTTGGATCGGGCGGCTGCCTGGATCGACGGTGAGGGACGCGCATCGGGCGTCGCCGCGACGTGGAGAGACGGTCGCCTTTGACCGAAAAAGCTTGACGAAGCGATCAATGTGGCGTAGCGTCACGCATTGAAGTTTTCAAGAAGCTCGATTGCCCATCAGTCACCGCTGCCCGCGGTATTCGTTGTCCTCTCCCTCCTTGAATCTTTTTTCCCGCGCCCCTAACGGGGAGCAACCGTTCAAATTCAACCGTTTCTTTTAAGGGATCTTCATGGATACCGGTACCGTCAAGTGGTTCAACGACAGCAAGGGTTTTGGTTTCATTACGCCTGACAAGGGTGGCGACGACCTGTTCGCGCACTTCTCTGAGATTCGCGGCGATGGTTTCAAGACGCTCGCCGAAAATCAAAAAGTCAGCTACGAAACGAAGCGTGGCCCGAAGGGCCTGCAAGCGTCGAACATCACGCCGCTTTAATTCGCGTTAGCATTACCGGTCCCGTTCGCGGGACCGACATGCTGCAGCGATCCCGCGCGCAGCACCTGCCTCCGTTGCGGTCGCCGTCCGTTCACGACGGCGACCGTTTCGCTTCCAGACGTCCAGCACCCTCATACGCGAAGTCCGTCCGCCACGAAAGAGGCGGACACGGCGCGACCGCAGCAACGCACTGCCAGACGATTCATTTATCGCGATCTCGCGAGCGATGCACAAGGAGGACACCATGGCCAAGAGCCAGTTGCGAAGCAACAAGGAACCGAAGAAACCCAAGCAGGCCAAGGCCAAGCCGACTCCTGGCGCAGTCTTGAACTGGGTGGCGCCCAAGACGCCACTCGCCAAGTCTCGCGAAAAGAAGTAATTCCCCGAGACGCAATAGCGAGCCGAGCCAGCCGCGCGGCTAGCAGACGACGCGCACCTCACGATGCAACGCGTTCGTATGAACGCCGCATTCGACATCGGGGCTGAAGCCGAAGCCCCGCAAGGGAGCGGACATCGACATACCGTTGCGGCTGCGGTCAATCATTTTGTTTGGAGGAATGGGTTTGGCAAAGGAAGAACTGCTGGAACTGGACGGGGTCGTCGACGAGGTGCTGCCGGACAGCAAGTACCGCGTCACGTTGGAAAACGGCGCAGTCGTCGGTGCATACGCATCGGGCCGCATGCGCAAGAACCATATTCGCATTCTCGCGGGCGACCGCGTCACGCTGGAATTGTCGGTCTACGATCTGACGAAGGGCCGCATCAACTTCCGGCACAAGGACGAACGCGCGCCGGCGCGATCGCCTCGAAACGGATTCAATCGTCGCTGATCACCGCGCTCCGACGGGTCCGGCCGAACGATGATCGGATTCGATAGCGGGCGATCGTCGTAGCGACGCACACGGATCACGAATGACCGTTATGGCCGGCGCTTTGCCGGCCGACTCGAAGAAGAAATGACTGGCCGCTGCGCCTCGGACGTCGCCGCCGCGCTGGCTTGGTGTCGATGCGGGTCGAACGCGAACGGATATCGAGAGCGATGATCGTCGGCCGCTCGCCCGTTCCGATAGCAATGCAACTCGGGCGAATTCAGTCCGCCATCAGCGGCAAGATCGAGCCGAAACGGCGGGTCGGAAGGCCGTCGGGCCAATCAGGTCGATCACTAGCGCCACAGTGGCGACCGACGCCAAAGTTTGATTCCGCGATTTTCGGAATGCTCGGCCGCACAGGCCGAACGAGAATGCCAACGGGCTATTGGCGCGGGTTTTCCCAAAAGGGAACCGGCCGCTCGGCGTATTCGCAGACCAACGCGGCACTGCAGCGACGCGATTGAACGAGCGTCCGGGGAAAACGCTGGAGCGCACCGGTTATCCGCGTACGCCGTTGACGCGGCGGCCTTGCCCCGCGCAAGTCCATCGCCTTCCGGCCATGAGCCCGCGGGAGGCGGCCTCCTTAGCCGTTCAGCGGCAACGTGCGCTCGGCAAGATACCGCGCGAAGTCGCACCGAACTTCGTGGTGACGAAGCGCGAACTCGACCGTCGCCTTCAGATAGCCGAGCTTGCTGCCGCAGTCGAAGCGCGTGCCGTCGTATTTGTATGCAAGAACCTGCTCTTCGGATAGCAGCGACTGAATCGCATCGGTCAATTGCAGCTCGCCGCCCGCGCCAGGCTTCAGCTCGCGCAGATGCTTGAAGATCCGGGGCTTCAGCACGTAGCGGCCGACGACGCCGAGGTTCGACGGCGCATCCTCGGGCGCGGGCTTCTCGACGATCGCCGACAGCTTGACGACCGACTTTTCCCATTCCTTGCCGTCGATGATCCCGTAGGACTTCGTGTCCTCGGGCGGAATCTCTTCGACGCCGATCATCGAGCTGTGGAAATGGTCGAACACGTCGACCATCTGCTTCATCACGGGCTGCTTGCCGTCGAGCAGGTCGTCCGCGAGGATCACGGCGAACGGGTGGTTGCCGACGAGCTTCTCCGCGCAGAGCACCGCATGACCGAGGCCGAGCGCCTCGGATTGGCGAACGTAAAAGCAGTCGACGTGGCGCGGCTTGATGCTGCGCACGAGTTCGAGCAGCTTTTCCTTGCCGCGCGCTTCGAGCTCCGCCTCGACTTCATACGACTTGTCGAAGTGGTCCTCGATTGCGCGCTTGCTGCGGCCCGTCACGAAGATCATTTCGGTGATGCCCGCTGCAATCGCTTCTTCCACCGCATACTGGATCAACGGTTTGTCGACGATAGGCAACATTTCCTTCGGGCTCGCCTTCGTCGCCGGCAGGAATCGCGTACCCAACCCGGCCACGGGAAATACGGCTTTCGTTACTTTGAGCATGGTGTTTTCCTGGTACGTGCTGTTTTGGTGTGTAGTGTGATGCGATACGTCGCGGCAATCAGGCGAACGACTCGGCTTCGTCGTGAATCGACGGCGGCGTCGCTTCGCGCGGGACGTCGTTCCGAAGCGGCGAGCGACGGCGTTGGGCCTGGACATGCAGTGCGTCGAAGCATCGCCGCTCGCTCAGCGCGAGCAGCATGTTCTTGCCGGTCAGCGGCTTGCCTGCGTCGATCGACGGCAAGAGCCGATGGGCGACGTGCGGGCGATCGCGCGTCTCGGGGCGATGCCTGATGTAGAAGCCGACGTCGTGGACGGCGAAATCGATGACCGCTTGCGGATCGTCGACATCCGGAAGATCGCTTCGCATCCTGCGTTCCCAGAGAATCGTATCCTCGATGACCTGCGGACGATCGATTTCCTCCGGAATGCAGAAGAGTTTCCGAGATTGCACGGCGTCGACGGACAGGCTGGTGAATCTGGCGATCCACACGCTGCCCGTGAAGCCGGCGAGAATCGGGAAGAACCACAGCATGATGTCGCCGGGCGACACCCATTTGCGCGAGAGAATCTCGATCATGAGCGCGCGAGTGGACGAGATGCCGTGAACCGCATAGGCCATCGCGGCCCAGCAGACCACGCCGATCACGCTGATCCAGCCGAAATGCCGCAAGCATGCGGACCAGGGCAGGGGCTCGTCGTCGCGCTGCTGCGTGCCCCACGAAATGCTGCGCCGTTTGATCCAGAGCCAGACGAAGCGGGTCACGTAGATCATCATGATCGGCGAGAAGAAGAACGAGAAAATCGTCTCGAGCAGCAGCGACCACATCAGCTTGTCCTTGCCGCCGAAGCCGCGCGCGCGGTCGCGCTTGACGTGCACGACGAACGCCAGGATTCGCGGCATGAACAGGAAGACCATCGACGAGATCAGCAGCATCAGCATCGGCATCTGCATGACCTGAATCGCGCCGATGACGAGCGCGCCGCTGCTCAGGAAATGGACCATCCCGTATGCAGATACCACGAGGAACATCGCCCACAACGGTGCGGCGAGATAGCCCATCGAGCCGTTCAGGAATGTCTCGCGATGAACCGAGCGCAGGCCGTCGATGAACAGGAACCGCAGATGCTGCATGTTGCCCTGCATCCACCGGCGCTCGCGGATCAGAAATCCGAGAAGGTTCGCCGGAATCTCCTCGTAACTTCCGTCGAGCTCGGGCAGGAACCAGACCTCGTAGCCGGCGCGAGCCATCATCGCGGATTCGATGATGTCGTGACTCAGCGGCTTGCCGCCCCAGGGGGGCGTTCCCGGCAGCTCCGGCAGGATGCAGTACTTGATGAACGGCTTCATCCGTATCATCGCGTTGTGGCCGATGTACGACGCATGCCCCATGTACATCGCCTGCAGGCTGTACGAGAAGACCGAGCCGTACAGCCGGGCGGCGAACTGCTGCATCCGGCCGAACAGGCTTCGCCGCATGACGGGCTTCGGGTTCGTTTGCAGGATGCCGATCCGGTGGTTGCCTTCCATCATCCGGAGCAGCTCGATGATCGCCTTGCCGTCCATGATGCTGTCGGCGTCCATCACGAGCATGTACTCGTATTTCTTGCCCCAGCGACGGCAGAAATCCGTGACGTTGCCGAGCTTCGCGTTCAGGTTGACCGGCCGGCGACGGTAGAAGAACCGGCCGCGCGGGAACTGTTCCTTCAGCTTGTGAACGGCCGTTTGCTCGACGACGCCGTACTCGAGCTTCCGGCTGTCCGACAGCAGGAAGTTGTCGAAGTGATGACTGTATTCCGGGTAATCACGCTCGATCGACGCCCAGGTGGCCGCCATGCCGGCGGCGACGCGCGCGATGTCCTCGTGGTACACCGGATAGACGATGGCGACCTTCGCGTCGGGACGCGGCTCCTGCGCCGATTTCGACGGATGCCACGGATTGTTGCCGGGCCCGCGCAGCGTGTGCCATGTTCCGATGAGGAGCTTGAAGAAGTTGGCGGCCAGGAACCACGTCATGATTCCGTAGATCACGAGGTAGATCTTGATCGTGACCTCGGGCATTTGTTGCGCGCGCAACGTGTAATTGGACAGCAGCAGGATGACGACCGTCGTGACGAGCGTGAGGGCGAGCGACACCTTGCGCCGGTATTCGACGACCTGCTCCCAGCCGGGCGGCTGGCCGACGGGCGCTTTCAACGATTGCGATCGGCGAAAGCGTCGCCATACATTGTGTTTCCACGAAACGTTCAGCGGAGGCGGCGCGACCGTGATCCGTTCCGGCTTCGGCTGGATCACGGACGCTTGATTCGCGTCGAGCCATGCATGGAGATCGTCCCAGGTGCGAACCGATGCGCGAAGCCGCCGGGCCTCGTCGGCGGGGAGGCCCAACTGGTCGATATAGGCGTCGAACGTCATGTCACCTCACGGCTTGCACGGGCAGCGCGAGCTGGAACAGGATGCTGATGGCTCGTTCGACCGGAACGATCGGCGCTTCGGCGACGTAGATCATGTCGCCGTCGTTGATCGGAAAGCTGTGCGACGCGATGAGGCCCTGCAAGTTGTTCCATGCGAAGTCGTAGAGCACCGGGCGTTCGCCCCGCGGCTTTCCTTCGAGGACGAACACCGCATGATCGTCGGCGAGGTTCGCATCCAGGCCGGATGCCGACGCGAGCACTTCGGCCAACGTGGGCGGGTGTGCGAAGCCGAACTGTCCGTTCTTGCGCACGCCTCCGCCGACCACGGTCACGCGCACGAGCGGCGCCCGCTTGACCAGCACACGATCGCCCGGTTGGAGCGCCGTCTGCTGGGCGAGCGCCTCTTCGAGCGGCAGCGTGACCGACGCGCCTTTGCGCAGCACGGTCACTTGCGTCGCGACGTTGTCGCTGTCGTGCCCATTGGTCGAACCGACGAGATCCGCGCCGTTGCCGAGCGCTTGCGTGAGCGCGGACGTCAGCGACAACCCGGCAGGCGTCCACGGGATGAGCTTCGGCGCGCCGATTGCGCCCGTCACGACGACGCTGCTATGCGAGGTCGACGCGACCGTGATCTTGGCCGACGGGCTTTGCAGGATGCCGAGCGATGCGTAACGTCGCGCGACGGCCGCTTGCGCGTCTTCGAGACCGAGTTTGCCGATCGACGTCGAGCCGACATAGGGCAAATCGATGGTTCCTTTTTCCGAGACCGTGTAGTTGCCCAGGTCGATGGGCGCGGGGGCGTTCGTCGCGCCTTGCTGCGAATCGGCGCCGGGCCACGGGGAAATCGTCCACAGGGTCAGATGCAGGACGTCGCCGGGCGCGAACGAGAACGCGCCGTGATCGGTCGATTGGGACAGTTCCGAAACGGCGCGCAGGATCGCGGCCTTCCGGCCCGCCGCTTCCGTCGACGCGCGTTCGCGAGCGAGTGCGGGCGTGACGTTGACGATATCGACGTCGGTGCTGGACTTGACCGTCGAGACAGAGGGGCCGGCGGACGGCAAGAGGCCGCACGCGGACAGCGCCAGGGTCGCGCCGGCGAGCCCGACGCGGACGGTTCGAGAAAAAAAGTAGATCATCGGAGAAGGCCCCAAAGAACGAGAGTCGCAAGGAAAACGCCGGCGATCCACTCCAGCCGCCGAGGCAATTCGGGTGCACGCGGGCTGGACGGCGCGCTGATGATGTTCAGGTAATACTTGTTCTTCATCGCGTTCAACTGCGCCTGCTGCACGGCCGTTTCGACTTCGCGCAGCAACGCGACGTCGTTGTCCCGCGCTACGGTTAGCTCTTCATGGCGCGCCGTTTGCCGCGACAGCGTCCGGCCGTCGGCTTCGGTGCTCGCGATCTTGGCCTGAATGGCCGTCATCGCGGAGCGAAGGTTCTGCGCGACCGGATTGTTCGGCGTGGCCTTCGTGATCGCGTCGTACTGCGAGGCCAGTCGCGTCTTCTGCTCGTTCAACGAGTTCAGCAGCGCGAGATTCGACGTGTACAGCTCCGACGGATCGTGGATGCCGGTGGATACCCGATAGGCCGACAGCGCCGCTTCGTCGCTCTTCAGTTTCGCTTCGATGGCGGCGCGTCGATCAACGGCGTTCTTGATGTAGTCGCGCTCCTGCTGGCGATTCATGTTGTCGATATGACGAACGGAATCCTCCAGTACCTTCTCGGCGACGGCCGCCGCGGCCGTGGGCGAGTAGCCCTGCACCGACAGCGACACGATCCCGCTGTTCTGGTCGATCGATGCGTTGACCCGGTTCTGGTAGTAATGCCACAGCGTGACGTCGTTCTTGCGGAACAGCGTCGCGAGACCGCCGTAACGGCTCGCGAGATCGCCTTGATCGTATTGCTTCGGCAGATCGACGGCCTTCGTGACGTTTCGATACTCGTCCCACGAGCCGATATAGTCCTTGATGATATAGGCCCCTTCGATCGAATTGCCTCCGCCGGTGCCCGAGAGCATCGTTGCGATGCTCTGAGATGTTTGTGCGGGCTTGTAGACGATCAGCGATGCCGTGGAAACGTAGATCGGCGATGCGATTAAAAGGAAATAGACGAGGCAGACGAGATTAGGAATCCCGACGATAGCCAAGAAGAAAGGCTGGCGAAATATTTTCATGATCCCCGGAAATGATGGCGTGTGTTTTCGTTTCGGACTTTGTCCGCGTGTACTAAATATTCAAGTCAGTTGTGATCGAGAGTGATTGTGAGCTTGGAGTCGCGCGATGGATGTCACCGAGCAACCGGATGCGGTCGATACGGAGCACGAGAGGCGCGGAGGAAAGGACTGGCGGTCTCGCCGACATGCGCGATGAAATGGCTTGCCATGCGGTTTGCCGGGCAAGCGCACGAGCGGCCGTTGTCGCTTTTCTTCGAGTCACTGCACTGTCGCGCCTTGGGCGGATTGGATGAAATTCCTGCGAAGAAGAATGCAATGCTTAAGCTGCGATACCAGTGCACGACGGACGGCGAGAGAAAATATGGAATGGTGAATCAGACGAGTTAACAATCCGATGAATCGGCGCGAAGTATGAGGGAAACTACCTATTAGGTCAAGGCGGAATTTGCGGACTCTTGTATTAATCCGCCAAATTGTTTCCGGCCATATTGTCATTCATGAGCAGTTGGAGTATTCGCGCGCGATATAGTCAGCCGAATGCGTCGCACGTCTTGCCTTTGTTAGCACTGCGTGATTTATCACGAATGTACTGATGTGGGCCCAGTCGACGCGAGTGCGTGTCATTGCGTCGTTATCGCAATTTTCTGGCGACCCATGCCCGGTTATACGAGCTGATATCCTTCCACTCGATCCCGCTAATCACTGCGTGAGAACTGGCGAAGCGGATCTGAATGAAAGAATGCCGCGTTTATCCGAATGCGACGAAATGACGCCATGAGCATTCCGCTGATCACACTAGCCCGCAGGCTTAGAAACTCATCGAAGACGGTCGTGGCGCTTCGCGTCGTTATCGGCGAAGGTGAATGCTGAGCGGCTCAATAAGCCATGTGAACGAGTGGAAACGGCCTGCCGGCCGAATCCGTCGCCGAGCGGCCGATTTCCTTGAATCCGTACCGGAGATAGAAGCGGTGCGCCTGCGGATTCTGTTCATTGACGTCGACGGTCAGACGGGCGTGCTGCTCCCTGACATGATCGAGAAGGCTCGTGCCGATGCCTTGGCCGAACAGGTCGGGCTCGATGAACAGCATTTCGACTTGTCGGCCATCCACGCCGATGAAGCCGGTGATTCGGCCATCGGCGGCTTCGTCGACCCACACCGTGACGCTCGGCAGATACATATCCCGTACCTGAGGGTAGAGATCTTCGATGTCCTGCTCATGAAGAAAGGTATGCGTCGCTCGCACCGATCGGCGCCAAATTTCTACCAATGCTGGATTGTCTTCGGGTATTCGACTTCGAATGCTCATGATTTTTTTACGGTGAACGTGTGATTTCGCTCGATTTTATCGATATATGAGCGGATTTTCTATTCCGCTCGGCCGACCGGCTTGGGCGCGAATGATGCGTTGCTCGGTCCGTCAGCGCTGCCGAGCGAGCGGCGGGATTGTCTGCCGCCTGGCGCGCCCGCGTCGGTTCAACGCCACCGGCAATGGAAACACTGCGCTCTTCCTGAACTCGTCCATCGACGACAACTCGACGGGCCCGAAACGCCGCAGCATATCGACGACGTGCCGGTCGTCGACGATGATGCGTCGCGTTTGTGCGGAATGCGCCAATCGGTGCCGCAGGCGAGGGCGCTACCGCAGGTGAGGATCGTGCAAGGTGCGAGGCGGCGGGCGCTTGGCTCGGCGGGGCGAGCGTGCCGTTCGCGCGCGATGGCTGACGCAGGCCGGCGGGACGGACGAGCTGTCACGGAGTTCGCGGCGGCACGCGCGACGTGCACGGACTTGTGGCCGAGCGGCACAACTGGAGAAGGCGGCAAGCGCGACGAATGGTTAGACGCGATGGGAAGCGTCGAAGACGGCATCCTGCAAAGACCTCGATCGGTCTCATCGTGCCGATCACGCGATGGGGCAGGAAACGAGCGCCGCCCGCGCCGCGCGTCGGGACTGCGAGACCGATGCAAGGGGCCGACGCCGCAAAGCGCGAGCCGGCGCCTGACGAGCCAGACGAAGCTGGCGCGGCGCGCGTCATGCCGTCAGCAGCGCTGTCTTGCCGAGCGGCTCGCGACCTGCGACGAACGACACGTTGTGGCCGGCGCTCACGTAGCGCTCGTGATCGCGGGCGAACAGCAGGCCGTCGATGCCGTTTTTCAGCGCGACGGTCGATCCCCCGACCGGATCGACGATCTCGGCGACCACGTCGCCTCGCGCGATCCATTCACCGACGTTCCGGCGGTAAACCAGCACGCCGGCGCAGGGCGCGCGCAGTGTTTCGACGCCGGACAGAGGCGCGACGAACGACTGGGCGGGCGCGGCCGGACGCGTTTCGCCGGCGATTGCGCCGAGCGAGCCGAGATAGCCGATCAGCCGGTCGGCGTCGGCGCTGGCGAGCGCGTGACTGACGTCGGTCCGTCCGCGCAATTCGACGGTCGCGGCGAAGACGGGCACCGAATCGACCGGCAGGCCGGCACGCTCGTAGATGCGCTGCCATTCGCAGACGAGATTGTCGTCGAACGAAGCGCCGCCCTGGACCGCCGCGTGCAAGACGAGTTCGGCGCCGAGATGGCCGCTCAACGTCGTCGCTTCGGTCAACTGCCGGTCGTTCGCATACACGTGCAGGCACGCTTCGCGGTCGCAGTGCAGGTCCAGCACGACGTCGGCGCTCGCCGCGAGCCGCATCAGCGCGATGCGCAGCGCTTCGAGCTGCGTCGCGGGTTTCAGCGCGGCGAGCGCTTCGCCGATCGCGGCCTTGACGACGGACGCCGCGTGCGTTCCGCCGCCGAGGTCCGATGCGGCGATCCGCTCGCCCACGGCATCGGCGAACGGCGCGAAGCGGCGGTTGAAGTTCTCGCCGCTCGCGAGCTCGAAGCGCCCGTGATGCATGCCGAGCGCGATCTGCCTGAGCCCCAGCGGGTTGGCGGCCGGCACCACGACGATCTCCCCGGCGAGCCGGCCGGCGTCCTCGAGTGCGGCGAGGCGCGCTCGCAGATGACGCAGGACCAGCATGCCGGGCACTTCGTTCGCGTGCAGGCCGGCCTGGATGTACACGGTCCGGCGGCCGGCGCCCGCTGCGCCATAGCGGAACGCGTCGAGCGCCAGCGCGGAACCCGGCGTGTCGAAGCCGAGCGGAATGCGGTGATGTTGCATGATCGAAAGGGCGAGGCGATGGTTTGAACTAGATCGGTGCGGCGCCGGTCAGCCGATCGACGCGACGAATTCGTCGGCGTTCATGTGCCGGCAATAACCGCCGAATGCGCGCAGCGCGTTCCGATGCGCGTCGTCGGTATAGGCCGCGCAAGCGTCGCCGACGCAGACCATGTAGTAGCCCCGGTCCGCGCCGTCGCGAATCGCCATGTCGACGCATTGATCGGTCACGAATCCGACGACGACGACCGACTCGATGCCGATGTTGCGCAGCACGTAGTCGAGGTTCGTCGAGTTGAACACGCCGGACGATGTCTTCGGCAGCACGATGTCGTCGGCCTGCGGCTCGACGAGCGGAATGACCCGCGCGAGCGGCGATCCCTTCGGCACGAAGATCTCCGACAGCTTGTGGTCCAGGCTGCGGTCGCGGCCGTCGGCGGTCAGGCTCTCGATCACGGTGTAGACGATCTCGGCGCCGGCCGCGCGGGCGGCGTCGATCACGCGCTTCTGGTTCGGCAGCGCGCGCTCGTGAACGGCGCGCCAGTATTCAGGCCGCTCGCGCTCGTAGCGGGGGACGATTTCGGCATTCTGAACATCGACGACCAGCACCGCGGTCTTCCTGGCGTCGAACGCTCGGATGCGCGTCAGGCGTGCGTCGCCCGCGCGGGCTTGCTTGGTTTCGATAGGGGCATTCATGGCAATGGAATCGGGTGAATCAATACACTCGGCTGTATCGTTCGCACATTTCTTCCGCCGACAAGCCGGCGAGCAGGTTCAGCTCCGCGCGCTTCATCGCGCGGTAGCATCGCCAGAAGTCGTCGCTGAACCAGCCTTTTACTTCGGGGTCCGCATCGACCTCGGCGAGCGCCTCCGGCACCGATCCGGGCAGCGTGCGCACGTCGGCTTCGCGCCGCTGCGCATCGGAAAGGCTCGACGGGTCGACGTCGAGCAGCTTCGGCAGCGGCGCTTGCCGCCGGATGCCGTCGAGGCCCGCGCGAATCAGCGCGCCGAGCGCCAGATACGGCGACGCGCAGCCGTCGGCCGCGCGGAATTCGACGTGATGCGCGCTTTCCGCGGTCGATTGCCGGGTCGCCGGGCAGATTCGCAGCGCGGCCTCGCGGTTTTGCGAGCCGATGCACGTGAAAGCCGCGCTCCAGTGATGCGGCTGCAGCCTCAGATTCGAAATGCCGCTGGGCGCGCTTAGCGCGATCAGCGCGGGCAAGTGCCGCAGAACGCCCGCGCAGAAGTGGGCGAGCGTCGCGGACAGCAGGCCCGCGCCGTTGCGATCATAGTTGACGGGCGTGCCGTCTTCCCGCGACAGCCCGAAATGGACGTGAACGCCGTTGCCGACGCCCGTCGGCGACACCTTCGGCGCGAACGTCGCGTGCAGGCCGTTGCGCCGTCCGAGCTCCCTCACGAGCTCGCGCACGACGACCGCGTTGTCGGCCGCCTTCAACGCGTCGGCCGGCGCCATCGTGATCTCCATCTGGCCCGCGCCGTATTCCGGCAGGATCATTTCCGGGCCCGCGCCCGCCGCACGCATCGCCGCGACGATCTCGCCGCACAGTTTCTCGGCGAGCCGATAGGCGCGGTACGAGAACGGCGGCGCGACCTCGGCGAGATTCGTGATCGTGAATTCGTGCTCGAACGATGCGCGCACGATCAGGCCGGTTTCGCGCCGCAGGTCGCCGATCGCCGCCTTCAGGAACGAGCGCGGGCAGCAGTCCCAAGGCGCGCCGGCGTAGTCGACGATGTCGCAGAGCAGGAAATGGAGCGGCTGCGCGCCGTCGTCGAAACCGTAGCGCACCTCGGTCGCCGGGTCCGCGCGCAGGCGCAGATCGCCGAGCGGGCCGAACGGATGGCCGTCGCCGATCGGGCCGAATGGCGTGAGCGCCTGGTTCGCGTGCACCCAGCCGCAGCCGCTGTCGAGATAGCGCGCGAGATCCTGCGCGGGGAAGCCGCGGCCGCGGTTCAAACCGGAAAAATCGTTGGTCAGGAAGAAACACAGCGGTTCGCTTCCGGCTCGCAAGGCGACGTTGGAGGACATATCGCGTTTGTCTCGGTAACGGGGCGCCCGTCGCTTCCTGCCTATTCGGGCGGGTGGGGCCGGCGCACGGGACGATTCACCGGCCCGCCGGCCTGCTGCGCAAGGGCGGGCAGGTCGGCTGGTGATGATAATAAATCGCCATGGATGATGAAAAATAAAAAATATGATAATTTTTTTCATATCCGGCCGGGCGTCATCGAGGCCGCCGGAGAAGAGCCGCGCACGCGGGCAGGCGACTACTTGCGCAACACGTACTCGAGGCCGAATTCCTCGCGCACGCTTTCCAGCTTCGACACGCGCTCGTGACCCGTTTCGCCGAATGCAGTCGCGAGCTCCTGGGTCAGGAAGTCGATCAGCGCGAGTCCGCTCGCGTAGCTGTCGAACGGTGACGTCGTCGCGGTCCGGCAAAGGAAGACCTGGCTCGCGTGCTTGACGGCCGGCGACATGTACGGATCGGTGAAAACCGCGACATGCGCGCGGCGGGCGCTCGCTGCGGCGACGAAACGGGTCGTGTCGTGCTGGTAGCGGCGGAAGTCGAACGCGATGAGCACCGAGCGCGTGTCGAACTCGATCAATGCGTCGATCGCGTCGGCGTTCACGCTGTCGAAGAGCACCGTGCGGCTTCTCAGGTGATGCAGTTGCTGCTGGAAATAGCGGGCGAGCGAGCCGCTGTGGCGGCCGCCGAGGAAATAGACGGTCCGCTTCGGGTCGGTCAGCTTCTCGATCAGCAGTTCGACGTCGCGCCGCTCCACCGACGCGACGGTCTGCGTCACCAGCTTGCCGAGCGCTTTCGCGGTCGCGTGAGGCCGCCCGGAATCGGCGCTGCGCTCCGGGGTCTTGTCGAACTGCAGGCCGGGCGACGAAAAGCGCGCCGCGACATCCTCGTGAAGCGCCCGCTGAAAATCCGGGAACCCCAAAAAGCCAAGCGTCTCCGCGAAGCGGGACACGGTCGCCGGACTGACGCCCGCAGCGTTGGCGATCTCGACGAGGGTCTTGAGCCCCGTGATCGGGTAGTCGGCGATCAGCGTCATCGCGACGCGCTTCTCGGCGGGGCTGAACGTTTGCAGCGCCGCGCGCAGCCGGTAGAGCAGGGTTTGAGGAATTTTTTTCATTCGATGAATATTGGCGTCTATTGAAAACGTTATTTCCTGTGCTTAGGATGCCGCCATGGCTCGAGAAAGTCGAGCCGCGAGGACCACCGAGCGACGCAGTTCGACGGACAGGGTATCCACCGCCGGCTCCCCCAGAACCCCCGGTCGGAGTACGGAAACAGCAAGACGCTTGCTTCGCGCGGCCCATGAAGTTCGCATGGCGAAGAAAGCATGCAATCAGGACCGTGGCGAAGCAATCGATTCATTGTCTGCAGGGGGCATGATGTCCATCGAAGAATTCGGCTACAAGCAGGAGCTCAAGCGGGCGCTGGGTTTCAAGGACCTCGTCGTCTATGGGCTCGTGTGGATGATTCCGATCGCGCCGTTCGGCATCTACGGATACGTTTCCGAGGCCGCGAACGGCATGGTGGCGCTGGCGTACGCGGTGGGCATGGCGGCGATGTTCTTCACCGCGATGAGCTACAAGGCGATGTCGGCCGACTTTCCGCTCGCGGGCTCGGTCTACACCTATGCGCAGCGGGGCATCGGCGAGCACGCGGGATTCCTCGCCGGCTGGCTGATCCTGCTCGACTACATCCTGATTCCGTCGCTGCTCTACATCGCGAGCGCGGCGGCGCTCGCGCCGCTCTTCCCCGCGCTGCCGAAGTGGGTCTGGGTCGTGATCTTCATGGCGTGCGGCACGGGCGTGAACCTGTGCGGCGTCGAAGTGACGGCGCAGGCGAGCAAGCTGATGTTGTACGCGCAACTGATCGTCCTCGCGATCTTCTGCGTCTGCGGCCTCTATGCGCTTTACGGGCGCGGCGTGGGGGCTGGCCATCTGACGCTCGATCCGCTGTTCCAGCCCGTGCGGTTCAGCGTCGGCGTGATCTTCTCCGCCGTTTCCGTTGCCGCGCTGTCGTTCCTCGGATTCGACGCGATTTCGACGATGTCGGAGGAGGTGGCCGGCGGCGACCAGAAGGTCGTGGGCAACGCGACGCTCACGGCGCTGCTGCTCGTCGGCGCGCTGTTCATCCTGCAGACCTGGATCGCCGGCGATCTCGCTCACGGAACGACATTCAAGTCGCCGGATACCGCGTTTTACGAAACGGCCGAGCTCGCAGGCGGAAAATGGCTGAATCGGCTGACTGCCTGGTCGACGGCGATTGCCTGGGGCATCGCGAATTCGTTCGTGTCGACGGCATCCATCGCCCGCGTGCTGTTTTCGATGGCGCGCGACCGGACGCTGCCCGGCGTGCTTGCGCGCGTATCGGACACATACCGGGCCCCTTACGTGAGCATCGGTCTCGTCGCGATCGTATCGCTGGCGGTGTCGCTCGCTTTCATCGATCAGCTCGACCGGATCACCGGCTTCGTGAACTTCGGCGCGTTGACCGGATTCCTGATGCTGCACGTGTCCGTCGTCAATCACTTCGTGATTCGAAACAAGTCCAGACAGTATCTCAAGCATCTCGTGTTTCCGGCCGTGGGATTCGTGATTCTCGCGTATGTGCTGTACTCGATGGGGCACGACACCTGGATGCTGGGACTGAGCTGGCTCGCCGTCGGCGTTGTCTACTACGTCGTGCTGACCAAGGTGCTGCGGCGCGACGTTCGGCTCGAAGTTTGATTCGCAAGCGATGCGGGGTCAGTCAGAGGGGCGGCGATGAACGGGCTCGCTTGGGGCATGGCGTTTTCTTCGCGGACCAGACGGGCGGCCGCGTCGCGCCGATGCAGCGCGTCCACGCATGCATGCTTTCCGCGTCGCGGCGAGCGTCGATGTACAGCGAATCTTCATGGACGATACGGATAACCGATTGATCGCACTCTTGCGTGCCGACGCGCGGATGAACGTCGCGACGCTGGCCGTGAAGCTCGGCGTTGCCCGCACGACAGTCGCGCATCGATTGCGCCGTCTCGAAGACGCATAGGCGATCATCGGCTACACGGTTCGGCTCAGGCGGCAGAGGGAGCTCGGCAATATCCGCGCGTGGATGGACGTCCAGGTAGAGGGCAACCGGGCGCGCGAAGTCATCGCGAATCTGCCCGGCGATCCTTGCGTCGTCGCGCTTCACGACACCAACGGCCGTTGGGATCTGCTCGCCGAGCTGAGGGTGCGGTCGCCCGCCGAGCTGTCGACGGCGCTCGAGCGGGTGCGCCTGATCAAGGGCATCAGGCACACGGAAACGAGCATCCTGCTCAAGCGCTATCGTTAGGGCCCGTTCACGCCGACAACCTGCCCGGGGCGAGCCGGCGAAGGCGGCTGCGTCGCTGCCGGTCGCCTCGCCGCCGGTTCAGGGCAGCGCGAGGGCCGCCCGCGCGCCGGATGTCTGTCGCCGCAGCAGGCCGAACAGATCCTTCGGATCGTCGGCGGCCGGAATCAGCTCCACGAGGTCGCCGATTCCGAGCGCCGCGGCGGCGTCGCGCACGAACGTCAGCGCCGAGTAGTCTTCGAGCGCGAAGCCGACCGAATCGAAGATCGTCACGTCGGCCGCGGTCTCGCGGCCGCGCGCGTGCCCGGCGAGCACCTGCCACAGCTCGACGACCGGGAAGTCCGGCGCCATCTGCTGGATGTCGCCCTCGATGCGCGTCTGCGGTTCGTATTCGACGAAGACCTTGCCCCGCGTCAGCACGTTCGCGTGCAACTCGGTCTTGCCGGGACAGTCGCCGCCCACTGCGTTGACGTGCACGCCGGGCGCGATCATGTCCGGCGTGACGATCGTCGCGTTGGCCTTGTCGGCCGTGACGGTCGTCACGATGTCCGCGCCGTCGGCCGCTTCGGCGGCGTCGCGGCAAACCCGGATCTCGAGCGCCTCGTCGCGCAGGTTCGCCACGAGCTTCGTGGTCGCAGCCGGGTCGATGTCGTAGACGCGCAGCGTCCGGATGCCGACGAGATCGCGGAACGCGAGCGCCTGGAACTCGCTCTGCGCGCCGTTGCCGATCAATGCCATGGTCCGGCTGTCCGGACGCGCGAGCGCGCGCGCGGCGACGGCCGACGTCGCGGCGGTGCGGATCGCCGTCGTCAGCGTCAACTCGGAGAGCTGGCGCGGCGCACCGGTGGCGACGTCGGCCAGCATGCCGAACGCCATGACGGTAGGCAGGCCGTCGCGGGTGTTCCTCGGGTGGCCGTTTACGTACTTGAACGCGAACTCGCGCGCATCCGCGATCGGCATCAACTCGATCACGCCGTCGCGCGAATGACACGCGACCCGCGCGCTCTTGTCGAATTCCCGCCAGCGCAGAAAATCGCGCTCGATGCGCACGGCGACTTCGGCGATGCACTTCGGCAGGCCGACACGCTGCACGAGACGGATGACGTCGTCGGCGCTCAAATAGACGGTCGCGGGAAGATGGGACGGCATACCTGACCTCCTGACGGATTGGGACGATCACAGTGTTGCAGAGGCGGATGTCGGTCGATAGCGGCGCAAATGCCGCGTTTGCGCCGAAGTCCGATCAAAACGACGAGCCGACCTGACGAAATGACGACATCGCATCGGTTCGTGCCGCGCACGCGCGAGCCGGCGACGGCGGCGTTCAGCGCGTATCCGGTGATGGTCGCGGTCGCGGAGCCGTGACGCGGCGGCGCGCGGCGCGCACGCGAGCGACGCGCAGCAAAGCTGCCGCCGGCGGCGGGCCGCGACACGTCGCGCGCGCCACGCCGAATCGCGTACGGCGTCGTCGCGCGCCAACGCGGCAGCGATCGACGATCGCGTGCGGGCGTGCGACGCGTTGCGTGACGCGTGCCCGTCCCTCAATAAGCGGATGCTTCGCTTCGTCGTTGCTTGCGTGCCTCGACCCGACGGCGCACGGCGCCGCCCCGGTTCGGCTTGACTTGCGACGGCCTCATCCTATGCTTGCGTCAAATGATGGCCGGGGGCGTCGCTCATGCCGTTCCATGCGCGTTTTCGTTCGGCGCAGGAGGGTGCGCGACATGCGTCGTGGGTGGCCGAGCCGCACGGCCGTCGCCGATGCGCAAACGAGGCCGCGCAACGGATCTGGACGATGCTGCTCGCGCCGCTCGCGCTATGGCTCTGGAAGTACCGGCGACGCTTCGCGCATTGCGCGGCACGGGCCGGCCCGATTGCTGCAACGGCGCTCGGCCCTTACCGCGACGGCCCGATCCGAAACATGCGAGCGGCGCGCCCGGCGCGCGCTCGATTCGTGATCCCGCCGAAACGGCATCGCCGCGACGCTGCGCGGCGATGCCGGGCCAACGGCTACGGAGCGCGCGCGTGGCCGCTCACGCGCCTTGCGTCACCTGCCGGCGACGGGTGCACAGTCGCGCGGCGATCATCACGACGATCCACGTGACGGCGAACGATGCGAGCATGAAGCCCGTGCTCACGTCGGCGCCTTCGAGACGGTGCGCATAGATCGGCAGCGGCGCGCGGTACGCGTCGTACGAGGGCGCGATCCCGAGCGCGGCGATCCCGCACGCGACCGCGTAGCGCACGCGCGCGCCGAGGTGCGCACGCGCGAGGCGGCTGAAGAGGCGCGCGCCGACGATGAACGGCAGGCCGTAGACCAACAGCAGCGGCGCCATCAGCACCGTGATGAGCAGATACATCAGGAAGGTTTGCATGTTCATGACGGATTCCCGCTTAGTGCTTCGAACGATCGCCGTGTGCGGCGACGAGCTTGATCGCGCCGGTCTGGATCGATCCGATCCGGCTTGATCCGGCCTGGCCGGGCGCGACCAGGCCAGACGCGTCCCGGCCCGCCGCCGCGCGCGGCGGCGCGATGCCCGCGACCGCCGCGGACGCCGCCGTCGCGCCGCCGCGCTCGCCGTCCGGATACAGGCAGATGAACGACGCGCGCCCGCCTTCGATCCCGTACGCGGGCAGGTTCGACGAGCTCGAGCACACCGCGCCGTCCTGCGTGAACACCATGTCGCGCAGCCACGTGACGCGCGTCGGCAGCGGATACGAGACGAAGGTCTGCGTGGCCGGCACGAAGCGGAAGATCCGATCGGACATGTTCGACGTGATCCACACGTCGCCCGTCTTCGGATTCACGTTCAGCGCGTACGGCACTTCGTATTCGTTGTGCGCGAGGAGCGGCAGCTTGTAGGTCTCGAAGCGATGCGTGCGCGGATCGAATTTCATCAGCCCGCCGTCGTCGAACGCCGGAATCCACAGATTGCCCTGCGGATCGAAGCGCAGCCGGCGCGGACCGCCGAGCGGCGTGTCGAACTCGGTGACGTCGAGCGTCTTCGGATCGATGCGGCCGATCTTGTTCGCATAGAGCTTCGCGTACCAGATCGAGCCGTCGACCGGATCGACGTCGATCCCGTAGGGGAACGGGAACGCGTCGCGGCCCTGGAACGCCCACTTGTGATGCGTGACCGCGAGCTGCAGGTTCTGCTGCGGGAACCACGCGGCGATCTTCACGACGAGCGGAAACAGATAGTGCGACACCACGCGCCAGAAGCCGCCGTCGGGCAGGTGGATGATCGTGAACGTCTCGGTCTTCGGATCGAAGCGCGCAACTTCGTTCGACGCGACGATCGTGAACCAGACGATGCCCGCCCGGTCGATGCGGATCGTGTGCGGATACAGGTGCGAGTGGCCGAGCGGGTAGCGCTTGAAGCGCTTCGTCGCCGGATCGAACGACGCGAGCGTCGACGACAGCGCGTTCGTGATCCAGAACCGGCCGTCGGCCGCCTGCGCGAGACTGTGCGGCCCCTGCTTGCCGCTGAACACGCCGATCGGCAACTGCACGCCGGAAAATACGCCTCCTTGCGGCAGGTCGATGTCCGGCTCGTTCCATTCGCTGAGCTTGCCGGTCTTGCGATCGAGCTCCCAGATCTTGTCGTGGCCCTCGTCGGCGCCGTACAGGTGGTCGTCGACGCCGACGTCGGCGTCGTGGATGAACGTGAGGCCGTCGCCCGCGGCCCATTCCTTGATCTTCGCGGGCGCGAGCGCGTCGTCGTACAGGTATTTCTCGACCGCCGCGACCGCGCGGCCGTCCATCCCCTTGTAAAGCGCATGGCTGATGTCCTGCGCCTGCTTGTTCGTCAGGAGCGCCGCGTAGCCCTCCATTCGGCGCACCGTCGCGCTCCATGCGGCTTCGTCGCGCGGCGTGCGCGTCAGCGCGTTGCCGACCTGATGGCAGTAGTTGCACTGGCTGATGAACGTCGTCCGCGAGTCCTGGCTGTTCCACGACAGCGAGCTCAGATGCGCGGACGCCGGCAGGCTCGCGGACAGCTCTTCGGCGACCGTCTGCCGCGCGAGCGCGAAGTCGAGCGATTTGCGCGCGTCGGACGCGAGCGCGAGGTCCTGCGCGGCGTCCTTGAAGTACGGCGTGCGCGCACGCACGTGCACGCTGCCGGCGAAGTCGACGGCGATCTTGTATTGGCCGTTGCGGTCGGTATAGACGGTGTCGCGGCGCGTTTGCGCCGCGTCGAACACGGTGACCATCGCGCCGGGCAGCGGCTTGCCGTCCGACGAGACCGTGCCCGTCAGCGTGCCAGCCGACGCGCCGGGGCTCGCGGCCTGCGCGCTCAGCAGCAACAGGTACGACGCCCATTTCAAGGGAGTGTTGATCATGAGTGATGTGGTGTAGGCAAACGGAATCGATGAATGCGGCCGCGGGAACGACGGCGCGCGGGCCGCGAGCTCAGGTGGTCTTTTTCCCGCCCCAGTTGCCGCCGTGCGCGGCCGCCTGGGCGGCGGGCGAGCGCGCGAGGTATTCGAGCGCGAGCTCGGTCGAGCCTTCGCCGTGCGGCGTGTACGTGGGAATGAAGTAGCGCAGTGCGGCGCCGATCGTCTTCCAGAACGACGGCAGATGGCCGCGCCGCGAGCCGAGCGTCCACGCGCGGACGAAGCCCGGATAGCGGCCCGCCTTCGGATCGCGCGTGTACATGAACCTCGAGCCCATCGACACGAACAGCACCAACAGGAAGATCGCGAGCACCATGTGGAACGCGCGCCCGAAGTAGCCGCCGCCCATGTAGCGGTGCAGGTCGAACGCAACGGTGCCGTGCTCGACTTCCTCCGCGCCGTGCCAGCGCAGCAGGTCGAGCATCGCCGGATCGGCGTGCGCTTCGTCGAGCTCGCGCGCGTTCAGCACCCAGCGGCCGAGATAGGCGAAGAAATGCTCGAGCGCGGCGATGACGCCGAGCTGCTGCCGCAGCCAAAAGCGCGTGCCGCCGATCTTCAGGCCGAGCGGCGCCTCGCCGAGCACCTTGCTGAAGAGCCAGGTGAGGCGCTTCGTATACGGCTGCGTGTCGACGCCGTGCCGCGCATAGCACTGCTTCGCGACCGCGTGGTGCGAGCGCGAATGCACCGCTTCCTGGCGCAGGAAGCCGTCGGCGTCCGCACGCAGCGCCGGGTCGTCGATGAGCGGCAGCGCCTTGTTGTATACGCGGCAGAACCAGAGCTCGCCTTCGGGGAACAGCAGGTTCAGCGTGTCGATGATGTGCGTGCTCGCCGGATCGCCCGGGATCCATTGGAGCGGCGTCTCGCCGAAATCGAATTTGACGTGACGCGCCTTGATCGGATGGTGGTTGCCGACTGCCATGAGTGCCTCCCTGTGGTTTTTGAATTCATCGGACGGCGCGAGGCCGTCCCGTGTCGCGTGTGGCTGGTGGATGCGGGATTGCGAATGGGGCGCGGCGCTGCCGAAGGCGTTTGCCGTGCGCGCCGCCGGGCCGCCGCGTGCTGCCGCGCCGCCTGCGGATGTGCCCGCAGGCGCATGGCGTCGAGACGCGCGATGCGGACACGGGTAGCCGGTGTGCGGGCGCGGCGCACGGCGACGCTCGGAACAGCGGGGACGTCATCGCGGACACTCGCATCGAATTGCCTCTTCGTCGGCATCGGTTCGCATCGGGCGCGCCGCAACGCCGCTCGCCGGAATTCATCGTCAATCGTTACATTGGATGATGTAACGATAATAATCGCTTGCTCGGCGAGCACCAGTCGTTTCGAGTGGGGATTTCCCCTGATGCCGCGATGGGAATATCCCGGCAATTGAAACTGCCGGCGATGGACGCGTGTCGCGCGCCGTTTGATCGGCCGGCGGAAAGTCAGGCGGGGACGGCGTTCTGCGGAAGGGACGCGGTTCGATTTTCGAACGGATTCGGCGCGATGCGACAGATGGTCGCGGAAATGGCGGCGGAGCCTTTTCTCCAAAGAATTTCTAATAGAAAGACTATTAATTCCGCATTGGCCGATTGAAATTTGATTCGAATCAAAGACGGCCGGACGAAATCGGATTAGACGGAAATTCGAATTCGGTCGGTGAGGCGAGGGCGGTCGTCGGCCGAATAGCCGTCATCTCGGCCGGGCGGCATCGACGTCGTCCGTTTCGATCTCGATGGGCTCGATCGAGCCAACCCGGCCGGAATCGAGCGAAAGTCGGCGTTTCAACGGAACGGCGGATCGAACGTCCGCGACGGTCCATGCCGCTGGCTACCGAGCTCTCCCTTCGCGCGGCACCGTTTTCGCCGCTCGGTCATCCGTCGCGGGATTCCCACGAAGTGATGCTTCGTTGTCCGCCTGTCGCGCGCGGCAGCGTTCGCGGCGTTCGCTTTTACCGGTCGCGGGCGGCGGCGTCGATCCGGCCGCGAACCGGCATTCACGCGTCGCCGCACGCCATGGCGACGCGCGATCGGCACATCCGGCCGGCGCGCGTGAGGCATGCGCATTTGTGCGCGGACGCGCGGGCGCGCGTTTCGCCGAGCGATCGGCGAGCGCATCGCCGTCCGTCCGAACGCGCGTTTGCCCGATCGCGGCGGCCCCGGCCGCCTTTCACGCGATCGCCCCCCGGCAAATTTTAGCCAGTTCGCACATTTGTCGCCTTGATCCCTTATCCTTCAATGTTTACGAAATCGTTACATCAAGTCATCAAATGGAGCACGGATGCCTCATGACGTCAGCCTGATTGCACTGCTCGCGGCCGGTTTCGGTCTCGCGATGATCCTCGGTTACCTCGCGTCGCTGCTGAAAATGCCGCCGCTCGTCGGCTATCTGCTCGCCGGCATCGTGATCGGTCCCGGTACGCCCGGCTTCGTCGGCGATCTCGCGCTCGCGCAGCAGCTCGCCGAGATCGGCGTGATGCTGCTGATGTTCGGCGTCGGCCTGCATTTCTCGCTTGGCGATCTGCTCGCGGTGCGCAAGATCGCGCTGCCCGGCGCGATCGTCCAGATCGCCGTCGCGACGGCGCTCGGCGGCGGGCTCGCGCTGCTGTGGGGCTGGAACGTCGGCGGCGCGCTCGTGTTCGGCCTCGCGCTGTCGGTCGCGAGCACGGTCGTGCTGCTGCGCGCGCTCGAAGGGCGCGGGCTCATCGAATCGGTCAACGGCCGGATCGCGGTCGGCTGGCTCGTCGTCGAGGATCTCGTGATGGTGCTCGTGCTCGTGCTGCTGCCGCCGCTCGCCGGGCTCCTCGGCGGCGGCGCGCCCGCGCACGGCGACGCGGCCGCCGCGCCGGCGGGCGGCAGCCTCTGGGGCGCGCTCGGCGTGACGCTGCTGAAGGTCGCCGCGTTCATCGCGCTGATGCTCATCGTCGGCAAGCGCGTGTTCCCTCGCATCCTGTGGCTCGTCGCGCGCACCGGCTCGCGCGAGCTGTTCACGCTGTGCATGATCGCGGCGGCGGTCGGCGTCGCGTTCGGCGCGGCGAAGCTGTTCGACGTGTCGTTCGCGCTCGGCGCGTTCTTCGCCGGGATGATGATGCGCGAGTCGGAGTTCAGCCGCCGCGCGGCCGACGAGACGCTGCCGCTGCGCGACGCGTTCTCGGTCCTCTTCTTCATCTCGGTCGGCATGCTGTTCGATCCGCGCGTGCTGATCGACGAGCCGCTGCACGTGCTCGAAGTCGCGGCGATCGTCGTCGTCGGCAAGACGCTCGCGGCCGTCGCGCTGGTGCTCGCGTTCCGCTATCCGCTCAACACCGCGCTCACGGTCGGCGCGGGCCTCGCGCAGATCGGCGAATTCTCGTTCATCCTCGCGAGCCTCGGGCTCGGGCTCGGGCTGTTGTCGGCCGAAGGGCAGAGCCTGATCCTCGCGGTCGCGCTCCTGTCGATCGCGCTCAACACGCTGCTGTTCGCGGCGATCGATCCGGCGCTCGCGTGGATCCGCAAGCACTCGGCGTTCGTGCGCCGGCTCGAGTCGCGCGACGATCCGCTCGCCGCGCTGCCGATGTCGACGCCGCAGACGCATCTGACGGGGCAGGTCGTGATCGTCGGCTACGGACGCGTCGGCACGCGAATCGCGCAGGCGCTCGACGCGCGCGGCATCGCGTACGTCGTCGTCGAGCAGAATCGGGAGACGGTCGAGAAGCTGCGCGCGGACGGCGTCGCGGCGGTGTCCGGCGACGCGATCGAGCCGATCGTGCTCGTGCAGGCGCATATCGCGCGCGCGGGGATGCTGGTCGTCACGCTGCCCGACGTGTTCGACGTGCGGCAGATCGTCGACATCGCGCGCACGCTGAATCCGGCAATCGAGATTGCGCTCTGCACGAACAGCGACGACGAGGCGGCGCTGCTCGCGAACGAAGGGATGGGCGACGTGTTCGTCGGCGAGACGGAACTCGCGCGCGGGATGACCGAGCACGTGCTTGCGCGCATGGGCGCGGATGCTGGGCAGGCGCGCTCGGCGGCCGCGCATTAAGCGCGGGCGGGACGGGAGGCGGGCGCTTGCGCTATAGCCACCAAGCGAGATTGCGGGCGCAGCGTTTTGCTCGCGGCGTTCGCGGCATTCGCGGCATGAACGCCTCGCTCCGGCGGGCGGATCGCTCGCCCGGATCGCCCGATCGGCGCAATCGCGACGGAATCGCCAGTTCGGCGTATCGAAGCCGCGCCGCGCCGCGTCCCGATCGTCGACGCGCGGATTCCGATCGACGTCGCGCGGCGCGGCGTCCGTCGCACCGCGCGCATCACGTGCATCGAACGGTCAATAGAACGACTCGAGCGTTAGCTCCTGCGCCATCACGCGATTGCCGGCGAGCAGTCCGCCGTCGACGGGCAGCATGACGCCCGTGATCGCGCGCGCCGCGTCCGACGACAGGAACAGCGCGGCGTTCGCGACGTCGTCGGGCGTCGCGAAGTCTTCGAGCGGATACCACTTCTTCAGTTGCTCGAACACCTGCGGGTTCTGCCGAACGCGCGCTTCCCACGCGGGCGTCTTCACGGTGCCGGGGCAGACGATGTTCGCGCGCACGCCGTCGCGCCCGTATTCGATTGCAAGCGACTTCGCATAACTGACGAGCCCCGCCTTCGCGGCGCTGTACGCCGGATGGCCGAGCGCGGCGACGCCGTTGACCGAGCCGACGATCGTGATCGCGCCGCGGCGGCGCGCGCGCATCCCGGCGAGCACCGCCTCGACGCTCACGTAGGTCGCGGTCAGGTTCGCGTCGAGATCCGCGCGCCACGACGCGCTCGTCGTCGTGCGCAGCGTCGCCGACGCGGCGGTGCCCGCATTCGCGACGAGCACGTCGACGGGCTCGTTCGCGAGCGCGGCCGCGAGGCGCTCGGCGTCGCCCAGATCGTCGACGACGGGCGCGACGGCCGCATCGCCGAGCGTATCGACGAAGGCGGCGAGGGCCGCACGGTCGCGGTCGAGCGCGAGCACGCGGTCGCCCGCGGCGAGAAAGCGGCGCACGAGCGCCTGCCCGATGCCGCCCGCGGCGCCCGTGATCAGCGTGGTGCGTGTCGTCATGCGTTCTCCTTCGGTTCGAAACGGGTGGCCGATGCTGCCGCCGCGCGCCGCGCGGCGGCGCTCACAGCCCGAGCTGCGCGCGCGCCGTCTTTTCGTTCGCGCGCGTGATCAGCGTGCCGGACGTCAGCACGAGCGGCGGCGGCGTCCGGTTCCGCGTGATCCACTCGACCATGTTGACCGACGTGTCGTAGCCGTGCTGCCGCGGGTTCAGCAGGATCGAGCCGTAAAAGCCCGTCGGCTTCGGCTTCGCGAACTCGTTCATCGCGACCTGGCTGCCATTGATGCCGACCGCGATCATGTCGTCGGCGCCGATTCCGCGACCTTCGCCCGCGCGCACCGCGCCGACCGTCGTGTCGTCGTTCGATCCGAACGCGACCCAGCGCCTGAAGTTCCGATGCTTGGTGAACGCGATGTTGGCCGCGTTGAACGCGCCTTCGGTGTCGGCCGTCATTTCGGGCGCGTCGACGACGTTCGCGACCGGGAAGCCGGCTTCCTTCAGCGCGTCGACGGCGCCCGTCGTGCGCTCGCGCGCGGTCGGCAACTGGTCGTACGCGAGCCGCAGCACGCCGACCTCGGCCGGATTCCAGCCGCGCCGCTTTGCCTCGGCGGCGATGGCGTCGCCGACCTGCCGGCCGATCTTGTACGCGGAGATGCCCATGTGCGGCACGTTCGGAAGCGGCGCGCCGCGGCCGTCGACGAGCTGGTCGTCGACCGACATCAGCTTCATTCCGTAGCGCCTGGTCTTCGCGGCGATGCCGGGGCCGAGCTTCACGTCGGGCGCGCAGATGATCACGCCTTGCGCCTTTTGCGCGGCGAGGCTGTCGAGCGCGGTCGACACTTTCTCGCCGCTCGGCGCGGCGATCTTCACGAGCGTGAAGTGCTTGTCTTTCGCCGCCTGCTCGGCGAAGCGCCATTCGTCCTGAAACCACGGGTCGTCGGGCTGCTTGACGACGAAGCCGATCTTTACCGGCGCCGCGCCTTCCGCATGCGCGGGGGCCGCCGCCGACAGGCTGGCGGCGACGCTCGCGCAGACGAGGGCGGCTTGGGGCCAGCGCAATCCCATAAGCGTCTCCTTCGTGCTCCGTTTCGATGGATGCGGCCTTGCGAGCCGCGGACGGCATGCATGTCGTGCGGGAAATTGTAGGCGGTGGGTAAGCGGGCTTTCAAATAATGCGAGGTGATCCTAAAGAATGGGATCGAGGTGGATGTGTGCGGGCGCAGCGCCCGCATCGCGGTGGCGGCGTCGCGTCATGCCTTCGTTTTCGCGGGCGCCCTCGCGCCGCTCGCCGCCGGCTTCTCGGCGGTAACGGGCGCGTCGGGCGGCACGCCGAGCAACTGCAGCGAGCCGCTCATCACCGACGAGAACACCGGTCCCGCGACCGTGCCGCCGTAGTAGCTTCTCGCACCCGGCTCGTCGATCATCACGGCGACGATGAGGCGCGGATTGCTCATCGGCGCCATTCCGGAGAAGAGCGCGCGGTACTTGCCCTTCGCGTACGACGCGCCGACCTGCTTGCGCGCGGTGCCCGTCTTGCCGCCGATCCGGTAGCCGTCGATGCGCGCGGCGCGCCCGGTGCCGCCCTGGCCGACCGCCATTTCCAGCATCGAGCGGATCGCGGCGGCCGTGGCGGGCGTCGTCACGCGATGGCCGCGGTGCGCGTCGACGGAGGACGGATCGGCGCGCGTTCTCAGCAGCGACACCGGATGCAGCATGCCGTCGCCCGCGTAGGCGGTATAGACCTGCGCGATCTGCAGCAGCGACGCCGAGAGGCCGTAGCCGTAGGCCATCGTCGCCTGCTCGATCGGCCGCCAGCGCTTGTACGGGCGCAGCCGCCCGGACGCGACGCCGGGGAACGTCAGTTCCGGCGCGCGGCCGATTCCGTATTCCTGGTACTTGTTCCAGATCGTCTCGGCGGGCAGGTTGAGCGCGAGCTTCGCGAGCGCGATGTTGCTCGACATCTGCAGCGCCTGCGCGACCGTGATCGCGCCGTGGTTCGACGTGTCGTGGATCACGTTCGGGCCGATCCGGTACGAGCCTGGCGACGTGTCGATGATCGTCTGCGGCCGTACCTTGCCCGCGTCGATCGACAGCGCGACGACGAGCGGCTTGATCGTCGAGCCGGGCTCGAACGTGTCGACCACCGCGCGGTTGCGCAACTGCTGGCCCGTCAGGCGCGCGCGGTCGTTCGGATCGAACGTCGGGTAGTTCGCGAGCGCGAGGATCTCGCCGTTCTGCGCGTCGAGCACAACGACGCTGCCCGCCTGCGCGTTGTTCGCGACGATCGCGGACTTGAGCTGCGCGTACGCGAGCTGCTGGATCCGGCGATCGATCGTCAGCTCGATCGTCGCGCCGTGCTGCGCGGGCACGAGCGGGCCGGTGTCGGAGATGATCCGGCCGAGCCGGTCGCGGATCACCTGGCGCTGGCCCGCGGTGCCGGACAGCCGCCCGTTCGCGGCGAGCTCGACGCCTTCCTGCCCCTGGTCCTCGACGTTCGTGAAGCCGACGACGTGCGCGGCCGATTCGCCTTCCGGATAGAAGCGCTTCGAATCGGCGACTTGCGTGACGCCGTCGACATCGAGCTTTTCGATGCGGGCGGCCGTTTCGGGATTGACCTGGCGCTTGAGCAGCACGAACGAACGGTCGCTCGTCAGGCGCCGCCGCACTTCGGCGAGCGGCAGGTCGAGCAGCTTCGCGAGCGGCGCGTACGCGACTTCGTCGACCTGTTTCGGATTTGCCCAGATTTCATAGGTCGTCAGGCTGACGGCGAGGAGCGCGCCGTTGCGATCGACGATGCTGCCGCGCATCGCGCCGAGCTCGATCGTGCGCTGATAGCGCTTCTGGCCCTGGCCCACGTAGAAATCCTGATTCGCGACCTGCACCCAGAACGCACGGGCGATCAGCGTGCCGAACGCGATGAACACGAGGATCACGATGAACTTCGAGCGCCACATCGGCAGGTTCGACGACAGCATCGGACTCTTCGCGACGGCGACGTAAGGATCGGACGACTTCGGTTTTTTCTTGAGGCGCATGGGCTCGCTATCGCTGGGCGGGATCGCGGATCGCGTCCCGAAAGTGGAATTGTAATGAATGAGTAATGATTTCGTCTGCTTTGGCCGCCAAATCGTTGAAAAGTCTGATAAATATTGAAGAAGTGCGCGGGCGGGGCGGAGGCGGCGAAGGACGCTCGGGGGCGCGCGAAGCGCGGCGCGCGCATCGGAAAACGGCGGTCGAGGAAGGGTTGTCGATCAGCGATCGCGGCGGATGCGATCGATGTTTCGGATGCGGGCGTCGCGGCGGATGTGGCCGACGCGAACGTCGATCGGCGGAACGTCGCGGAAGGAGGGTGGCGCGCGACGAGGCGCCGTGGCGTCGGCAGCGGTCAGGCGGTGCGGAAGCGCCGAGCGCGGCGCGCCGACATCGGCAAGCGGGAGGTGGTCAGCGGGGAACGGTTAGCGAAAAACGGTCAGCGGAAAACGATCAGCGGAAAACGGTTAGCGGAAAACGGTCAGCGGAAAACGATCAGCGGAAAACGATCAGCGGAAAACGATCAGCGGAAAACGGTTAGCGGAAAACGGTCAGCGGAAAACGATCAGCGGAAAACGATCAGCGGAAAACGGTCAGCGAAAAACGGTCAGCGAAAAACGGTTAGCGAAAAACGGTCAGCGCGAGCGCGCCGACGCGCGGATCGCGGGAGGGAATCGGCGATACGCCGATAAGCACGCGCGAACGACGGCAAGAAGCGGACGGCGACGGAGCGGGCGCGAAGCGGCCGGGCGACGCCCGGGAGCATCCCGGGCGGCCGCCGCCCCTCGTCGCCCGTATCACATCCGGATCAGGCCGGCAGCGCGAACTGCGCGACCGCCGAGCGCAGCGCGTCCGCCTGATCCTTCAGCGAATGCGCGGCGGCCGCGGCCTGCTCGACGAGCGCCGCGTTCTGCTGCGTGACCTGGTCCATCTCGCCGACCGCGCGATTCACCTGGTCGATGCCCGCGCTCTGTTCGCGCGACGCGTGACTGATTTCCTCGAGAATCTCGTTGACGCGCTTCACCGATTGGACAATCTCCGTCATCGTCGTGCCCGCGCGCGTGACGAGCGACGCGCCGTGCTCGACCGTCGTGTTCGATGTCTCGATCAACGACTTGATCTCCTTCGCCGCCGTCGCCGAGCGCTGCGCGAGGGTGCGCACCTCGCCCGCGACGACCGCGAAGCCGCGTCCCTGTTCGCCCGCGCGCGCCGCCTCGACCGCCGCATTGAGCGCGAGGATGTTGGTCTGGAATGCGATGCCGTCGATCACGCCGATGATGTCGCCGATCTTGCGCGACGCGTCGGTGATCTCGTCCATCGTTCGCACGACGTCGTCGACGACCGCGCTGCCGCGCGTCGCGACCTGCGCGGCCTCGTCGGCGAGCTCGGCCGCCTGCGACGCGCTGTCCGCGTTGTGCTTCACGTTCGACGTCATCTCGTCCATGCTCGACGCCGTCTGCACGAGGGCGGCCGCCTGCTGCTCGGTGCGCTGCGACAGGTCGGTGTTGCCGGCCGCGATCTCCGACGCGCCGACGTTGATGTTCTCGGTGCCGAGCCGCACGCGCGACACCATGTCGATGAGCGCCGCCTGCATTGTGTGCAGCGCGTGCAGGAGGCTCGCGCGGTCGCCGCGGCGGATGTCGACGTGCGCGGTCAGGTCGCCTTGCGCGATCCGCTGCGCGGTCTCGACGGCCGCCTCGAGATCGCCGCCGAGGCTGCCGCGCACGCTGCGCAGCACGAACACCATCAGGATCGTCGCCGCGATGCCGAGCACGGCCGTCATCGCGAGCCAGCGGCCGGTGCTCGCGAGCACGGCGGCCTGCAGGTCGTCCATGTACATGCCGGTCACGATGTACCAGTCCCACGGCGCGAAATGGCGGACGGCGCTTGTCTTGTCGATCGGCCTGTCGGCGCCCGGCTTCGGCCACATGTATTCGACGAAGCCGAGGCCGCCTTGCGCGTTGCCCGCCTTCACGATCTCGACGAACAGGTGCTTGCCGCCCGGATCGGTGAAGCCCGACACGTCCTTGCCGTTCAGCTCCGCCTTGATCGGGTGCATCACGACGACGGGCTTCGAGTCGTTGATCGACAGATAGCCGTCCTTGCCGTAGCGCATCGCGGCGATCGCTTCGAGCGCGGCGCGCTTCGCGTCGGCTTCGGGCATCGCGCTTTGCTGCGACAGCTTGTAGAAATGCTCGCTCACGCTGTATGCCTGCGCGGTCAGGTTCGCGAGCTGCTCGCGCCGGTCCGAGACCATCGACGTGCGGTTCTGCCATGCACCGGTCGCACCGATCAGCAGCAGACCGACCCAGAGGATGACGATCATCGACGTGAGCTTATGGTTCAGGGAGAGAGAGCGCATGGTCTTTAGTCGTGGAGCGGCTGAGGCATGGGGACGAATGCCTGTTTATCGGCGCGGAGGACCGCGGGCGCAGGCGGGTATTCCCTAGGTGCGGGCGGAACGCGGGGAAGCCCTGAGGGCGGTTTGACGGATGTCGCCCGGCATGCGGGCGTGGCCTATGTGGGCGGGCGGATGGGAGCAAGCCATCGGCCAGTTGCGCGGGCGACCGCGATTCGTCGGCCGGATGGACGATGCCGTCGTCGTTCGATCGATGGCGCGGCGATCGGCAATGCTTGTCGCGGCCGATGTCGGAGCATCGGGATCGACGCGCGCGGCATGCGGGGGCCATGCGGGGGCCATGCGGGGGCCATGCGGGCGGCCGGCGGATCGACCGAGTGAGACGAAACGCGCGAGGGCACGGCGGAAAAGCGCGACGGCAAGGCGTGCGAATCCGTCAGGCGCGGTCGATCACCGGATCGCGAGCCCGCAATCAAGCCGAATTCTGGCTCGCGGGCCTCGGCGGCATCCGTGCGCGCGTTCGCGTTGCGCCGGCCTACCGCCAGCGCGTCAAACCGGGTCCTTGCTTGGCGGCTCTTCCGGCTTCTGCGGATTCTCGTGATGGTGGTGGCCCGGCGACGGCGGCGCGAGCGCGTCTTCTTCGGGGTCGCGGGTGGGGTCGGCGGGCGGTTCCGGCAGCGGTGTCGTGTGATCGGTCATGGGAGTCGGCAATTTCGGTAAACGCAGGGACCGGCGCGGCACGCGCCGGGTCTCGTCTTCCGTTATAGGCAATCGGACGCGCGTTTGCCGGACGACGCGGCGTCAGCCGCGCGGCGGCGGGGCGAGCAGATCGGCGCGCGTGTCGACGTCGCGCAGCACGGCGGGATCGTCGACGTCGACGAGCGTGGGCGGGGCGGCCGCCAGCAGCGCGCGGGCGCCCGTGTCGCCGTCGAGCGCGGCGAGCGCGTCGTAATGGCGGCTCGAGAAACCGACCGGATGGCCGCGCTGCCCGCGATAGACGGGGGCGACGGTCGACGCGAGCTCGACGTCGAGCGCGCGCGCGACGGCCTCGATCGTCGACGGCGCGATCCACGGCATGTCCGCGAGCGCGACGATCCAGCCGGAGCTGTCGGCGCTCGCTCGCACGCCGGCCGCGAGGCTCGCGCCCATTCCGCGCTCGGCGTCGGGTGCGAACACGACCTGGCAGCCGGCGTCGTTGAGCAGATGCGCGAGCCTTTCCGCGCCGGGGCGCACGACCGCGATCACGTCGGGGAGCACGGCGGCGAGCCGTTGGGCGGCCGCGACGGCGATGGGCGTGCCGTCGGGCAGCTTCGCGAGCAGCTTGCTGTGCACGCCGTCGGGGTCGAAGCGGGTACCGAGGCCCGCGGCCAGCAGCACGCCGGTGGCGAGCGACGCATGAGTCATGGCGGTAAGCGGTGGCGAAGGTGCTGCGATTGTGCGGTGCGGCGTGCGCGGCGCGCAAGTTCGGGGAAGCCCTTTCGATTGAACGATGGCGGCGGAGGCGGGCCGTGAATGGCGTCGTCGTTCGCCGGGATGGCGGCCGTAGAGGCGAGTGTCGCGCGAGAAGTCGACGAAGGTTCGCGACATTTCGTCGATCCCGATCTGTGCCGCGGTCGTTACAATCGCCGCTTCGTCTACGTCTACGTCTTCGCTTTCGCGACCGGTCCGCTATCCATATGGACGCATCCACATCGCTTTCCGCGCACGCCGCGCTGCTGCTCATCGACCTGCAGAAAGGCGTCCACGATCCGAAGCTGGGACGCCGCAACAATCCGGACGCTGAGGCGTGCGCCGGGAAACTGCTTGATTTCTGGCGGAGAACCGGGCGTCCAATCGTGCACGTCCGACACATTCCCCGGTCGCCGGATTCGGGGTTCTGGCCGGGACAGCCCGGCGCGGAATTTCAGGACGCGTTCGCGCCGCTCGCGCACGAGCACATGATCGAGAAGAACGTCCCCGACGCGTTCGCGGCGACCGGGCTTACGACGCGCTGGCTGCACGAGTGGCCAATCGCGCAGGTCGTGATCGCGGGCGTGATCACGAACAATTCGGTCGAGTTGACCGCGCGCTCGGCGGGGAATCTCGGGTTCGAAACGAACGTCGCGGGCGACGCGTGCTTCACGTTCGACCAGCGCGTCGTGAATACACGATCATCCGGGAGTTCAAGAATGAGCGGTTCAGGGGGACCGCTGAGTGATAATGCGCGATCACGAACGGCACCGCCATCCTGCTATGCGCTGGTAGCCGTTCAGGCACTCGGCGGCCGACATTATCGCGACAGACGGCGAGGGGCCTGCCTTGGCGAGTCCGATGCGCGTGCCTGACCCGTCTGCGTCACGGGAATTCCGATTTGAGCATGAGTTGATCAATGCCTATGAGGACATCCTCGTGCGCTTCGGCTCCTGCGAATGGCTGCCGTCGTCGGATTGGCAGAGCGGTCGGCAGTTCGTTGAACGGGGCAATCTTTTCGTTCCGCCTCCGCCGGACGCGGTCGACGTGAGAGGTATGGAAGAGGATGTCGCAGAAATCGCTGGAAGCTCGTAGTTGCTGCAGTGGATTTCGTTTAGGGCGCCATTTTATAGTTCGACTGCGCTAATAAACGGGGCGTCAACGAAGCTAATTAACTCGATTTTTAAATCGTTGAAGAGTCGGCCAAAAATAAAATTCAAAGATAGGCCGACTGGCTGTTGGCGCGCCTCTTCCTTCCCGGTGGCCTGATCGCTGCATTATTTTTATTTTATCATTCACGATATTACTCCGGATTTTAAGTGATACACGAATCAGGGCGTATTTGCCGTTAATATTATTTTGTTTTTGATTGCGATTGGTTGGCTTGCATTAATCGCAATTTGTTTCGCTGGGCTATCAGTGCGGATCAGAGGATATTTGTAAGAGCGGTTGTTTGAATGGATATGTTGTTGCGCACCATGTTTGGCGCGTTGCGAATTGTCGCATTTGGTTAAATTGAGCGAGCGCTCTCGACAAATGGATCAGCGTCGAGTAATGGCCGGAACAAAGAAATCGAGAGGGCCATCAATTGCAAAGAAGCTATCTCCGTTTGTGGGCTCGTTCGACCAGTAGCGGAGAGGTTGTGGAGACAATTCCAACCACGGACTGTCACGGGCGTGAGCCGACCTGTGTCGGCGCTCAGAGCCTGTTTGAAAAATGAACCGGAGTGTGGCTTAAAGGGTTCACGTGGAAAACAGAACAGCGGGAACACCAGGCGAAGGTGGCGCGTAAGACGAAGCGTTACCCGAGTGACATGACCGAAGTTGAGTGGGCTGCCGTCAAGGGATTGCTGCCACGCGCGGCATCGCGCGGGCGACGTCGCGAGTGCGACTTGAGAGAGGTGGTCAACGCGTTCGCTATCTGGTGCGCGCGGGCGGTGGCTGGCGGATGCTGCCGAAGGATTTCCCGCCATGGCGGACAGTCTACTGGTGGTCTCGTCGGCTGATGCGGCGGTTCCTGTTTTGCACACTGCACGACGTGGTGGTGATGCTAGCCCGGGAACTGGCGGGCAGGCAGCATTGCCTGAGTGCCGGCGTCATCGACAGTCTGTCGGTAGGCGCCTTCGGCCAGCGAGCGTGGTTACGACGTCGGGAAAAGGTAGTTGGCTGCAGGCGGTATATCGCGGTGGATACCGATGGTCGGCCGCTGATGGTCAATCTCACGCCGGCCGACATTGCCGAGCGCCGGCCACCCATCCGACGCCACCGGCGAGCGAGCCGTGGGCGGCACACTGTTGATCGCGGCGAAACGGTAGGTCCGGCATGCAAGGAGCCGCCGTGTCGGACGAAAACCGGCACGGCGGATCGGACGAACCACCGGACGAGGCGCATTACACGAGGTTCGGCGCGCCCAACGCTTAGCCTTCCCCCATCAGAAATGGAAGCTGGCCCAGGAGGGAACCGGGCGTGGATCGCCGGAGGGCTGGGTGATGGCCGAGCAGATCAGGCCATTGCCGGGGCAGGCGCCGGCCGGTTCCGTCGTGCTGGTGCCGGCCCAACTGGCCGCGCCCTTTGTGACGGCGACGGCGGCGGAGCCGCCGCCGTCGAGTTCCAGCGCGGATTGCGCGCCGAACGCATTGAAGATGCCGGCCAGCTCGGCGCGCGTAATGCCTTTCCGGTATGAACCGCCCTCGAAGATCATCAGTTGATCCGTGCCTTTGAGGTAGGCAATCCCGATGCGCGTGGTGGCGCTCGTGCCGGCGTCGGGCTGATTCGCGGTCACGTCGTCGCGGGTGTAGAACGGGATCAGGGCCGTTCCGGAAAAGGCGACGAACTGCTGGCCGGACTTGATGAGGTTGTTGGCGTTGTCGACGATGGCCGTGGCGTTCTTGTCGCCAGCCACGAGGTTGTAGGTCACGTCGGTTCGTCCGGGCTGGGCGGAGCCGTCGGCAATGAAGAAGGCGTCGACGATCGAGCTCTTGCCGTTCTTGTCGAGGTACACCTTCGGCCCCGCGAAATACTTGTCGCCGGTGATTGCGTCGTTGCGCGTGGCCGTCACGGGGTGATTGTCGAAATAAATGCCAAGCGGGACAGAGCACTTGTTGGATTGCCAGGTGGTGCTCGATCCTTGGTCGCGCACGTCGAAATAATTGGCATTGAAGATCACCGAGGGCTTGCTCAAGGCGCCCCATGCCTCGACGGGCGTGTACAGTTCGGCCGTTTCCCGGGTGCCGTCGGAAGCGATGGCCTTCGGGTTGTCTTCGCATCGCTTCTCGGGGCCTTGGTGCAAGTCCGGCAGCAGTGCATAGGACAGGTTGACGTCGTTGCGCGAGTTCGACGCATTGTTCAGGACGACCAGCCAGCCGGGTTGCTTGAGCGCCTTGCCGGGTTCATTCTGCGGCGCGGACGGGATCGGGCTGTTCTCGTCGAACTGGTACACGACCAGTTTTCCTTTCGAGACGGCTTGCTTGACGGCGGCCAGGGTGTCGGCGTACTGATCGGCATGGGCGGTCGACAAGGCGCCGAACAGCGCGGCAGCACACAGAATTTTCGTCGAGATTCTGGGCGGATGTTGGTCGAGGGAGTGGTTCAACGGGGTCATGATTTTCTCCAGTAAGACATTGCATCGATCATTGGGCTTTCGGGATCGAAAATTCGATGTTCTTTGCCTTGACGACTGACGAGACGCTATCGCTCCAGTAGCCGCCATTGATTTGCCCGCTGAAGATGACTGTGTATTTCCCGGGAACTGGCGCGGGAACGCTGAAGTCGACGGAAACCGACGTGCCGTCGAAGTGCTGGCTGATCTGCTTCGAGGTGATCGTCGCGCCATCACGCTGAACCACGACGTCGCCAGTGATTTGCGAATCGTATTTGTTGTTGTACCAGGCGCTGCCCCATTTGTACTCGAAGCCCTTGGCCACGATGCTGATGTTCAGGTTGTTGCCGGAGGTGGATAGACAATTGGCGAAATAGGCGTATTGATACCCGTCGTCGGAATACGACGTGGTTTGGTCGCCGCATTGCACGCTCACGTCGCGCGTGGGTCGGGCCGGGGGGGCGGACGGTGAACTGCCCACCGGCTGGTCGGTCGGCGGCTGCTTGATTTTCGGGCTGGCCGGCGTGCCGGTTTCGGGGCTTTTCACCGCCCAGGCATTGCCTGAGGCGAGGCAGATGAGTATCGAGGTCAAGATCGACAATCGTGATTGCCGATGAATATTCGATCGAATCGTGCGATTCGTTGAGTAGGAATGCATAGTGTCGTTTTCTCTGGAAATATGGCGCGAATGTTTGGAATGGATCGCTCATGTCGTTTTCCGGATCGAATTACCTACTTCGAGTTGCCAATGGGTGGCTAGGGGAATGCGTCTTGGGTTCGATTGATCCGGGATTAACAAAGAGCAGGATCAAACTATCGCCGTTCGATGGCGAACGCATGACAGAAGCGGGCAAGGAAAATCGGGCGATGGCGATAACTGTTCACGAGAAATTCGTTTGGAAAGCGGAGCCGTAGCCGCGTAGCAGTTCAGCGAACTGGGCGTCGATGGTTTCCTTGGTCCAGGTGACGAAGTTGCGCCGTCAATATTTCAGTTGCCGCCAGACGATATCGATCTTGTTGAGTTCGGGACTGTAGGCAGGCAGATAGAACAGGCGTGCTCGATGATCTATCATCCATCTATCGCGAGTAGCGGCGTCGATGCTGTGACGAATGCTGGCGTTGTCCGGCACGATCACGGTCGGGCGGCCATCGCCCGCAGCGAGCAGGCCACTGATGAAGTCCACGACGCCGGGGCTTTTGATGGTGCCCGCATGAGCGGCATGGATCATGCGTATTCGCACCGAAATCCAGTGCGTCGATCATTCTGCGTCGGCAGTAATGGTTCCGCTCGACCTGGTGAGGCAGATATCATGGTGACCAACGACACTAAACCGAAGGCGATCCACAGAAGCCCGCCTCGTCGAGATTCAACAGTCGAGCGGCGTTCTCCCGTGCCGTTTCCTGAAACTTCGCGAGCGTGATTTGCTTCACGGCGAAGGCCTCTTCGTCGCGCTTTTTTGAGCGCGTTATCGGTTGCGCTTGAGCGAGACGGCTTTGCGCTTGAGCGCGGCGCTCAGCGTTGCAAGTCGGCACGGCAGCGGTTCAATGAACGTGGCTTCAAGCCGTTGAGCGGAGGGGCGTGCTTTGGAGAGTCCGATGCGCGTGCCTGGCCCGACGGCGCCACGGGAATTCCGATTTGAGCATGATTTGATCGATGCCTGCGAGAACATACATCGCGCGCCGGCTCCAGCGGTGTTCGTTTTGTTCGGCTTTTAATGCTCGTTTATTGGCATAGTTAGATTAGTGGCTTCTAAAGCACCTATCGATGCGTTAGCGAGCCTTCTTTACGCATCCGCCCACCGCCGCAACAGATTGTGATAAATCCCGGTGAGCGCGATCACGCTCGCGTCGCGTCCGCCTTTCTCCGCGGTCAACCGCTGGATCTGCGAATCGAGCTGGAACAGCAGCGTGCGGTCCGCATCGTCGCGCACCATGCTCTGGATCCAGAAAAACGACGCGACCCGCGCGCCGCGCGTCACCGGCGTCACGTGATGCAGGCTCGATGCCGGATACAGCACCATGTCGCCCGCCGGCAGCTTCGCGCGATGGACGCCGAACGTGTCCTCGACGCACAGCTCGCCGCCGTCGTATGCATCGGGTTCCTCGAGAAAGAGCGTCGCCGACAGATCGCTGCGCACCCGAAAATCGGTGCCGCGCAACAGGCGGATCGCGTTGTCGACGTGCGTGCCGAACGCATCGCCGCCCGCGTAGCGATTGAAGAGCGGCGGAAACACCTTGAGCGGCAGCGCCGCCGAGAAGAACAGCGCGCTGCGCGCGAGCGCGTCCTGGATCGCGTCGCCGACCGCGCGCGCGGCGGGCGAGCCCTCCGGCAGTTGCCGGTTGCGCTTCGCGAGCGCCGACTGCGCGCCGGACGTCGCGTTGCCGTCGGTCCAGTCGGCGTGGTCGAGCGCGTCGCGGCATTGCGCGACCTGCTCCTTCGTCAACACGCCGGGAATGTGAAGCATCATGTCGCGAACTCCTGCCGCGCCGCGATCGCGCGAAACGCGTCGATCGGCGACGCCGCGAGATAGGCGCGCATCTTCGCGACGAACGCGGGCGTCGCGGTGCGCGGCACGCGCGCGAGCCACTCGAGCGCCTCCGCGACGCGGCCGCGCTCGGCGAGCAGGCGCGCATAGTTGAACTGGCCGCGGAAGTCGCCCGCGGCGGCCGCGCGCCGGTAGCAGTCGAAGGCCGCGTCGCGGTCGGCCGCGACGATCCAGCCGTCTTCGTGGAAGCCGCCGATCAGGTTGATCGACTTCGCGTGGCCGAGCGCGGCCGCTTTCCCGAACCACTCGAGCGCGGCCGCGCGATCCTCGTCGACGCCTTTGCCGAGCGCGAGCAGCGTCGCATAGTTGTACATGCCCCAGTCGAGCCCCGCGCGCGCGGCTCCGCGATACCAGTACGCGGCGACGGTCGCGCTCGCGGCCGTTCCCCAGCCGAACTCGTAGCAGCGGCCGACCATGTTCATCGCCATCGGATGATCGGCGCGCGCCGCATGCTTGAACCATTCGAGCGCGGCGGCGGGATCGCGCGCGACGCCCCGGCCGTCGAGCAGGTATTGCCCGTAGACGGCCTGCGCCTCGACGATTCCGCTTTCCGCGGCCGCCGCGACCCACGCGGCCGCGCGCTCGGGCGGGCCGGCGAGGATCTCGGCGAGATCCTCGTGCGACGCCGACGAAAGCGCCTTCAACGATACCGACCGCATCGCGTCAGTAGCGCGCGTTCAGCGTGACGAACGCCGAGCGGCCCGGCGCGATCGACGCGTAGTGCGCCGGATATGCCTGATCGAAGTACGTGCGGTTGAACAGGTTGTTCACGTTCAGTTGCAGGTCGAGCTTCTTGTTGATCCGGTACTGCGCCATCGCGTCGAAGCGCCAGTACGATGGCACGGCGCGCAGGTTCGCGGTATCGCCGAACACCTTCGACATGTAGAACGCGCCGCCGCCGACCGTGAACTTCGGCGTCACGTCGTAGTTCGACCACAGCGTGAAGCTGTGCTTCGGCGTGTTCGGGAACGGGTGGCCGTTGTCGGCGGTGTTCTTGCCGTTGTCGCGCAGTTCGCTCTTCATGTACGTGTAGCCGCCGAACACCTGCCACGCGCGCGTGATCTGCCCGGCGAAGCCGAGTTCGAGACCCTGCACGCGCTTGTTGCCGACCATCGCGTACTGGTTGTCCGGCAGCGTGACGCGCGCGTTCGTCGTGTCGATCTGGAACAGGGCGGCGGTGAGCGACAGCTTGTCGTTCAGCACGTTCCACTTCGTGCCGACCTCGATGCTGCGGTTCTTCTCCGGCGCGAGCTGGTCCGCGTTCGGGCCGACGCCGCCGCGGCCGGGCGTCAGCGACTGCGACTCGGACCCTTCGCCGAGCAGTGTGCCGGCCGGCGTCGACGACGTCGCGTACGACGCATAGACGCTGCCGTTCCGCGCCGGCTTGAACACGAGGCCGAGCTGCCAGTTGAACAGCGTGTCGTCGCGCGTGTAGGTTTTGCCGCCGTTTGCGCGGGTATCCGTGAAGCGGGTCGAGTAGTCGTCGAGGCGCACGCCGGCGTTCACCTGCCAGCGCTTGCTGAGCTCGATCGTGTCGAACCCGTAGATCGATTTCGTGACGGTGCGCGCATGCGCGTAGTCGTTGTTGCGCGTGATCGAGCCGGCCCACGGATCGCTCGGATTCGGCGACCAGAGGCTCGTGCAGTTGTAGCCCGACGCCGCGCCGATCCCTTGCTGGCAGATATTGCCCGTGCCGGTCGCGACGTTGTACGTGTCGCGCTTGCCCCATTCGCGCGACAGCTCGAGGCCGGTCGTGAAGCTGTGCTTGAACGGGCCGGTGCGGAATTCGCCGAACAGCTCGGTCTGGTTTGCAATGCTGTTGATCGAGCTGTTGCGGTTGTTGTTGCGGCGCCAGACCTGGCCGTTGATCACGTTGCCCTGGCTGTCGTCAGGCTGCGTCCAGATGTAGTCCTGCGTCGACTCCGTGTAGCGGGTGGTGTTGCGGATCGTCAGCGACGGCGTGATGTCGTGCTCGATCCTGAGCGTCGTGATGTCCGACGTCGTCTTGCGGAAGTCGCGGTCGACGAGGCCATAGAAGTTGTGCCGGTCGACGTTCGCCGGATAGATCGTGTCGACGTTCGCGGGCTTGTTCGCCGTCGTGTAGAAGTACGGAATGCCGCTGTCGGGCAGATCGTCGGTCGACAGGTGATAGTAGCTCGCGGTCACGCGCGTCGCCGTGCCGAGGCCGAACGCGATTGACGGCGCGACGCCCCAGCGCTCGTTGTTCACCGCGTCGCGGCCGGCGACGTCGTTGTTGTGGCTCATCAGGTTCAGGCGGAATGCGGCGTGATCGGCGAACTGCCAGTTGCCGTCGGCGGTGAAGCGGCGGTAGCGGTCGGTGCCGAGCCCCGCGCTCGCCTCGGCCGTCGTGCCGAGATGCGGCGCCTTCGTGACGAGATTGATGCTGCCGCCCGCGCCGCCGCGGCCGCCGTACGCGCCGTCCGAGCCCTTCGTGATCTCGATGCGCTCGGTGTTGAAGATTTCGCGCGTGGTGGCGCCCGTGTCGCGCATCCCGTCGATGAACATGCTGCCCTGCGTGTCGTAGCCGCGGATGAACGGGCGATCGCCGAGCGGGTTGCCGCCTTCGCCTGCGCCGAACGTGATGCCGGGCACGGTGCGCAGCGCTTCGGTGAGGGTCGCCGCGCCGCTGTTGTGGATCAGCTCCTGCGGAATCACGGTGACGGATTTCGGCGTGTCGACGAGCGGGGCGGTGAATTTCACCGACGACGAGAAGTCGGCCTTGAAGCTGTGCTCGGCGGCGCCTTTGATCTGGATCGGCGCAAGCTCCTTGTCGTGATCGGCGGTCGCGGCGGGCGACGCGGCGTCCTGCGCGAACGCCGGGCTCGCGGCGAGCACGCTGCAAAGGGTGGTGAATTTTCCGAGCTTCAACTCGTCGGAGCGCGACTTCATCGGTGGTATTTCCTCGCCAGGTGTGACTCGATCGGGCGAGGCCATCGCATGCGCGACGCCATCCCACCCGAATATTACAAATTGTTTTCGGACGCCATTTTAGTGAATAATTTTATGAATGAGAAGCGTTCTTGTTACGTTTTCTCGAACAATAAGCGATGGATCGGGCTATCTCTTTGAATGGAAAGAGGTAAACGGTGGACGTTGGTCGGCAAGCGGCTTGTTCGTCGGGAGGCTGCGGGGCGCGCGGCCGACGCCGCGTGTCTCGGCCGGGGCGACAGGCGCGCGCCCGGAGGCGGCCGCCGAGGCGATCCGCGCGAGTGCGATGGCGGAGGCGGAGCGGCCGGCGGCCGGCGGCGCGCATGGAATTCGCGAGACGTCGGATCGCGCGAATGCGGGAATGCGGGAATGCGGGAATGCGGGAATGCGGAAATCGAGAGGGCGGTAAAAGTGCGGGGAAGGCTGGGTGGCCGTCGATGCAATCGACGCCCGCAAGCAAGGTGCGTGAAGCGAACGTCGTCCGGGCGCGTCGAGCGAACGGGCGGTGGACGCCCGGCCCGCCGCCCGCCATGCCCGCCGCGTTTCCGCCGGAATCAGTCGATCCCGTGAAACACCGCATCCTCCGGCCCGAGATACGCGGGCGGACGCCAAGTTGCGTCGCGCATCGAGTGCTGCACCAGATGCTCGACGCCAAGCAGCACCGCGAAGATCGCCATCCGCACCGGAATCCCGTTGTCCGTCTGGCGGAAGATCGCGAGGCGCGGGTCGCGGTTCAGGTCGGTCGACAAATCGTTCGCGCCCGGCCGGCTGTCGCGCGGCAGCGGGTGCATGATCAGCGTGTCGCGGCCGCACGCCGTATCGACGAGCGCCTGGTTGATCTGGAAGTCCGGCGTGTAGCCTTCGAACGACTCGTCGGTGAAGCGCTCCTTCTGGATCCGCGTCGCGTAGACGACGTCCGCGCCTTTCAGGCCGGCCGCGAGATCGTGCGTTTCCTCGACCACGTGGCCGTTCTTCGAGATCTGCTCGACGATGTACGTCGGCATCTCGAGCGTCGGCGGCGACACCAGCGTGAACTTCAGCCCGCGATACAGCGCGAGCAGCTTGACGAGTGAGTGGACGGTGCGGCCGTACTTCAGATCGCCGACGAGCGCGATATGCGCGCCGTCGACGATCTTGCCGAGCCGCGAGAATTCGCGCTGGATCGTATAGAGATCGAGGAGCGCCTGGCTCGGATGCTCGCCGGGGCCGTCGCCGCCGTTGATCACGGGCAGGTTCGTCGCACGCGCGAACTCGGCGACCGAGCCTTGCTCGGGGTGGCGGATCACGAGCGCGTCGACGTAGCCCGCCATCACGCGGCTCGTGTCGTAGACGGATTCGCCCTTCGCCATCGACGAGAACGTGAAGCCCGTCGTGTCGCACACCGAGCCGCCGAGCCGGCAGAACGCCGCGCCGAACGACACGCGCGTGCGCGTGCTCGCCTCGAAAAACAGATTGCCGAGCACCGCGCCTTCGAGCACGCGCGAGATCTTGCGTCGGCGCGCGATCGGCTGCATTACGTCGGCGACGCGAAAGAGCGCCTCGACCGAATCGCGCGAGAATTGGTCGACGGACAGGAGTTGCGGCTTGCCTTCGAACAGGAACTGGTTCGCGAGCGGGGACGGGGAATCTACGCGTTGCGTATATCCTTCGGCGGACTCCGGGCGCGTGACGATCTCGGAGACGAAGCGCTCGACGATTTCGGGCATCCCGCGCGATTCCTGCGAATCGTCGGGCAAAAGCCATGTGTCGAGCGCGCGGCGGCTGACGCCGATGCGGTTTGCGAAGGCTTCGCGGGTCATGTTGAGGCGGCGCATCGCGTCGCGCAGGAACGCTTGCTGAGGAACGGTCATCGGTCGGCTAGGCTCTCTAAAGTATACGCGATGCGTATGTTAGGTCGCCGGCAGCCGAAGTCAAGCAGAAAATGCGGGCAGGTTGACGGATGACGCAGCGGCGCATGAAAACGCGGCGTATGCGCCCAACCCCATTTAACAATTGCTTTGTCCCGCGCAGCGGGTGCGTCCGTATAATCGGGACCGGTCCCCGCGCCGCCGTGCGCGAGGGATTCGGATACGTCGGTCGCTCGCAAAGAGCCCGCATTGACAAGGAGAGTGAGAATGAATCGCGTGATTGCTGCTGCCCTGCTGATCTTGACCGCCGCGCTTGCCGGCTGCAACACGATCGCCGGCGTCGGCCAGGATATTTCGAAGGGCGGCCAGGCGATCTCGGACACGGCCGAGAAGACGAAGTAAGCGACGTTGTTCCCTATTGAAGGGATGGCCGCCGTGAAAACGGCGGCGCGGGCGGGCCCGGCGAGATGCCGGGCCCGCGTCGTTTCGGGGCGCGCGCTTGGGCTAACCTCGCGACACGCTCGGACGCGGGGCCGACCGGCGCAGGCATCGGTTGGTGATGGGTAGGTTGGCGGGTATTCCGACCCGTTCATTTGACCAGAATTGACTGGACGTGCACGCGCACATGGACGTCGATGCATGGCTCGAAACCCACGACCGCGGCGTCGTTGCAGCTTGGATGAAAACCGATGCAAAAAGCGTGTTTCGGCCTTATTGCCAGAGCGTCGACATCGAATCGGAGCGAAATGACGGCGTTGCTGAAATCCACACGGATACGACCGATTGGGAATGCGCATCCGCTCGCTGGGCTGACCTTCGCCGAAGTTTCACGCGTACGCTCAACATGCTCGCCGGTATCTGGAGGGCGCATCGCAGGCCTGTCAAGAGTGCATTCGCGCTTCCTCAACGGCCTTCCGCGATGTTCGACAGGAACGGATGTCTCGTGTGCCATGTGGTCACATGTTGGTATGCATCGGCTGCGTTCACGAGCGCGGCTTCGTCGAACGGGGCGCCGATCAGTTGGAAAACCAATGGCAGCCCGTTTGCGGAAGCGCCGCACGGCAAGAGCACCGACGGCACGCTCGCCATATTGAACGGACACGTGAAGCGGTGGATATCCGCAATCAGTGCGTCGTCGATTTTCGACATGTGTTCGATCGTCGGCACGCCCGCGGGAAGCACCGGCAATGCGACGAAATCGACGGAATCGAACACCGCAAGGACTTCCCTCCGAAATGCTCGCCGGCGCTGCAGCAGCCGATGGTATTCGGTACCGGACAGCGCGCGCCCTTGCTCAATCAGCATGGCGAGACTGTCGCCGTATTCGTCTTTGCGAGACGGATAGGTGGCCTCGTGCGCTAGCGCCGTTTGAACCGCGCAGACAGGAAACCAATCCCAGATCATGCCGTTCACATCGGGCAGCGCCACTTGAACGATTTGTGCGCCGAGATCACGCAATATCGCGATGGCGTCCGACATCGCTCGCGTGGTTGCCTCGTCAAGGTGCGCTCCAAGCCACGATTCGTCAACGCCGAGCCGCACGCCTTCGAGATTGGAACGCAATTCCGTGGACACGTGAGGGACGGAGCGCGGCGACGCGGTCGGATCGGCGGGATCTGGTCCGGCGATGATCTGCAGGACCGTCGCGACGTCGGCTGCCGAACGTGCGATTACGCCGACGTGGTCGAGCGTCGCGGCGAGTTCGAATGTCCGATTTCGGGACACCCGTCCCCACGTGGGCTTGATGGCCGTCACTCCGTTGGCCGCGGCGGGAAGACGAATGGACCCGCCAGTCTCCGACGCAAGCGCCGCATAGCAAAGACCCGCGGACACCGCGACACCACTGCCGCTCGACGAAGCGCCCGGCCAATATGCGGCGTGCCAGGGATTGCGGGGTGTGGGAAACGGAGCGCGGTGCTCGGCGTACGCGCCTTCAGTCATGGCGAGCTTGCCGAGAATGACCGCACCGGCGTCCCGCAGGCGGCGGATGACCGTGGCGTCTTCCGTCGCGATGGCATCCCCGAGGATGCGCATGCCTGCCGTCGTCGGGACGCCTTTCATGTCGAATATGTCCTTCACGGCAATGGGGACCCCATGCAACGGCCCACGGTTCTTCCCATCCGCGCGTTCGCGTTCGGCTCGATTCGCCTCTTCCAATGCCGTGGCTTCGGTTACGCAGATATAGGCGTTCAGGATGGGGTCGAGCGCCCTGATGCGCGCGAGCATCGCGCGGGTCAACTCGACCGGGGAAATGCGGCGCTCTCGCAACTGCGCCGAAACCTGAGCCACATCAAGAAATGCGATTTCGTCGGACTTGGCCATTTGAAATGATTAGGAGGATTTGGTGTGCCGGCTGGCATGGCAGCGGAGCTGCGCATTCATTGCTTCAGCTATGTCTTTCCCATCATTGGAATTGGCTGATCGGGCAAGCGGTTTCGCTCGTCTCTTTTTTTGTTCGCGCGCGGACCGGACAGCGGCGCTCCTCCAACGAGCGGAGAAGCGCGCGGCCCCCGCTCAGCCGTTGATCTTCTCGAACAGCAGCGATGTCGCGGTGAGCCCCGGCCCGAACGCCACCGACACGATCTTGCCGCCGACGGGCACCGAGTCGTCGTCGAGCATCGCCTGCCAGATGTGCGGCACCGTCGCCGACGACATGTTGCCGTACCGCTTCAGGATGTCCCAGCTCCAGCGCATCCGCGCGCGATCGACGCCGACGCTCGCGACGATGTGATCGAGAATCTTCGGCCCGCCGGGATGTACCGCGTAGAACAGCGCGTCGCGCTCGTGCGCGAAGTCGATTCCGCATTGGCTGCACAGATTCGTGAAGAGCGGCACGATCGCGTCGCGAATGTAGAGCGGCACGCGTCTCGACAGATGCATCTCGAAATTGTGCCCGCCGGGCTTCCAGGTCATCTCGTGGGTCGACGCCGCGATGATCGCGGTTTCCGCGGCGAGCAGGCGTAGCCCGCGTTTGCGTCTGTGGCGCGCCTCGTCGCCGCGATACGCCGAATACTTGATGAAGCCGTCCGCAAACAGCGTGAGCGTGACGAGGTTGCCGCTCGACAGATCGGAAAAATCGCCGTGGATCGACAGCAGTTCGGTGTGCACGACGTCGACGCGGCGCTTCGGTTTCGGCAGCAGGCAATGCGCGGCCGACAGATAGCCCGACGCCATGTGGACGGGCGGAAACGCGCCGTAGCAGCCCATGTGGTACGAGTGCGTGACGTTGGTCGAGAACCAGCGCTTGCGCGACACGAGCTTTTGCGCGGCGCTCGGCGACAGGTAGCCGGAGCAGCTCACATGGATGATGTCGTCGGGCGCTTCGCGCTCGTCCTGGTAGAAGCGCTCGAAGCAGGTGTCCGCGACTGCGGCGAAGTAGTCGAGCCGATCGCCGAGTCCGCGCCCGCGCGGCGACTCGACGCCGACCTCGTTGAATACCGCCCGGTCCCATGTATCCGGGTCGCCGTTCATGCAGGTCGATGCGGGCAGTGCGTGGAGCTGTCGGTGGCCGATGCTCTCGGGTGCGACGCCGTAATGCCAGACGCGGTCGCGGATGTATGACGACAGATCGGTCTGGACGTCGCCGTCGCCGTCGTCTTCGGCACAATTCGATTCTCTGTCGCTTTTTTGTTCGATGAGCCATGCGATGTAGTCGAGCGATCGAGCCTGTGGCATGGGCGGCGACAATTGTTCGGAACGGAAATCCGTCAGCACGACGTCGAGTGAGTGGGCCATGACGATCTCCCTATTCGAGTGGGGGAGGTGTGGGGAACGGTAAACGGCGTGTCGGGGCGGCTTGCACGGAACGCACGCTGAGACGCGACGCGGTGTCGGCCCGCACGTCTCGGGCCGCATCGCTTCGATCGGCGCGCGGGCCGTCCCGCGAGCGAATCGGCGGCGATTCGTCCGATAGGCCGCGCATGCCCGCCGATCGAAGCGATCGACGGCCGGCGCGATGCGCGAGCGATTCGTCCGGGGCGCGCTATCGGTTTTGCACGGACGGATCGGCGAGCCTGGCGATGCGAGCAAGCCCGGCCGATCCGCGCACCGGGCGGCGCGCGCGGATCATTTCCTGCCCTGCAGGGCGATGCCCACGTAGTCCCGGAAGCGCTGAATCGCGAATTCGACCGGCTTGCGCTTGCCCCATGTGAACGGCAGCGGCAGTTGCGATTCCATGCCGATGTCCCGCACGTTCCAGCGCAGTCCGCTTTGCATCGACGCAATTTCGACCGCGGTGTCCTTTTGCGTGCGCGTCAGCCGGGTTTCGATGCTGTCGAGCGCATCGAGCACGATGCCCTCGGGGCCGTAGCGCTTGAACCAGACCTTGTCGTTGTAGTGCGCGCGATACCATGCGACAAATTTGTCGGACAGCTGCGACGTGCCGCCGATGCCGAAGCGGCTCGCGCCCTGCTGCAAGCGCTCGAACTGCTTTTCGGCGACGTAGAAGTCCTCGTAGGCGATCGCGCTCGTGAACGCCTTGCGCGGCGTTGTCAGGTTGAAGATCACTTTCGTGATGGGCGTTGCGAGCTTTCTCGACGAAGGCATCATCGTGAGGAAATGCCGGTTCGAATGCTCGCGCGTCGGGACGATCAGCAGATAGATGTAGACCGCGTACCATTCGCTGAGGTACGGCTGCGCGAGCGTCGCGGCCGGCGAGAGCTCCGGATCGTAGCGATAGTTCAGGTTCTGGTGCCGCTCGCTTGCGACGCTCCTGCTATGTACGTGCCGCGTGTGCAGCAGATCGAGGAATCCCGATGTCCACAGATCCCACGGCTGGTTGAAGTTGAACACATCCGCCCTGAAGCATTTCGGCAGCGGCGCGTCGTCGCCGAGCAAGTGCGTGAGCGGCTGCACGAACGGGATCGGTTCCGACGCGTCCGGGTAGATCCAGATCAGCAGGCCGTCGTCGAGCGCCGGATAGCTGTAGCGGCACGCGTCCATGCGGTTCGCCATGCCGGTCGGATGGCTGCATTGGCCGGAGTCGTTGAACTGCCAGCCGTGGTAGCGGCAGACGATATGGCCGTCTTCGACCGTGCCGATCGACAGCGGCACCGACTTGTGAGGGCACAGATCCTGCAGGCATTGAATGCGGCCGTTCGCGTTTCGAAACAGCACGAGCGGCTCGCCGAACAGCGAAACGCCGTGCGGCAGCGTCGCGCCCACTTCGTGCGAATAGGCGACAGGCCACCAGTTCTTGCGCATGTCGTCGTCCGGCTGCCGCTGACGGCCGCCGTGCGTGGTATCGGTCGCGGTGATCTTCAGATTCAGTGAGTGCATGTCGAGCTCCTGTCGTCGAGATACGGTGTCGCTGTCTGTTTCCGGTCGCGGATCGATCCGGCGTGCGTGTGCCGGAACGCGGAAGGCTGCGGCGAACGCGTGTGGCGTGCCGTGATATCGCAGGTGTGTCGCGCTGTTCACGAGTGATGTCATCGTTGTGTCGGCGGACTGGAACGGCACTGTGCTGCTTCAAGCATGGCGATTCAACGCTCGCCGAGCGCAATGTTGCGTCGATTGGCGGAGACCGCTCGTCGGTGGCGGTCCGTATTCGTAGCGTGTCGCTTGCCGGATGTCGTGAGGTGAAAGCGTTTTTCTACAACACTCTTTTTTCGGTTTGAGATCAGTCTAGGTCCGATTGTTTTTGATCGATTGAGACTTTATGGTATGGCTGCTCTAATTAATGGAGATTTATTTTTAATGGAATGCGGATTATTTGATGTTGATTGAATATTGGAAATCGGTATTTCCAATTGTTTTGGATTATTTTCAATATCGCATCGACAGCGTTGCCATTGCGGATGCCGCTCCATGATTGGCCGGCGGCGAGCGCATCCGATCGCCGGCGCGTTTCTTTGCCGCAATGCACCATCCCATCCGCGCGACGACCACGCCCCAATTCAAGATGGATGGCCTGTGTCGAAAATGGCGGACATGCGTTTTCTGCCGCGTTTTTTGCGCTCGCGATTCGACGTCTCGGTTCGTTTCGAATGTTTACTTCACTCGTGCGGCGCGTATCGATTTCAAACGGAGATCGGCTGCGATGGCGACGGCTCGGCATTGCATGACGGCGCGTTCGCGGCGTTGCTCAAACGGTAAGCGATGACGCGCGCGCGTCGTTGGTCGTTTTCGCGCGTTTCGCCCGCCTTGACCCTCGGCGCGACGAATGGCTCAATCGGCCGGCGTCGTGCGGAAATCCAGCCGTGCGGACCGCCGGCGGCGCCATCTGACCAACAGGATCCAAGAAGAAATGGAGGAGATATGAAGCTTGCGCGTTTCATCGCGGGCGCGAGCGTCGCGCTCGCCGCGTCGCTTGCCCACGCGGGCGTGTCCTGCCGGCCCGCGACGCCCGCCGAAGCGGCCGTCTACACGACGCCGTTCCAGTTTCCAGGCGTGAGCTCGCCGAAGGATGGCACCTGCTGGGTCAACAACCAGACCGTGACGGCGACGGACGGCGCGCGGCTCACCGCGAACGTGTTCCTGCCGAAGATCACGAGCCCCGGCCAGAAATTTCCGGCGATCGTGATGATCTCGAGCTGGGCCGCGTCCGACTTCTTCGAATATCTCGGCCAGCAGCGCAAGCTCGCGCAGGACGGCTATATCGTGCTCGCGTACACGGCGCGCGGCTTCTACCTGTCGGGCGGACAGGTCGAGGTCGCGAGCCCGCAGGACGTGAAGGACGTGTCGTCGGCGCTCGACTGGGTGTCCGCGAACACGCCCGCCGATCCCGACAAGCTCGCGGTGAGCGGGATCTCGTACGGCGCGGGACTGTCGCTCCTCGCGCTCGCGCAGGACAAGCGGCTAAAGACGGCGGCGGCGCTCTCCGGCTGGGGCGACCTCGTCGATCAGCTATACGGCGAGCAGTCGCCGAACGCGACGTGGAGCGCGGTGCTGTTCCTGTCCGGCAAGGTGACGGGGCGGCTCGATCCGATCGTCGACCAGTACGTGAAGGCGCTCCTCGATCCGAACACGACGCAGGCGAAGGTCGACGAAATCGTCGCGTGGGCGCAGGTGCGCTCGCCGTCGACCTATCTCGACACGCTGAACCGCCGCGGCGCGCCGGTCTTCATCAGCAAGAACTTCGAAGACGACATGTTCACGCCGAACTCGTCGATGAAGCTGTTCTCGCAACTGACGGTGCCGAAAAAGCTGCTGCTGAATCCGGGCATCCACGCGCAGGCCGAGATTCCGGGCGCGCTCTTGGGCGCGCCGAACGACCCGTACGACCAGGCGCACCGCTGGTTCGACCGCTGGCTGAAGGGCGTGCAGAACGGCGTCGATACCGAGCCGAAGGTGTCGATGCAGATCAAGTTCACGAACACGCGCGAGTCGTTCGACACGTGGCCTGCGAGCAACGTGCAGGCGCAGACGCTGTACGTCGGGCCGCGCGGCGCGCTGCGGTGGGACCTGTCGTGCCTGTGCACGAAGGGCGTGTCGGGCACGCTGCAGAGCGCGCCGAACCGCGCCGCGGGCACCGATCTGATCCAGAACTTCTCGGACACGACCGCGACGAGCGGCCCGATTCCGGTGCTGTCGACGTTCGGCGAGAGCTTCGGCGCGCCTGTCGTCAATCAGCTCGCGACCGTCAATCTCGCGACGGGCGTCCGCTACGAGGGCGCGCCGCTCGCGTCGCCGCTGCATTTGCGTGGAATCGCGAGGCTGAACCTGCGTGCGGCGCCGTCGCAGGCGCGCGCGCAGGTCGCCGCGTATCTGTACGACGTCGACGCGCTCGGCTTCGGCAAGCTGATCACGCACGGCGCGCGGACCGTGCACTGGGCGACGCCGGGCGCGACGGTCGATTTCCCGATCGAGTTTTCGGCGACCGCGTACGACGTGCCGGCGGGTCACCACATCGGCATCGTGCTCGACACGTACGACAGCCTGTATCAGCCGCCCGTCAATCCGGGCGAGCGATTCAGCGTGACGTTCCGGTTCGATCCGAACAGGCAGGCGACGCTCGTCCTGCCGGTGCGCTCGTGACGCCCGCAGTGTGTCGATGACGATGCGCGCGCTGCGGTAGCCGGCGCGCGCATCCTTGTAAAAACGCCCGGCGCAAGCGGCCGGGCGTCGACAAAAAAATGGACGGCCGTATTGCCACGCCGTCCCGAAGCGCCTCTTTCGAAGCAGGGTGACAATTCGTCGATCTTCGATCTCGTTTTCCTCGTAGCGGCCGGCCAGTTGGCTCCCCGTATTGTTCGGCCCCGTCGCAGCCCGGTTTGCCGAGCTTTTTTCGCCGTCGCGTTCGGCCTGCTGGCCTTTCTTCTATCCCCGTAGCGATTGTTCTGCGATCCGCGCGGCCCGCTCGCGTCACACGCGCGCGAGCCCGACCGGATCGATGATGCGGATCTGCTTGCCGCGCGGCGAGATCAGCTTGTCGCGCTGGAACTTCGACAGCATCCGGCTGACGGTCTCGAGCTTCATCCCGAGATAGCAGCCGATCTCCTCGCGCGTCATCCGCAGATTGAATTCCGCCGCCGAGTAGCCGCGCTTCTGGAAGCGCTCCGACATGTTGAGCAGGAACGCGGCGACGCGCTGCTCCGCCGTCATCGTGCCGAGCAGCATCATCTGGCTCGATTCGCGGACGATCTCGCCGCTCATCAGCCGGTGGACGTGGTGCTGCATCGGCTTCACTTCGCGGCACACCGCTTCGAGCTGCGCGAACGGGATGATGCAGACGGTGCTGTCCTCGAGCGCGACCGCGTCGCTGTTGTGGCGGCCGCCGCACACGCCGTCGAGCCCCATCGTTTCACCGGCGATCTGGAAGCCCGTCACGTGTTCCTGGCCGTCGCGATGCATGACGACCGTCTTGAACGAACCGGTGCGCACCGCATAGATGCTCTGGAACGTGTCGTGCGTGCGAAACAGCGTGTCGCCGTGCTGGATCTGACGTGTCGAGCAGATCAGCGCGTCGAGTTTGGCGAATTCGTTGACGGTCAGATCGGCGGGCATGCAGACGCTGCGCATCGCGCAGCTCGAGCAGCGCGTGGCCGGACGCTTCGCCGCGTCGTCGCGCGCGGCCGCACGCGGCGGCATCGTCGCGCGCTGCCGCGCGGCGGGCGTGAAGGCGTTCTGCGTTTGCGCTTGCAACATGATCTGCTCCTGTCATTCGGCCGCGCTCGCTCGGCGCGCGCTGGCCAGGGTTCTCACGGCGCGGCATGCGGCGTCCACGTCGGCGGTCTTGTCGAAGAAGAAATCCGCCCCTGCGTCGTTGCATGCCGCGCGAAATGCCGCTCCGGACAGGTTGGTCAGCACGATCTTGACCACCTTCGGCGCGGCGCGCGTCAGCGCCGAAATCAACTCCAGTCCGCTGCCGCCCGTCAATCTCAGCTCGATGACGGCGACGTCGGCGCCCGATTCGAGAATGCCCGCCATCGCAGCCGGGACGTCCTCGGCCTCGCCGACCACCGCGACCCCGAGGATCGTTTCGAGCAGCGACGCAAGGCGCGCTCTGATCGGGGCCGCGTAGTCGACGAGAAAGACTCTCAGCGGAGGAGTTGACTCGCGTGCATCCATGACCGGCAGTATGGTCTGCTTAATCGCGGCGCGAAATCAGCGCCGGGTGAAAATGCGGTAGGCGATGACGCGGTCGCTGTAGGGATATCCCTACGAAGGTTTGAGCCGAAGCGGACAAATGGCGGGGCGGCGGCTGGCGACCTCAGGGACGGGCGTGGGACGAGCGGGCTGGCGGGCAGTGTAAAGGGGCGAAACGGGCGGGCCGGTCGCGGGCGAATATGGGCGGCGGCGGGGCGGTGGTGGCGGGCGGTGGCGGAGCGATGGAATGTGCGGTGCGCGGAGCGGCGGCTCGGCATCGGTGCGCCGCCGCCCGCCCGACGGCCTACAGGCGAGCCGCCCGACAGCCGACAGCCGCACGAGCGGCGGCCCGTCGCGCGACGGCGAGCGCCGCCGGGACCGCGATCAGACCTCGTCGCTGTCGTCGAACAGCTTGTGCCGCATCGCGTAGCGGACGAGCGCCGCGTCGTGCGGCATCTGCATCTTCTCGAGGATGCGCGCCTTGTAGGTGCTGACCGTCTTCGCGCTGACGTTGAGCGCCTGCGCGACCTCCGTGATCGTCTCGCCGGCGGCGATCCGGCGGAACACGTCGAACTCGCGGTCCGACAGGCGCTGGTGCGGCAGCGACTCGGCGGGCTCGTTCAGGCTCTGCGCGAGCCGCTCGGCCATCGCGAGGCTCACGTAGACGCCGCCTGCCGCGATTTTCGTCAGCGCGCCGACGAGCTCCGCGCTCGCGCTTTCCTTCGTCATGTAGCCGGACGCGCCCGCGCGGAACGCACGCGACGCGTATTGCTGCTCCGCGTGCATCGTCAGCACGAGGATGCGCAGCGTCGGCTTCTCCTCCTTGATCTGCTTGATGAGATCGATGCCGTTGCGGCCCGGCATCGACAGGTCGAGCACGAGCACCTGCGCATCGGCCGAGCGCATCAGCTCGATCGTCGAGATGCCGTCGCACGCCTCGCCGGCGACTTCGAAGCCCGACGTGTTGCTGAGGATGTGGCGCAGGCCGTCGCGCACGAGCGCGTGATCATCCGCGATCAGGACCTTGATCATGGAAACGCGTCCTGTTGCCGGATCGCCGCGAGCGGCAGCGCGACCTTGATCGAGAAGCCGTGGCCGGGCGCGGAATCGGTCGTGACGGTGCCGCTCAGCATGTGCGCGCGCTCGCGGATGCCGATGAGGCCGAACGACTTGTCGCCGTGCGCGTCGCGACGCTCGTCGGGCTGCATGCCGCGGCCGTCGTCCTTGATCTGCAGCACGCAGAGGTCCTGGTCGATCGCGAGCATCAGCGTCACGCGGGTCGCGTCCGCGTGGCGCGCGACGTTCGTCAGCGCCTCCTGGACGATCCGGAACAGCGTTGTCGCGCCGGCATTCGAGAAGCTCGTGTCGGCCGTGTCGAGCAGGCGCTCGACGTCGATCCCGTAGCGGTTCGTGAAATCGTTCGCGAGCCATTCGATCGCGGGCACGAGGCCGAGATCGTCGAGCATCACGGGCCGCAGGTCGGCCGCGATGCGCCGCACCGACGCGACCGTCGAATCGATCAGGCGGCGCATCCCGTGCAATTGCTGCTCGACGGCCACGACCGGCTGGGCACCGGGCTGCGCGTCGCGATAGCGGGCGAGTGCGAGCGCGATCGCCGACACGTCCATCTTGAGCGCGGTGAGCTGCTGGCCGAGGTCGTCGTGCAGCTCGCGCGCGATCCGTGTCTTTTCTTCCTCGCGCACGTTCTGCAGATTCGCGGACAGTTCGCGCAGCTCTTCGCGCGATTGCCGCAGCGCGGTTTCGGCGCGCACGCGCTCGGTCACGTCGCGCAGCATCACCGTATACAGCTTGCCGGAGCCGTCGCGGATCTGCGAGATCGACGCCTCGATCGGAAACTCCTCGCCGTTCTCGCGCAGCCCGAACAGCACGCGCTGGCGGCCCATCTGCCGGTCGGACACGCCCGTCACGCCGAACTGCTCGACGTGCCTCGCGTGCGCTGCGCGAAAGCGCTCGGGAATGAAGCGCGCGAGCGGCGAGCCGATCGCGTCCATCGCGGACACGCCGAACACGCGCTCGGCGGCCGGATTGAAGATCACGACGGTCTGTGTCTCGTCGATCGTGATGATCGCTTCCATCGACGAGCGGATGATGCCCATCATCCGCGCTTCGTTGATCGGGTTGTCTTCGGCGTTCGCGGCGCGCGCGCCGAGGCGGCTGACGAGCAGATACGCGAGCACCGCGAGCAGCGCGGACGTCGCCGCGCCGGCGACGAGCACTGTGGTCGCGACGGCGTTCGAGCGGATCGCCGCCCAGCGGTTCTCGGTCGTGTAGGCGAGCGTGAGCGGCGCGCCGCCGAAATTGAGCTGCTCGGTGCGGGCGAGCGGCGGATGCGACGTGTCGGCGCCGTTGTATTCGCGATCGGTCGCGTAGACGAGCGTGCCCGGCTCGCCCGCCGTCAGGCGCAAGTCGATGTCGCGGTCGTTCGCGGTCGACACCTCGACGAGGCGCCGCGCATCGAGCGTCGCGACGACGAAGCCCGACGCGTTGGCGCGGCGGCGCTCGGCGGCGGGCAGCGCTTCGTTCGCCGTGTAGACGGGCAGATAGAGCGCGAGCGCGCCGACGCCGCTGTCCGGCGCGTACGCGCCGTCGGACGGCGTCGCATGCGCGTCGAGCGTGACCAGGCCGGAATCCGCCGCGCGCAGCAGCGCGGCGCGCGTCTGCGGATCGACGTTCGTCTGCGCGGCGCCGACGACGATCTTCGCGTCGACGAAGCCGAGCGAGCGGATCGGCGAGCGCGCGCGGTCGAGATCGAGCTGCGCCTGATAGTTCGGCCAGCCGACGGAGGTGGGCGAAGCGTTCGCGCCGAGCATGCCGCGCGCGCCGCGCAGCACCGTCGCGGCCGTCAGCAGCTCTTGCCGCAGCGTGGTCGTCACGTGCCCGGCACGCCGCTCGAAGCGGGCTTGCGCGGCGTCGCGCTCTTGCTGCAGCACGATCCGCGCGACGCCGTATGACGCGGCGAATCCCAGCGCGGCGACGATCACGGCGACGAGCGCGCCGCGCCGGTCGGTACGGGACGCATCGCTCGATGCGCCAGGGCTCATCCCGCTGGCGGTCATGAATTCATACCTATGCTTCGTTATGCCGGTGTTGCTGGTTGGGGAGCGCCGAGCGTATGGGTTCGATACGCGGCGGGAATTGGAATGTCGATATTTTGCGTGATGCCGGCCATTTTCGGCAATGCGACATCGCCGAGGTGCTGCGGATCGAATTCTTTCAAATATTACGCCGCCAGGCAATCCGTTCGAACCCGGCGCGGCCGTCCGCGCCGACGCTCGCGCCTTGTCGGCGGCGTATGGATGCCCGCTGCGCTGCGCATCGTGCGGTGCGGCATCGGCGCGCCGAACAATCAATGCGCGACACTCGACGCCGCGCTTTTTCCGCCGCTGTCACAAGTGCGCCGTCCAATTCGCCGGTATTCGGCGACGCATTGCCATTGGCGATTTCCACGTCTCTAGCCGTATTCGACCGCGCGCAGTCCTTTCCACGACTGTTTTTCTCGACGCCGCTTCGGCGGATTCCGGCCGCGCGGTGGCGACGCATGAAGTGTCGAATGTCGAAGCCCGAGCCGAAGCCGAAGCCGGGGCGACCGGCGGATTGCGCTGCCCACGCCCAAGCGCGCCGCACCGGACGGGCCCGCGATGCCCGCGCGCCGCGATCGCGATGCCCACGACGACCGCGCGGATCTGCCCGCGATTGCGATCGCGCGCGCGATGCCGCATCCGGCGCACGGCTCGCATTCTTGTCGAGATTGTTCACGTTATCTTTACTTTGTGAATGGTCGTTGCTAGATTCAAAACCGTGCGCCTCACCCCACAAGGATCGCCATGAGCCATTTCCTGGACAGGCTGCGCTTTTTCACGACGACCCGCCCGCAGTTTTCCGACGGACATGGCGCGGTAACCGACGAGGACCGAAAATGGGAAGAGGGCTACCGGCAACGCTGGCAGCACGACAAGATCGTCCGTTCGACGCACGGCGTGAACTGCACCGGCTCGTGCTCGTGGAAGGTTTACGTGAAAGGCGGCATCGTCACGTGGGAGACGCAGCAGACCGACTATCCGCGCACGCGCCCCGACATGCCGAATCACGAGCCGCGCGGCTGTTCGCGCGGCGCATCGTACTCGTGGTACCTCTATAGCGCGAACCGGCTCAAGTATCCGCTCGTGCGCAGCGCGCTCGTCAAGTTGTGGCGCGCGCGGCGCCGCACGATGGCGCCCGTCGACGCATGGCGCTCGATCGTCGACGACGAAGCCGCGCGGCGCGGCTATCAGAGCCGCCGCGGCCTCGGCGGCTTCGTGCGCGCGACGTGGGACGAAGTCAACGAGATCGTCGCGGCGGCGAACGTCCATACGATTGCGCGCCACGGGCCGGACCGCGTCGTCGGCTTCTCGCCGATTCCGGCGATGTCGATGGTGTCGTACGCGGCGGGCTCGCGCTATCTGTCGCTGATCGGCGGCGTGTGCCTCAGCTTCTACGACTGGTATTGCGACCTGCCGCCCGCGTCGCCGCAGACGTGGGGCGAGCAGACCGACGTGCCCGAGTCCGCCGACTGGTACAACTCGACGTTCATCATGATGTGGGGCTCCAACGTCCCGCAGACCCGCACGCCCGACGCACACTTTCTCGTCGAGGCGCGCTACCGGGGCACGAAGATCGTATCGGTGTTTCCCGACTACGCGGAAGGCGCGAAGTTCGGCGACCTGTGGCTGCATCCGAAGCAGGGCACCGACGCGGCGCTCGCGCTCGCGATGGGCCACGTGATCCTGAAGGAATACCACGTCGAGGGATCGAGCGACTACTTCTCCGATTATTGCCGCCGCTACACGGACATGCCGTGCCTCGTGCGGCTCGTTCCGCACGGCGCCGGCTACGTGCCCGAGCGGCTCGTGCGCGCGTCCGATTTCGACGGCGCCTTGGGCGAGGCCGAGCACCCGGACTGGAAGACCGTGATGATCGACGACGCGACGGGCGAGTTCGTCGTGCCGGTCGGCTCGGTCGGTTTCCGGTGGGCGCGGCAGGACGGCGGCGATCGAGGCAAGTGGAACCTGAAGGCGGAGACGTCGCGCGGCGGCGCGCTCGCGCCGCGCCTGTCGCTGGCGAGCGCGCATGACGAAGTCGTCGACGTGCTGTTTCCGTACTTCGGCAACCAGCCGCACGCGCATTTCGACCACACCGCGCATGCGTCCGAGCTGTCGCGCAGGATCGGCGCGCGGCGCGTCGCGACGCCGGACGGAGAAATGCTCGTCGCGACCGTCTACGATCTGTTCGTCGCGAACTACGGGCTCGACCAGGGCCTCGGCGGCCGCGACGTCGCGACAAGCTATGACGACGACGTGCCGTACACGCCCGCGTGGCAGGAGGCGATCACGGGCGTGAAGCGCGAGGACGCGATCTCGGTCGCGCGCCAGTTCGCGGAGAACGCGCACAAGACGCAGGGCAAATCGATGGTGATCGTCGGCGCGGGGATCAACCACTGGTTCCACATGGACATGACGTACCGCGCGATCATCAACATGCTGATCATGTGCGGCTGCGTCGGCAAGTCGGGCGGCGGCTGGTCGCATTACGTCGGGCAGGAGAAGCTGCGGCCGCAGACCGGCTGGACCGCGCTCGCGTTCGCGCTCGACTGGCACCGGCCGCCCCGGCAGATGAATTCGACGTCGTTTTTCTACGCGCATACCGACCAGTGGCGCTACGACCCGATGGACCCGGCCGCGCTCTTGTCGCCGCTCGCGGACAAGCGCCGCTTCCACGGCGCGCCGATCGACTACAACGTGCGCGCCGAGCGCATGGGCTGGCTGCCGTCCGCGCCGCAACTGGGCGCGAACCCGCTGCGCGTCGGCGCGGACATCTCCGATCCCGCGCACGCGGGTGCGGAGATCGCGCGGCGCCTTGCGTCGGGCGAGCTGAAGATGGCGTGCGAGGACCCGGACGCGCCCGAGAATTTTCCGCGCAACCTGTTCGTATGGCGCTCGAACCTGCTCGGCTCGTCGGGCAAGGGCCACGAGTACTTCCTGAAGCACCTGCTCGGCACCACGCATGGCGTGCAGGGCGACGAGATCCGCGAAGGGGATGGCGTCCGGCGCCCTGAGGAAGTGACGTGGCATGCCGACGCGCCGTGCGGCAAGCTCGACCTGCTCGTCACGCTCGATTTCCGGATGTCGACCACCTGCATGTACTCGGACGTCGTGCTGCCGACCGCGACGTGGTACGAGAAGGACGACATGAACACGTCCGACATGCATCCGTTCATCCATCCGCTGTCGGCGGCGGTCGATCCGGCGTGGCAGTCGAAGAGCGACTGGGAGATCTTCAAGGGGATCGCGAAGCGCTTCTCGGAGCTGGCCGACGGGCATCTCGGGATCGAGCGCGACATCGTGCTCGCACCGATCGCGCACGACAGTCCGGCGGAGCTCGCGCAGCCGTTCGACGTGCGCGACTGGAAGCAAGGCGAATGCGATGCGATTCCCGGCAAGACGATGCCGGCCGTCGTCGCCGTCGATCGCGACTACCCGGGCACGTACCGCAAGTTCACGTCGCTCGGGCCGTTGATGGACCGGCTCGGCAACGGCGGCAAGGGGATCGGCTGGGACACGAAGGACGAGGTCGCGCTGCTCGGCGCGCTCAACTATCGCGTCACCGAAGAAGGCTGCGCGCAGGGCCGCCCGCGTATCGACAGCGCGCTCGATGCGGCCGAAGTGATCCTCGCGCTCGCGCCCGAGACGAACGGCGCGGTCGCGGTGAAGGCGTGGCAGGCGCTGTCGCGCGTGACGGGCGTCGAGCACGCGCATCTCGCGCACGCGCGCGAGGACGAGAAGATTCGCTTTCGCGACATCCAGGCGCAGCCGCGCAAGATCATCTCATCGCCGACGTGGAGCGGGATCGAGTCCGAGCACGTGTCGTACAACGCGGGCTACGTGAACGTGCACGAGCTCGTGCCATGGCGCACGCTAAGCGGCCGGCAGCAGCTCTATCAGGATCATCCGTGGATGCGCGCGTTCGGCGAGTCGCTCTGCGCGTACAAGCCGCCCATCGATACCGGCAGCTACGCGCACATGGTCGGCCAGCGCTCGAACGGCAATCCCGAGATCGTGCTGAACTTCATCACGCCGCACCAGAAATGGGGCATTCACAGCACGTACACGGACAACCTGCTGATGCTGACGCTGTCGCGCGGCGGGCCGATCGTCTGGATGTCGGAGCGCGACGCGCAAGCGATCGGCGTCGCCGACAACGACTGGATCGAGTGCTACAACGCGAACGGCGCGTTGTGCGCGCGCGCCGTCGTGAGCCAGCGGGTGCCGCGCGGGATGGTGATGATGTATCACGCGCAGGAGAAGATCGTGAACACGCCGGGCTCGGAGATCACCGGCACGCGCGGCGGCATCCACAACTCGGTGACGCGCGTGTCGCTGAAGCCGACGCACATGATCGGCGGCTATGCGCAACTGTCGTACGGCTTCAACTATTACGGCACCGTTGGCTCGAATCGCGACGAGTTCCTGATCGTGCGCAAGATGAAGCGGATCGATTGGCTCGACGGCGAAGAGGAACGCGAAGGCGGCGCGACTGCCGCCGGCGCATCGGCCGCACCGGGCGAACGCAACGTCGATGCAGGAGAAACCCGATGAAAATCCGCGCGCAGATCGCGATGGTGCTCAATCTCGACAAGTGCATCGGCTGCCACACGTGCTCGGTCACGTGCAAGAACGTATGGACGAGCCGCGAAGGGATGGAGTACGCGTGGTTCAACAACGTCGAGACGAAGCCGGGCATCGGCTATCCGAAGGATTGGGAAAACCAGGAGCGCTGGCGCGGCGGCTGGAAGCGGCGCGCGGACGGCAGGATCGAGCCGCGCCTCGGCGGCAAGTGGCGGCTGCTCGCGCAGATCTTCGCGAATCCGCATCTGCCGGAGATCGACGACTACTACGAGCCGTTCACATTCGACTACGCGCATCTGCAGGAAGCGGGCGACGCGAAGGCGATGCCCGTCGCGCGCCCGCGCTCGCTCGTGAGCGGCGAGCGGCTCGAGAAGATCGAGTGGGGGCCGAACTGGGAGGAAATTCTCGGCGGCGAATTCGACAAGCGTTCGAAGGATTACAACTTCGACAACGTGCAGAAGGACATCTACGGCCAGTTCGAGAACACGTTCATGATGTACTTGCCGCGGCTTTGCGAGCATTGCCTGAATCCGGCATGCGTCGCCGCGTGCCCGTCGGGCTCGATCTACAAGCGCGAGGAAGACGGGATCGTGCTGATCGACCAGGACAAGTGCCGCGGCTGGCGGATGTGCGTGTCGGGCTGCCCGTACAAGAAGATCTACTACAACTGGCAGAGCGGCAAGGCGGAGAAGTGCATCTTCTGCTATCCGCGCATCGAGGCGGGCCAGCCGACCGTCTGCTCGGAGACCTGCGTCGGCCGCATCCGCTATCTCGGCGTGCTGCTGTACGACGCCGACCGCATCGGCGAGGCAGCGAGCGTCGAGCGCGAGACGGATCTGTACGAAGCGCAGCTCTCGCTCTTTCTCGATCCGAACGATCCCGCGATCGCCGCGCAGGCCGAGCGCGACGGCGTGCCCGCCGCGTGGCTCGACGCGGCGAAGCGCTCGCCCGTCTACAAGATGGCGATCGAGTGGAAGATCGCGTTCCCGCTGCATCCGGAATACCGCACGCTGCCGATGGTGTGGTACGTGCCGCCGCTGTCGCCGATCAACGCGGCCGCGAACAGCGGCGCGCTCGGGATGAACGGCTATCTGCCGGACGTCGAATCGCTGCGGATTCCGCTGCGCTATCTCGCGAACCTGCTGACGGCGGGCGACGAAGCGCCGGTGAAGCTCGCGCTCGAACGTCTGCTCGCGATGCGCGCGTTCATGCGTGCGCGGCACGTCGATCGCGTCGATGCGCCGGGCGTGTTGAAGCAGGGCGGCCTGTCGATCGCGCAGGTCGACGAGATGTACCGCTATCTCGCGATCGCGAACTACGAGGATCGCTTCGTGATCCCGACGGCCCATCGCGAATACGCGGAGGATGCGTTCGATCTGCGCGCGTCGTGCGGCTTCTCGTTCGGCAACGGCTGCTCGGGCGGGACGTCGGAAACGAGTCTCTTCGGCATGAAAAAAAGCCGGAAGACGATTCCGATCAAGGAGGTGGGGGGATGAGCGACGCACCGCTCGAGCCGCGCGGCGCGGTGTATTCGGCGCTGTCGGCGCTGCTCGATTATCCGGGCGACGCGCTCGTCGACGCGCTGCCCGCGATCGACGCCTGCTTGCGCGACGCGAAAGGACTGACGAAAGACGCGCGCGCGGGGCTCGCCCGCTTTCTCGCGTATCTCGGCGAGCGCGATCTGCTGACGCTGCAGGAGAACTACGTCGCGCTGTTCGATCGCGGGCGCGCGACGTCGCTGCATCTGTTCGAGCACGTGCACGGCGAATCGCGCGATCGAGGCCAGGCGATGGTCGATCTGCTGCGGATGTACGAGCAACACGGGCTGTATCTGAGCGCGCACGAGCTGCCCGATTATCTGCCGGTGTTCCTCGAATATCTGTCGCGCCTGCCCGAGCGCGACGCGCGCAACCTGCTCGCGGAGACGGCCGAGATCCTGCAGGCGCTCGCGGCGGCGCTCGCCAAGCGGGGCAGCCATTACGGCTTCGTGATCGGCGCGCTGCTGTCGCTCGCGGGCAAGGGGCAGGCGGACGTGCCCGATGCGCCGGACGACGACGCGCACACGGTCGTCGACCATCGCGCGCTCGACGCCGACTACGTGGACGAACCGGTACGTTTCGTCGGCGCGGCGACGCCGGGCGCGACGGAGCCCGTGCGCTTCTACGACAAGCGGCCGGGACGGTAGACGGCGGGACACGGGCGGCCGCAGGTCGACGCGCAGCCGGCAAGCGTCGCCGGTCACGGGCGGAAGCGCTGACGAAGGCCCAACGAAAAATTCGCCGAAGGATTCGGCGAAGGACTCGACGAAGGATCAGGAGAAGCCCATGAGCGATTACCTGAATACGTTTCTGTTCGGCATCTATCCGTATCTGTGTCTGGCGGTGCTTTTGATCGGCAGCCTGATCCGCTTCGATCGCGAGCAATACACGTGGAAGAGCGATTCGTCGCAACTGCTGCGGCACGGTGCGCTGCGGCTCGGCAGCAACCTGTTCCACTGGGGCGTGCTCGTCGTCGTGATCGGCCATTTCGTCGGCTTTCTCGCGCCGCACTGGCTCGTGTCGCCGCTCATGTCGGCGTCCGCGCATCAGTTGATCGCGATGGTCGGGGGCGGCGCGGCGGGCGCCGTCGCGATCGTCGGGCTCACGATCCTGATCGCGCGACGCCTCGGCGATGCGCGAATCCGCCGCAACAGCCGCAAGTCCGACATCCTGATCGTGCTGATGCTGTGGGCGCAGCTCGCGCTCGGGCTCGGGACCGTCGTGCTGTCGGCGCGCCACATGGACGGCGCGATGTTCGAAGTGCTGACCGACTACGTGAAGGGCGTCGTCACGTTCCGGCCGGGCGTCGCCGAGCTGCTCGCCGGCGTGCCGTGGACCTATCGCGCGCACATCCTGCTCGGCTTCACGATCTTCCTCGTGTCGCCGTTCACGCGAATGGTGCACATCTGGAGCGGCTTCGCGTCGGTCGCGTATCTGATTCGGCCGTATCAAGTAGTGCGCAAGCGCTGAGACGCCGATGAACGCGATCGACGAAACCCTCGGCGCGCAGCGGCCCGCGCGCGTCAGCGTGAACGGCGTCGAGATCGGCGTGTCCGACATCGACGACGAGCGTGCGCATCATGGCGATGCCGACGATCCGCTCGATGCGGCGCGGCGCGCGCTCGTCGTGCGCGAGTTGCTGCGACAGCGCGCGGTCGCGCTCGGGCTCGATGCGGGCGGCGCGCCGCTCGACGACGGCGCGCTCGACGCGCTGCTCGCGCGCGAGCTCACGCATTTGCCGGAGCCGACGCGCGAGGATTGCGAGCGCTATTACCGGAACCATGCGGCGCGCTTTCGCCGGCGCGACATCGTCTACGCAAGCCATATCCTGTTCGCGGTGACGCACGCGACGCCGCTCGCGCCGCTGCGCCGCGAGGCCGAGGCGACGCTCGCGCGCGTGCTCGCCGATTCGCAGACGTTCGAGGCGCGCGCGCGCGAGCTGTCGAACTGTCCGTCGGCGAACGTCGGCGGCAGCCTCGGGCAGCTACTGCGCGGCGATTCGGTGCCGGAGTTCGAGGCGGCCGTGTTCGATACGCCGGACCTGGGCGTGCTGCCGCGCCTCGTGAATACGCGCTTCGGCTTCCACATCGTGCGGATCGATCGTCGCGTGCCGGGCGATCCGGTGCCGTTCGATGCGGTCGCGTCCGACATCGCCGCGTTTCTCGCCGAGCGCGTGCGGCACAAGGCGATCCAGCAATACGTGACGATCCTCGCGAGCGGTGCACGGATCGAGGGCGTCGCGTTCGGCGACGCGAACGGCCCGCTGGTTCAGTGACCTGATCGACAAAGGAGGGCGGACATGGCCTCACAGCACGGTTCCGGCGCGTTCGACCATGTCCCCGCTATCCCGGCGCGCGCATGGTCGGTGCTCTTCGCGAGCACGCTCGCGTTTCTCGTCTGCTTCGTCGTCTGGATGATGTTCGGCGTGCTCGGCATCCAGCTGCGCGAGGATCTGCATCTGAACGCGACCGAATTCGGGCTGCTCACGTCGACGCCGGTGCTGACGGGCGCGCTGATGCGGCTGCCGCTCGGCGCGTGGACCGACCGCTTCGGCGGCCGCATCGTGATGACCGTGCTGCTCGTCATCTGCGCGGTGCCCGTCTATGCGGTCAGCTATGCGACCGAGCTCTGGCAGTTCCTGCTGATCGGACTCTTTCTGGGCTGCGTCGGCGCGTCGTTCGCGGTCGGCACGCCGTACGTCGCGCGCTTCTTTCCGCCGCAGCGGCGCGGGCTCGCGATGGGCGTGTTCGGCGCCGGCACGGCCGGCGCGGCGGTCAATCTGTTCGTCACGCCGCTCTTGCTCGCCGCGTATGGCTGGCGCTTCGTGCCGCGCGTGTACGCCGTCGCGCTCGTCGTCACCGCGGCGATCTTCTGGCTCGCGTCGGCGCCCGATCCCGGCGCGGGCGCGCAAAAGGGCGCGTGGCTCGACTCGTTCAGGGTGCTGCGCGATCCGCGCGTGTGGAAGCTCTGCCAGTACTATTCGATCACGTTCGGCGGCTTCACCGCGCTGTCGCTGTGGATACCGCAGTATCTGAAGAACGGTTACGGGATGTCGCTCGTCGCCGCGTCTGCGTTCGCGGCGGGATTCTCGCTGCCGGGCTCGGTGCTGCGCGCGCTCGGCGGCGGGCTGTCCGACCGCTACGGTTCGCATGCGGTGACCTGGTGGGGGCTGTGGGTCGCGTGGATCTGCCTGTTCCTGCTGTCCTATCCGCCGACCGACCTCGTGATCCATACGGTCGACGGCACCGCGACGCTGCGGCTGCACCTTCCGCTCGCCGGGTTCGTCGCGCTGACGTTCGTGCTCGGCGCCGTGTTCGCGTTCGGGATGGCGTCGACGTTCAAGTACGTCGCCGACGATTTTCCGGACAACATGGGTGTCGTCACCGGGATCGTCGGGCTCGCGGGCGGACTCGGCGGCTTCCTGCTGCCGATCATCTTCGGCGCGCTCGTCGATCTGTTCCGCGTGCGCTCGACGTGCTTCATGTTCCTGTACGGGATCGTCTGGGTGTCGCTGATCATCCTCTATCTGTCCGAGATCCGGCGCGTGCCGGTCCCGGGCGGCGTCAAGCGCTGAACGGTCACGCCACGCGCTCGGCGTCGGCCGGCTGCGCTTGCGGTTCGCCCGCCGGCGCACGCTCGCCGTGCGACGACCAGCGCTTGCGCGCGGCCGGCTCGAGAATGCTCGAGGCGTTGCCGAGGAAGAGCCAGTGGACCTGATCGGGCGCGCACGCGTCGGTCTCGCGAATCCAGTTCGCGCCGCAGACGCCGCAGCGGTATTTGCCGATCTCGACCGGCTTGCGCAGCAGCGGCCGCAGCCTGGTCGGCTTGCCGACGGCGACGAGCGGGACGCCGCTCGCGGGATGCCGCTCGGCGAGGAGCGGCTGACAGACATCGCAAGGTATCATTGCGGCTTTCGTACGACGCGGGCGCGCACGCGCCCATGAATCAGGCAACGGTCTTGCGGCGCGGCTGCGGCTTCGCGGCGCCGCGGACGGCAACCGGACTGCGCGTCTTGTAGCTCACGCCGTGCTGCTCGAGATAGTCGCGAATCATCTGACGCACGACTTGCGACGGCGTCAGATCCTGCGCGGCGCACAACTGCTCGAACGCCTTCTTCTTGAAAGGGTCGATCAGGACGGTCAGACGAGCGCTTTTCGTTTCCATGGCGGGATACAGTGGCGAGTATGTTAATCAAATTATAATACATGCCGATTCCCGGACGATTTTTCGTCCGTTCCCTCATTTCCGGCGCGGCTTCGCGCGCCGCGGATCAAGCCTCGACCGGTTCGCCGAACCGGCTCCAGTCGTAGCTCACGCCCAGTTCGATGCGCACCGCCGCCTCGACGAGATCGACGCTGTGCCGATCCGCCATCGCGTTCGCGCGCTCGATCATCGTCTCGAGCGGCGGCAGCGGCGCGTCGCCTTTCCACGCGAAGCCGATCAGATTGAGCGCGCTGTCCTCGGCGGGCGCGAGCGTCGCCGACGCGCCGAACACGTCGCGCAGCGCGGCGAGGCAGTCGGCGACGCGCGGATCGTCGGTCAGCAGGTTGACGACGAGCACGCCGCCTTCCGCGAGATGACGATGGCAGTCGGCATAGAATTGCCGGTTGCCGAGTTCGTGCGGCAGGCCGGCGGCGTCGAAGCCGTCGACGATCAGTACGTCGGCGGATGCATCGCCGGACGCGACGTAGCGGGCGCCGTCGGCGCACAGGATCGCGAAGCGCGCGTCGTCGGGCGGAATCAGGAACCGGTCGCGCAGCGCGATCACGTCCGGATTGATTTCGACCGTCGTGATTCGCGCATCGGGCAGGTGCCGGTGGCAATACTTCGCGAGCGAGCCGCCGCCCAGGCCGATCATCGCGATCCGGCGCGGCTCGGGATGCAGCAGCAGAAAGCCCATCACCGTGCGCGTGTAGCCGAGCGCGAGCATGTCCGGACTGTCGACGTACATGCAGCTTTGCATGCCGCGGTCGTCGAAGCACAGCGACACGAGGTGCGGCGTTTCGATCACGACCGGCGAGTTCGCGCGCCCGCAGCGGTGCGGGGCGGACAGCGGCTCGGACGCGTTCGCGGACATGCCGGGAAAACGTGGTCGCATCGGCCGATTTCCGCTCATCGGCTCGCGGTCAGCAACGAAGCGAGCGAATCGAGCGCGTCGTCCTCGTCGGGGCCGCTCGACAGGATTTGCACCTGCGTGCCGCACTTTGCGCGCAGCGCGACGACGGACATCACGTCCTTCGCGTTCGCGCGGCGGCCGTTCGCGACGACGACGATATCGCTCTGAAAGCGGCAGGCCGTGCCGGCGAGCGCCTGACCGGCGAGCGCGGCGTCGTAGCGCCGCCATTTCAGGCCGATCTTGATCAATGCTTGTGCCACCCGGATTCCTTCAAGTAATTCATCGCGCGCCGGCCGTTCCATCCGGCTTTCGCGCGTGCCTGCTCAGTGCATGACGCGAGCCTGCGCACGGGCGAGGAACGCGAGCAGTTCGCCATCCCACGCGTCATCCTGCAGGACGATCTTCGCCGTGTCGAGCGGCTTCATGTCGCGGTTCAGATGCATGAGGAGGAGCGACCGGGGCGGGCACGGCCGCCGGAAGAAGTGCCCGTCGTCGTCGAGGAAGAGGCAGGGGCGCTGCCGGATCCGCGCGCTCGAGACCGAGATTCGATCCAGCACGTGGCGCGCCGATTCCTTCGGGTAGACGAAGATGACGTTCGTGCCGAGCGCTTCGAGGCGCTCGCAGGCGTCCGCGAAGCGGTACAGCATCTGGAAGCCGCGCTCGCCGCTCCGGCCGACGCCGACGATCACGAGCCCCTGCGCGCCCATCACGTCCCGCGGCTCGCGACGCGCGTAGTCGTGCGCCAGGAGCGCTACATGCATGTCGAACATGCGTGCATCCGGGACGGGCCGCGCATCGGGCGGCGCGTGCAGTTGAGCCAATCGCCGGACGGGGCCGGCGCGCGATCGATCATTTTCGTGTCAAGGGATGTATATGCACATAACATTAGCATGATATGTGCGTGATCGGAAAGTGGGCGAATGTGCCGGACGAGGCTGGCCTAGGTGCCGGAAGGGAGGCGGCGCGCACTCCGGCACCTGACGGGCGGCTTTCAGTGTGAAATTGTAACCGGCCGTCGCGGCCTGCGCGACACTGCTGCCGGCGTGGGCGTGGGCGTGGGCGTGGGCGTGGGCTCGCGACCGGCCGGGTGGCGGCAAGCGCCGGTATTCGGAACTTGCTCTCGCCTTCGGGTCCGGGATGCCGGACCCGGAACGCGAACCTGTCGTTCGGGCGGAGCGCGCAAGCCGCCGGCCCATGATCGTGCCGTGCCGAGCCAGGCAACCCCGCCCGAGTCCGCGCCGGCAACCGCCGCCCATCTACGCGCGCGGATCGACGCGGGCGGGCGCCGCCGCGCTCCCGCGCACCATCAATGCGCGGGCCCGTCGCCCGGCCGGCTCGCCCATTCGCGCAGATCGTCGAGCATCGGCACGCCGGCCAGCACGACGAGGAGGCCGGCGAGCGGGATCGTCACCGAATAGCCGACATGCTTGAAGCCGAGCGCGCCCGCGAGGCCGCCCGCGAAGAACATCGCCAGCATCGCGCCGAGCACGCGCAGCTTCTGCCGGTTCGCGTACACATCGGGCTCGCCGGGCTCGGCTTGCGTCGAATTCCAGTAAAACAGCTTGCCGAGCTCGATGCCGAGATCGGTGACGATGCCCGTCATGTGCGTCGTGCGGATCTCGGCGTTCGAGAGCTTCGTGATGATCGCGTTCTGCAGGCCCATGATGAAGCACAGCAGGACGACGGTGACGGGCACGAAGAACGTCCGCCAGAGCGCGAGATGGCTGCCGAGCAGGCCGAAGCACAGCAGCAGGAAGGCCTCGAGCAGCAGCGGGAACGCGTAGCGGCTGTGCAGCCGCTTGCGCCGCCCCCAGTTGACGAGCACGGCCGAAGACGCGGCGCCGAGCAGGAACGACACGAGCGACGCGATTCCCGCGAACACGAGCACGACGTTGCCGAGCGCCGCCTGATCGGCGATCGCCGACACGATCCCGCTCATGTGCGACGTGTACTGCTTGACGGCAAGGAGGCCGCCGGCGTTCGCGGCGCCCGCGACGAACGCGAGGGAAAAGCCGAGGTGCCGGTTGGCGTCGAGATTGCGGTCCTTTCCGGCGAGACTGCGAAAGTAGACGACTGGCATGGCGTGGCGGCGGATGGTCCAGCGCGTTCTGCTCACCTATCCGGGGACGGGCGTATTCGGGCGCCGAACAGCCGCGACGCGAGGCGTACCGGGGAGCGAGGCGATGCGTATCGGCGCGTATGGTGACAGATCGACAATGGTGCTAGGATGATAACGCCATTATCATACTCTTGTAACGAGATGGTCCTGCGATGACGCCCGGCTCGACGCACCGAATCGAAGAGGAGAAAGAGGAGACGCGCAGCCCGAGCGCGCGTCGCGCACGCTGCGGCGCCGCATGCGCGCGGCTTTTCGCCGCTTGCACGGCGCGCGGCGCTTCGCCATACTCGTCCGCACGTCCGTTGGCGCGACGCTAGTCGATCCGCGAGTCAGACAACATGGAACAGGGCCTGCTTCTCCGATGCGTGCTGCTCGTCGCTGTCGCGTGGCTCGTGCTCGGCTGCGCCGGACTCGCGAACCTGCGCCGCACCGGCGTGGTCGCACACGGGCTCTTTCCGCTCGGCGCGCTCGCCGGACTCGCGCTGGCGGGCGTCGGCTTCGCCGGCGTGTTCGCCGCGCCGTCCGCCGTCGTGGTGCCGCTCGGCCTGCCCGATCTGCCGTTCCATCTGCGCATCGATGCGCTGTCGTCCTATTTCCTGTTCGTGCTCGGCGTGGTGACGGCGGGCGTCGGCGCATTCTCGTCCGGCTATTTCCGCAAGGGCGAGGGCACGGCGCCCGGCCTCATCTGCTTCGAATACCACGTCTGCGTTGCGAGCATGGTGCTGCTGCTCGTCGCGGACGACGCCTATTGCTTCATGGTCGCGTGGGAGACGCTGACGCTGTCGGCAACCTTCCTCGTGATGACGAACCACCGGATCGCCGAGATCCGCCGCGCCGCGTTCCTGTACTTCCTGATCTCGCACGTCGGCGCGCTCGCGCTCCTGCTGTGCTTCGGGCTGCTGCAGGCGGGCACGGGCGACTACACGTTCGCGAGCATGCGCGTCCAGCATCTCGACGGGCTTGCGGCGTCGGCCGCGTTCGTGCTCGCGCTCGTCGGCTTCGGCGCGAAGGCGGGCATCTTCCCGCTGCACGTGTGGCTGCCGGCCGCGCATCCGGCCGCGCCGTCGCCCGTGTCCGCGCTGCTGAGCGGCTTCGTGCTGAAGGTCGGCCTGTACGGGATACTGCGGACGGTCCTCGATCTGCTGCACGTGCAGGTTGCATGGTGGGGCGTGCTGATGCTCGCGCTCGGCCTCTTCAGCGCGCTGCTCGGCGTCGTGTTCAGCACGATCCAGACCGACATGAAGCGGCTGCTCGCGTACTCGTCGATCGACAATATCGGCCTGATGTGCGTGAGCCTCGGTCTCACGATCCTGTTCCTCGGCTACCGTCTGCCCGCGCTCGCCGCGCTGTCGCTGACGGCGCTCCTGTATCAGATCGTCGCGCACGCGTGCTTCAAGAGCCTGCTGTTCCTCGGCACGGGCGCGGTGCTGCACGCGACGGGCGAGCGCAATCTCGGGCGGCTCGGCGGCCTGATCCGCTTCATGCCGTGGACCGCGTGGGCGATGCTCGCCGCCGTCGCCGCGAGCGCGGGGCTGCCGCCGTCGAGCGGCTTCGTGTCGGAGTGGCTGCTCGTGCAAAGCTTCCTCTTCACGCCGGGTCTGCCCGATTCGGTGCTCGGGATGACGGTGCCGCTCGTCGCCGCGCTCGTCGCGCTGACCGCGGCGCTCGCCGGCTACACGATGGTCAAGTTCTTCGGCATCGTCTTCCTCGGCCAGCCGCGCGAGGCGAAGCTCGCGCGCGCGCGCGACGCGAGTCCGTGGGAGCGCGTCGCGTTCTGCTGGTTCGCGGCGGCGAGCGTGCTGCTCGGCCTCGCGCCCGTCCAGTACGTGAAGGTGCTCGACGCGGTGACGCGCTCGCTGATCGGCGCGGGCATCGGCGGCGTCAACCATGGCTGGCTGCTGTTCGCGCCCGTGTCCACCGCGCGCGCGAGTTACATGCCGGCGCTCTTCATGCTGTTCTTCCTCGCGTGCTGCGCGCTCGCGTGGCTGCTCGTGCGGCGCTTTTATCACGGGCGTCTGCGGCGCTCGGCGCCGTGGTCGTGCGGCCATCCGTTCGTGACCGCGCGGATGCAGGATACGGCCGAAGGTTTCGGCCAGCCGATCCGTGAGATCTTCACGCCGTTCTTCCGGATCGAGCGGCGGCTGCCGTCGCCGTACGACGGGCGCCCGGAATACCGGATGAGCGTCGCGGACCGCACGTGGCATCTGCTCTACGAGCCGATCGCCGCGCTCGTGAACCGTGTCGCGGCGCTCGTCGGGCTGCTGCAGACGGGCCGCATCGCGATCTATCTGACGTACAGCTTCGTCGTGCTGATCGTTCTCCTGACGGTGGTGAGACGATGGTGACCGGCTCCGGCATCCTGTCGCAGACGCTCGAGATTCTCGTCGCGCTCGCGGCCGCGCCGCTGTTGACGGGTTGGGTCAACCAGTGCCGCGCGTGGCTGCAGAACCGCCGCGCGCCGAGCATCTGGCAGCCGTACCGGATGCTGCACAAGCTGTTCAACAAGGAATCGGTCGTCGCGGAGCATGCGAGCCCGCTGTTTCGCGGCGCGCCTTACGTCGTGTGGGCGGCGATGACGCTCGCGTGCGCGATCGTGCCGACGCTGTCGACCGAACTGCCGTTCTCGCCCGCCGCCGACGCGATCGCGCTCGTCGGCCTGTTCGCGCTCGCGCGCGTCGCGCTGTCGCTCGCGGCGATGGATATCGGCACCGCGTTCGGCACGCTCGGCGCGCGCCGCGAGATGCTGATCGGCTTTCTCGCGGAGCCGGCGCTGCTGATGGTGCTGTTCTCGGCGTCGCTGATCACGCAGTCGACGCTCCTGACGAGCATCGTCGCGACGCTCGGCCATCGCGAGCTCGTGATCTATCCGAGCCTCGCGTTCGCGGGGATCGCGTTTACGCTCGTGTCGCTCGCGGAAAACGCGCGGCTGCCGGTCGACAACCCGGCGACGCACCTCGAGCTGACGATGATCCACGAGGCGCTGATCCTCGAATATTCGGGCCGCCATCTCGCGCTGATGGAATGGGCGGCGAGCCTCAAGCTCTTCGCGTATTCGTGCATTGGCCTCGCGCTCTTCATGCCGTGGGGGATCGCCGAGGCGGGCAATCCGCTCGCGCTGCTGTTCGCGCTGCCGGCGCTCTTCGTGAAGCTTTTCGTCGGCGGCGCGGCGCTTGCGGTCGTCGAGACGACGAACGCGAAGATGCGCCTCTTTCGCGTGCCCGAATTCCTCGCGACCGCGTTCCTGCTCGCGGTGATCGGCATGCTCGTCCATTTCCTGCTGGGGGCATAGATGCACGGCTACGCGACCCAGCTCATCAATTTCCTCGCGGCGATCCTGCTGTTGCTGTCGTTCGCGATGCTGAGCCAGCGGCGAATCCTGTCGCTGATCCATCTGTATACGCTGCAGGGCGTCGCGCTCGTGTCGGCGAACCTGATCCTGGGCTTCGTGACCGCGGACACGCACCTGTACGTGTCCGCCGCGCTCACGCTGCTGCTGAAGGTCGGGCTGATCCCGTGGATCCTCTACCGGCTCGTGCAGCGGCTGAACGTGAAGGCCGATGTCGAGCCGCTCCTCAACATCCCGACGACGCTCGTCGCCGGCATCGCGCTCGTGATCGTCGCGTTCAACGTCGCGGCGCCGATCAGCCGGCTCGCCGAATCGGCCGCGCGCGGCACGCTCGGCATCGCGCTCGCGTGCGTGCTGCTGTCGTTCATGATGATGATCACGCGCGCGAAGGCGATTCCGCAGGTGATCGGCTTCCTGTCGATGGAAAACGGTCTGTTCTTCGCGGCCGCGGCGGCGACGAACGGAATGCCGATGATCGTCGAGCTCGGGATCGGGCTCGACGTGCTCGTCGGGATCCTGATCCTCGGCGTGTTCATGTTCCAGATTCGCGAGCAGTTCGACAGCCTCGACATACACCATCTCGAGAAACTGAAAGATGATTGACGTCTATCTGCTGCTGGCGTCGCTCGGCATTCCGCTCGTCGCGGGCGGGTGCCTTGCGTTCGTGCGGCGGCAGCACGTCGCGCGCGCGCTAAACGCGGGCTTCAGTTTCCTCACGTGCGCGGCGGCGCTGCTGCTCGCCGCCCGCACGGTCGCGCACGGGCCGATGTTCGCGCTGGGCGAGCTGTTCTTCGTCGATCCGTTCAACGTGTTCCTCGTCACGCTGACGGCGTTCGTCGGCTGGACGACGTCGCTGTTCTCGAATCCGTACATGCGCATCGAGCAGGACCGCGGCAAGATGAGCGACGGGCGGATGCGGCTCTATCACTGCATGTACCAGCTGTTCATCTTCGCGATGCTGCTCGCGCTGCTGACGAACAACGTCGGCGTGCTGTGGGTCGCGATGGAGGCGGCGACGCTCGCGACGGTGCTGCTCGTCAGCGTCTACCGGACCGCGGCGAGCCTCGAAGCCGCGTGGAAGTACTTCATTCTGTGCGGCGTCGGCATCGCGCAGGCGCTGTTCGGCACGATCCTGCTGTATCTCGCGGCGGGCCGGCGGCTCGCCGACGGCGACGCGCTGTTGTGGACGAGCCTGAATGCCGTCAAGACGCAGCTCGATCCGACGATCGTGTCGATCGCGTTCGTGTTCCTGCTCGTCGGCTACGGAACCAAGGTCGGGCTCGTGCCGATGCACAGCTGGCTGCCCGACGCGCACGCCGAAGGCCCGACGCCGATCTCGGCGGTGCTGTCCGGGCTGTTGCTGAACGTCGCGCTGTACGCGGTGCTGCGCTGCAAGGTGCTCGCCGACGGCGCGCTCGGCAACGGGCTGCCCGGCCATCTGCTCGTCGGCTTCGGGCTCGTGTCGGTGCTCGTCGCATCGTTTTCGCTGTTCCGGCAGAAGGACGTGAAGCGGTTGTTCTCGTATTCGTCGATCGAGCACATGGGGCTGATGACGTTCGCGTTCGGCTTGGGCGGCCCGGTCGCGACGTTCGCCGGGCTGCTGCACATGACGGTCCATTCGCTCGTCAAGTCGGCGATTTTCTTCACGGTCGGGCACGCGGCGCAGAAAGCGCGCACGCAGGCGATCGACGGCATTCAGGGGCTCTTGCAGGTGAGCCCCACGGTCGGCTGGGGCATGATGTTGGGCGCGCTCGCGATCCTCGGCATGCCGCCGTTCGGCGTGTTCGCGAGCGAATTCCTGATCCTGACGACGGCGATCGCGAAGCTGCCGTGGAGCGCGCCGTTCCTGCTCGTCGCGCTCGCGGCGGCGTTCGCGGCGATCTTCATGCGCGTGCAGCGGATGGTGTTCGGCGAACCGAACGTCGCGACGCTCGAGCATCCGCCGGCGCTGTTGCCGGTATTCGTGCATCTCGGCCTCGGCTTGATGCTCGGGCTCTACGTGCCGCCGTATCTCGCGACCTGGTATCGGCAGGCGGCGGCGATGATCGCGGGGTAGGCGATGCGAATCGAATCGTTCCACATTCCCGGCCAAACGCGCTTGGCGAGCGCGGCGGGGCAGCCGCGCGTCGTGTTCGCATCGATCGACGCCGACGCGTGGACGCGCGCCGCCGCGACGATCCGCGAAGCGGGCGGGCGGCTCGTCACGCTATGGGGCGGCGAGCCCGTCGCGGGCCGCTTCGAGATGTGCGCCGCGTATGAGCTGGACGACGGCCTGCTGTGGCTGCGGCTGCCGGTCGAGCCGGCGACGGACGAAGCGGGAGATTACCCGGATCTGTCGACGCTTTTCGCGAGCGCCGCGCGGATGCAGCGCGCCGTCTTCGACCTCGTCGGGCTGCGCGCGCGCGGCGCGGGCGATACGCGGCCATGGCTAGATCACGGCGCATGGCCGCGCGATTACTATCCGCTGCGCAAGAACGTGACGGGCCAGGCGCGCTTCGACGGCGCGGCGGCCGACTATCCGTTCGTGCCGGTCGTGGGCGACGGCGTGCATGAGATCGCGGTCGGACCGATTCACGCGGGCGTGATCGAGCCCGGCCATTTCCGCTTCTCGGTCGTCGGCGAGAAGGTACTGCGGCTCGAGGAACGGCTCGGCTACGCGCATCGCGGCGTCGAGCGGCTGTTCGAGCGCGCGGATGCGCTTGCGGGCAGCCGGCTCGCCGCGCGCATCGCCGGCGATTCGACGGTCGCGTTCACGTGGGCGTATTGCATGGCGCTCGAACAGGCGATGAAGGTCCGTGTGCCGGACCGCGCGCTGCGGCTGCGCGCGCTGCTGCTCGAGCGCGAGCGCGTCGCGAATCATCTCGGCGATCTCGGCGCGCTCGGCAACGACGCGGGCTTCGCGGTCGGCCTCGCGCAGTTCTCGCGGCTCAAGGAGGACTGGCTGCGTCTGAACGACGGGATCTTCGGGCATCGCTCTCTGATGGATCGAATCGTGCCCGGCGGCGTCGAGCGGGACATCACGGCGGACGATGCCGCGGCGATCGCCGCGCAGTGCGGCCGGATCGAGGCCGAGGTGCGCGCCATGCAGACGATCTACGACGATCAGTCCGGCCTGCAGGACCGCTTCGCGGGCACGGGGCGGCTCACCGCGCAGACGGCCGCGCATTTCGGCGTCTGCGGGCTCGCCGCGCGCGCGAGCGGGCGGGCGCGCGACGTGCGCGTCGACCACCGGCTCGCGCCGTACGATGCGGTCCCTGTCGACGTCGTCAGCGACGAGCGCGGCGACGTCGCCGCGCGGGTCGCGGTGCGTTTTGCGGAGACGTACGAATCGATGCGGGCGATACGCGCGCTGCTTGCCGATCTGCCGGGCGACGGGATTGCCGCGTCGGTTGCATCCGTTGCGGACGCGCCGAGCGGCTCGGGTGATACGCGAGTGGCGGGACGCGGCGCGGACGATGCGCGGCGCGGCGTCGGCTGGATCGAAGGCTGGCGCGGCCCGGTGCTCGTCGCGCTCGAACTCGGCGCGCGCGGCGACGTTGAGCGCTGCCATTGCCACGATCCGTCGTGGCACAACTGGCCGGCGCTCGAACATGCGATCATCGGCAACATCGTTCCCGACTTTCCGTTGATCAACAAGTCGTTCAACTTGAACTACGCGGGGCACGACCTGTAATGTGGCAGCTCATCAGACAGATCGCACGCACCGGACGGCCGGGCGAGCCCGCGCCGCCCGGCGAGGACGCGTGGCAGCGCGATGCGCAGCCCCTCCAGCAGGACATCCTCGACATCCTCGGGCGCGCGCTGTGCATTCGCGCGATCGACGCCGGCTCGTGCAACGGCTGCGAGCTCGAACTGCATGCGCTCGGCAATCCGTACTACAACATCGAGGGGCTGGGGATCAAGTTCGTCGCGAGCCCGCGGCATGCGGACATGCTGCTGATCACCGGGCCGCTGACGCTCAACATGCGGGACGCCGTGCGTCTCGCGTACGACGCGACGCCCGCGCCGAAGCTCGTCGTCGCGGCGGGCGATTGCGCATGCACGGGCGGCGTGTTCGCGGACAGCTACGCGGTGTGCGGGCCGCTCGAGAAACTCGTGCCGGTCGATCTGACGATTCCGGGCTGTCCGCCGCGGCCGATCGATCTGTTGCGCGGGATTCGCGGCGCGCTCGCGCATACGCGCACGGGCGGGCGTTGATTCCAACGTAGCGCCGACGCTCCCCGGTTCCTGGCCGGGAAAGGCGGCGGCGGAGTTTATGCCGGCGGCCGTGGCGTCGCGTTGCAACGCGAATCGCGCGCACGAACCTGCGGATTCCTCCCCACATCGAGACACATTCAAACCGTACGATCGGTGCGTTGCCGCGCCAGGCGCGAACGCACGCGCGGCCCGCGAACATATCCATTTTTTACGTAGGGGAATTCCTACATCTGCTGCGCAGAATCCTACGCCGCTCTCGTCTTTTGCTGATTTCCAATCAGGCACTTTTTATCGCACTCTTGCTGGATCGAAAAATACAATAAGTTGCCGCGCCTGCTCGAAGCTGTACCTAGTCCGTACGCCAGCCAGTTTCCCGAAAGACGCGAAAACTCACTGTCAAAGCCAATTTCGGCCGAGCGAGCAACGGAATAGAAAGGCACGAAGTCGATGGGATTACTGCGGAGTTTCCGAGCCTGGCGCAAGCTGCGCCGCCTGCCGTCGATCAAGATCGAGACGAAGGCGGCCGAAGTGGAGATCGAGCCTGCGGCGCATGCGAAATGGGCGGTAGTCATCCGCAATGCGGAAGGCGCGCGAGTCGGCGAAGCGATATATGGCCTTTCGCGGTTGACCGACCGACTGTACGTGCATAGCCTCGAGATCGCGCCGTCGGAGCGGCGGCGCGGCTACGCGCTCGCGTTCCTGATGATGCTGAACCGTTACTACAAGGTGCCGATCGTGCCGACGGGCGAGACGCCGGGCGGCGGCCCCTTCTGGGTCAGCGTGAGCAAGCTCGGGCCGGGCGGGTTGGCCGTGCTGCTCGATGAAAAGACGGACGGCGCGGACAAGCCTCGCTCGGGTACGTAGCGGCGCGCGTGAGCCGGCGAATGAACGAAGCGAGCGGCGGCGAACGGCTACCGCGTTTTGCCGATGTGGCTGTTTCGCCGACTCGGGATTCCGGACAATGCTGGTAGCCGCATGTAAGAACCGCGAGCGACAGCGCCAGTGCTCGATCAAATACGCGGAAGGCGACGGGGACGGAGCGCCGCGTGCGGATACCTCTCGTTTCCGGATGACGGCGACGCGGAGAAAGCGCGGCCGCGATGGGCGCGGTGCTTTGGAGAGGCGAATCGCTTCGCCGTAATCGACACTGGCGAATCCCGTTTGAGCAACGCCGGATCGCGAGCCGACTTCGCGTCGAAGCCGAAACCGAAGCCGAAACGAGCATCCAAATGCTCGCGCCACCGCGTTTGCCCAAACGTGCGCAAAGCAAAACAATGAGCCGCTTGCATGCCGCAGCGGCCGCTTTCGCGCCTCAGGCAGCCGGCGCGTGCACGAGCAGCAGCGGAATCTGCGTGAGCCGCGCGACGCGCAACGCAACGCTGCCGAGCAGCCAGCGCGACACGCCGCGTCTGCCGTGCGTGCCCATCACGAGCAGGTCGGCGGGCCAGCGGTCGGCTTCGCGGACGATCGTGTGCGCGACGTCGTCGCTCGTGCGGTCGGTGCTGACGACCGCGGTGCTCGACTGGCCCGGCGCTTCGTCGAGCAACTGACGCGCCACCGCCAGCGCCTTTTCGCCTTCCTCGACGAACGCGTCTTCGAGCACATGGATCGGCACGAAATCGGTGAGCCGCACCGCGCGGTCGATCACGTAGATCGCGCGCAAATGCGTGTCGGACGTCGCGAATTGCGCGCCGTACCGCAATGCGTGTGCGGCGATCGGGCTGCCGTCGGTTGCGAGCATGATGCGCTTCGGCGCATGCTCGGCGGTCTCGATGCCGGGCGGCACGAGGAGGATCGCGCAATCCGTCTTCGCGAGCAGCGGCTCGGACACACTGCGGTCGACCCAGCGCAGCAGCCCTTGGTACTGGCGCGAGCCGACGACGAGAAGATCGGCACTCCAGTCACGCGTTTCGTCGAGGAGGGCGTCGACGACGTCGCCGCCTTTCTTCGCAAGATCGACGATCGCCGTTTCGGTGATGACGTCGGCGCGGCCGAACGCATGGGTTGCGTCGTCGAGCGCATTCGACGCATCGTTGACGAGCTCGACGTGCGCCGCCGCGAATTCGGACGGCGCGAACGTGTGCGGCAGCGTGTACGCGCGCGGCGTGTCGACGACGCTGACGAAGCGCACGGTCGCGCCGGCGGGCACCACGAGCTTCAGATAGGCGAGCGCGCGCAGCGATGCCTTCGACGCATCGATCGCGACGAGAATGCGTTCGGGCAGCGATAACGGGGCGTGGTTCGAGGTATCGGTGGACATCGGCGACTCCATCAACGTGCTGGACAGACCCACTGTCTGGTCATTCTGCGGCAACGGTCCCGGTATTCGTTGAGCGAAATCAATCTTTTCGAGCACGGCGGAATGGCGCATGTGCGGCGTCGGCGTGCGCGCGACAGTCGAAAGCCGAAAGCCGAAAGCCGAAAGCCGAAAGCCGAAAGCCGAAAGCCGAAAGCCGAAAGCCGAAAGCCGAAAGCCGAAAGCCGAAAGCCGAAAGCCGACAGTCGGAAGTCGGAAGTCGGAAGTCGGAAGTCGGAAGTCGGAAGTCGGAAGTCGGAAGTCGGAAGTCGGAAGTCGGAAGTCGGAAGTCGGAAACCGGAAACCGGAAACCGGAAACCGGAAACCGGAAACCGGAAACCGGAAACCGAACTCCTCCGCCTAACCGACAACCAGTTTCGTCGAAGCCAGCATCAACGGCAGCCCGGCGAGCGCGAGCCCGGTCGACACGAGGATCATGCCCGCGATGTCTTCGGTCGGGCCGTCGTACTGTTGTGCGATCAGGTGGCTCAGCACCGCGACGGGCATCGTGCATTGAACGACGAACGCGCCCGCCGCGACGCTCGGCAATCCGAGCAGGTACGCGAGCCCGAGCCCGACGCCGAGTCCGCCCGCGACGCGCACGACCGCGAGCACCGCGACCCGGTGCAAGCCGGCGAGCCGGATGTTCGCGAGCGACGCGCCGAGCATCAGCAGCATCAGCGGCGGCGCCATGTTGCCGAGCTGCGTCGAGGCCGCCGCGAGCGGCGCGGGCAGGTGCAGGCCGTTCAACGTCATGAAGAGCGCGACGACGACCGCCCAGATCGTCGGGCTCGCCGCGATCGATTTCCACGATGCATGACCGGACAACAGCCAGACGCCGATCGTGAAATGGCCGATCTGCACGAGCGCGGAGAAAGCGACCGCATACAGCAGACCCGGCTCGCCGAACGCGAAAAGCGCGACGGGCAAGCCGAGATTCGACGTATTGGGCAGCATCAGCGACGGCAGGTATTGCCGCAGCGGCAGCTGCAGCACGCGCAGGAAGAGCGCGCCGAGCGCCGCGAAGCACACGAGCGCGACGGCTCCCGCGGCGAACGTATGGACGAGCACGCGCGCCGTCAGGTTCGGCCGATCGAGCGACGACAGCAGCAGGCAAGGAATGCCGATGTTCGACACGAGCGCGCTCAGGCACGCGGCGTTCATCGGCAGCTTGAGCTTGACCCACAGCAGGCCGATCAGCGAGCACACGAAGATCGGAAAGACGACCAGCGAAAAATCGTTTTGCATTCAGACGATCTCAAGGAGACGGCGGCGTGGGCCGCCGATGCGGCGTAGTGCGCGCCGGCCGCGCGACGCAATCGCGGCGGCCGTCACACGGCGGCCGTCGCACGGCGGCCGTCGCACGGCGGCCGGCGCGCGGCGCTCGGTGACGCGGCGCGGGCGAAGCCGGATCAGTCTTCGCCGAAGCCGAAGACGAACTCGCGTTCGAGCGCGCCGCGGCCGTCGAAATTCAGACGGCGCATGTTGCGGCGCTGGTCCTGCGGATAGCTGGTGCGTCCATGCGTGACCGCAGTGTTGTCGCCGATCAGGATCTGCCCGGGCTCGAGCGAAAACAGCAGCACATTGTCCGGATCGGTCAGGAAGCGCGCGAGGCTGTCGTACATGTCGGCGGCGGCGGGCGCGGGCGTTGCGGTGGCGGCGCCGTCGTTCATCCGGAACTTGATCGACCAGCCGTCGTCTTCCGGCTTGAACACGGCCGCCGTGCTCTTCTGCGTCGTGCGCTCGATCGTCAATGCATCGGCGCGCACGAGCGGCGCGACGTCGCCGTAGTGCTCGACGATGTGACGATACGCGGCCTTCGCGCTCGACAGCGTCGACAGACCGCCTTCCTGCGCCGGTCTCACGCATTGCAGCGTGATGATCCGCTCGGGCGCGTCCGAGAACGCGCCGTCCGTATGCGGCAGATGCGCTTCGTGCGACGAGTCGATGTGTCCGGCGACCGGCTTGAACGCGTTGATGGGGACGACGCCGTCGGCATCCGCGCGCTTATGCGGCGCGGCGTTGCCGAGCAGCGGCTTGAGCGCGAGCAGGTTCTCCCTTTCCGACGACTCGCAGTCGAGGATCACGAAGCCGTAACGATTGAAGGTTCCGATCATGTCGGAGATCTCGTCGTCGGTCATCGTGCTGGGAGAGTGGACAGACAGCGTCACGTCGGTCAGCGGCAACGTGCTGTCGAACGGTTGACGAAGCGATTGCGTAGAAATGCTGGAAGTCAAAGTCAACATAATCGGCCCTCGGAACGTGGATTGCACACGGTTTTCGCCCAAGTGTTTCGATAATGCTTATTATCGGGCGCCGTCTCCGCCTGTCTCTCTTTCCACTTTCTATCGTTTATATTACAAATACATAAATGTGCTGCAAAATAGTTTACAAATAGATTGATAGATCTAATTTCAGATTGGAAAGTCGGAGTGGGGAGTGATGCGTTGTTTTACTGACGGAGCTCGTTTTATTTCCGCATCGTATGCAATGGCGCAATTCAAGCGGCATTGCATTCCGGATGTTGTGTCTGCTCAAGCGTCAGGCGCGCAGTACAAGCGCCGGCACCGTTTCGGGATATGCAAATCGGCGAAATTATTAAATATTTTCTGATTGGCGATCGCATCCGATATTCGGTGCTGGGTGATAAAAATTCGAACGTTTTAAAACATGGGCAATGAAGAGGCAGGCTGGCGGCAGGTGCCGATTCGAGAATTCGATCGCGGCCCCATGGATATTGCGGCGTGCTTCGGATGCGACGGAGAAAAAGGCGAACGAGACGGCCGTGCGCGAGACGCGTGAACGGCGCGCGTCTCGTCAAGCAAATCGTTTCAAACGCTTATTCGGCCGGCGCGAGCAACGACAATTCGTCGACGAACCGGACGGCGAACGAAGCGGTGCCGCGCGCATCCGCCGCGCGCTCCGCGGCAATCGCGTAGATCGCATGCGCCGCCCCCGTCGCGAGCAGCGGCGCGCCGCGTTGCGCAACGAGCGCCGCGATCAACGCGCCGAGTGCGCATCCGGCTCCCGTCACGCGCGTCAAGCGCGCGTCGCCGCCTGCGATCGCGAGCGTGTCGACGCCGTCCGTCACGTAGTCGGTCGGCCCGCTCACCGCGACGATCGCGCCGCTGCGCCGCGCGAGATCGCCAATGAACGCGAGCGCGTTTTCCGAGCTCGCAGTCGTGTCGACGCCTTTGCCGGCGGCGGCGCCGCCCGCGAGCGCGATCAGCTCGCTCGCGTTGCCGCGGATCACGGTCGGCTTGAACGCGAGCAGATCGCGCACGATCGCGTCGTATTCGGGCGCGCCCGCGCCGACCGCGACCGGATCGAGCACCCAGCGCGTGCCCGCTTCGGCGGCGGCGCGCGCGGCCGCTCGCAGCGAGTCGGCGCCGCTGCTCATCAGTGCGGCGGTGTTGATCCAAAGCGCGCCGGCGCTGGCGCCGAAGCGGGCGGGCCAGTCGGCCGCCGCGCCGATCGCGGGCGCCGCGCCGACGGCGAGCAATACGTTGGCGCTGAGATTTGCCGCGACGTAGTTCGTGAGTCCGTAGACGAACGGCGCGGCTTGCCTGAGCGCGGCCAACTCGTGGCGGACGGACGGCGTATTCCAGGAGATCGATTTCATGTGGTGGTTCCTCGTCGCATTCGGGCATTCGAGCATTCGAGCGTGCATGCGCGACTGCTCGTGCATGCGTGAAGCGTGCTCTGATGTCTGCCGGCGGTCTTCGTGAAGTGCGCTCGCCGCACTGTAACCGTTGCGGCGCGCGCATGCGTGGATCGCCGTCAAAGGTCTTCGATCGATTCTCTGCCGCAGGAGCTCGCGGCTTGCATGATCGCGTGTGCATGCGTCGGCTCGCATGCGTGCACGACGTCACGTGCTTCGCCGCTTCGACTTCTCGTCCGGCATCGACAGAATGTCCAGCGCATGCTGCATCAGCTCGACGCTCAGGCTCTCCTGCATGATCCCCGCGTGCAGCACGAGATGCTGCAAGCGCCGATCCTTCGTGTCCATGTCGTGCGCGAAATCGCGCGCCTCGATCTCGCGATAGGCCGCGAGCTTTTGCCGATGCAGTTCGAGCCGCCGCCTGATTTCGTCGGCGAGCCCGGTCGGCCCGACGACCGCCTCCGCGCGCAGCCGGATCATCAGCTCGTCTCGCAGCGGCTTAGGATCGTCGTGCAGCGCGATCCAGCGCTTCAGCTCCTTGCGGCCTGCCGGCCGAATTCGGTACGCGCGCTTGCGCCCGCGCGCCTGCTCGACGGGCGCCGACTCGACCCAGCCTTCATCCTCGAGCCGCGCAAGCTCGCGGTAGATCTGCTGATGAGTCGCGTGCCAGAAGTAGCCGATCGAGCGGTCGAAGCGACGCGTCAGCTCGGAGCCGGAGCCCGGGCGTTCGGCGAGGGAGGTGAGCAGCGCGTGAGGCAGGGACATTGACGATCGAGCGCAGCGGGTGGTGGAGACTCTTGCATCTTGCCATATCGCGGGATGCCTGCCCGTTTAGAGCGCCCACTTTATGCAACGCGTTGCATTCGCAGGCGCACGTCGATATATTTATGCAACCCGTTGCAAAAAAGAGCGACCGATGACCCACTATCCCCACCTGACAGCTCCGCTGGAGCTCGGTTTCACGTCGTTGAAAAATCGCGTGTTGATGGGCTCGATGCACGTCGGGCTCGAGGAAGCGCCAAACGGCTTCGAGCGCATGGCCGCGTTCTACGCGGAGCGCGCGCGCGGCGAGGCCGGGCTCATCGTCACGGGCGGGATTGCACCGAACGAGCGGGGCCGGATGGTGCCGGGCGGCTCGATGCTCACGACCGAAGAAGAGGCTGAGCACCATCGGATCGTCACGCGCGCGGTGCACGACGCCGACGGCAAGATCGCGATGCAGATTTTGCATTTCGGCCGCTATGCATATCATCCGACGCTTGTCGCGCCGAGCGCGCTGAAGGCGCCGATCAACAGGTTCACGCCGCATCCGCTGTCGGCAAGCGAGGTCGAAGCGACGATCGACGATTTCGCGCGCTGTGCGGCGCTCGCGCAATACGCGGGCTACGACGGCGTCGAGATCATGGGCTCCGAGGGCTATCTGATCAACGAGTTCATCGCCGCGTGCACGAACCATCGCGACGACGAATGGGGCGGCCCGTACGAGAACCGCATTCGCTTTCCGGTCGAGATCGTGCGGCGCGTGCGCGAGCGAGTCGGGCCGCGCTTCATCATCATCTATCGGCTGTCGATGCTCGATCTGGTCGAAGGCGGCTCGACGCTCGACGAAGTGATCCAGCTCGCGCAGGCGATCGAGGCGGCTGGCGCGACGATCCTGAACACCGGGATCGGCTGGCACGAAGCGCGCATCCCGACGATCGCGACGAAGGTGCCGCGCGCCGCGTATGCGTGGGTGACGAAGCGGCTCGTCGGCAAGGTCGGCATTGCGCTTATCGCGACGAACCGGATCAACACGCCCGACGTTGCCGAGCAGCTGCTCGCCGACGGCTATTGCGACATGGTGTCGATGGCGCGGCCGTTCCTCGCCGATTCGCAGTTCGTGCGCAAGGCGCGCGAGGGGCGCGCGGACGAGATCAACACCTGCATCGGCTGCAACCAGGCGTGTCTCGACCACATCTTCAGCGGCAAGATCACGTCGTGCCTCGTCAATCCGCGCGCGTGCCACGAGACCGAGCTCGTGATCGAGCCCGCCGCGACGCGCAAGCGGATCGCGGTCGTCGGCGCGGGGCCGGCGGGGCTGAGCTTCGCGGTCACGGCAGCCGAGCGCGGGCACGACGTCGAATTGTTCGAAGCATCGTCCGAGATCGGCGGACAGTTCAACATCGCAAAGAAGGTGCCCGGCAAGGAGGAATTCCACGAGACGCTGCGCTATTTTCAACGGCAGATCGAATTGAGCGGCGTGAAGCTGCATCTGAATACGCGCGTCGACGTCGCGGGGCTCGCGAGCGGCGGCTTCGACGAAATCGTGCTCGCGACGGGCGTCATGCCGCGCGTGCCCGACATCGACGGCATCGATCGCGCGAACGTGCTCGGCTATCTCGACGTGCTGCGCGACGGCAGCCCGGTCGGCGCGAACGTCGCCGTGATCGGCGCGGGCGGGATCGGCTTCGACGTCAGCGAGTATTTGACGCAGACGGGCGAAAGCGCGAGCGTCGCGCCGCCCAAGTTCTATTCGGAATGGGGCATCGACGTCGGCTACGAAGGGCGCGGCGGCGTGCGCACGCCGCACGTCGAGGCCGTGCCGCGCAACGTGCATCTGCTGCAGCGCAAGGCGTCGAAGGTCGGCGACGGGCTCGGCAAGACGACGGGCTGGATTCATCGGACGTCGCTGAAGGCGCGGCGCGTCGCGATGTCGTCGGGCGTGTCGTACGAGCGGATCGACGACGCGGGGCTGCATGTGCGGATCGACGGAGAGCCGCAGACGCTCGCCGTCGACAGCGTCGTCGTCTGCGCGGGCCAGGAGCCGCGGCGCGAACTGTACGACGGCCTGCGCGCGGCCGGCTGCTCGGTGCATCTGATCGGCGGGGCGCACGTCGCCGCGGAGCTCGACGCGAAGCGCGCGATCGTGCAGGGCACGACGCTCGCCGCGTCGATCTGACGAGCGCCGCTCGCCGCCCGTGCTCGCGGAGGCTCGTGCGGCGCGGCATCGCATGACATGACGACACTTCCGACTTACCGAAAAGGAGACGCAACATGACTTCGATTCCCGCCGGCGTGCAGCCGGCCGTGCGGCTGTCGCTCGAGCGCTGGCACGCGATGGTCGCGGCGTGCGACATGACCGGTCTTGCCGACATCGCCGAGCCGAACGCGGTGTTCCGTTCGCCGATCGCGCATTCGGCCTATGCAGGCGCGCAGGCGCTCGTGCTCGCGATCGGCACGGTCGTGAAGGTGTTCGACGATTTCGTCTATCACCGTCAGCTCGCGACCGACGACGGCCTGAACGTCGTGCTCGAGTTCAGCGCGCGAGTCGGCGACAAGCAGTTGAAGGGCGTCGATCTGATCCGCTTCGACGAGCGCGGCAAGATCGTCGAGTTCGAGGTGATGGTGCGACCGGCAAGCGGCCTGCAGGCGCTCGGCGCGGAAATGGCGGCGCGCATTGGTACGCGGCTGCCCGAGTTCAAGTCGAATGTGTGAACAACAAGCGAATAAAAATAGAAATAGAGATTTTCGCTTTATAAAACACTAATAGCGTTTTCAAGCTAAATCTTACAACTGCATTGCTTTAAACTCCGAAACAGGTCGCGCGGTCGTTGTGCCATGCACGCGTGATCGATCCTTATCATGAACGATTCGCGAACGTTGTCGCGAATCGTTTTATTTCGAATGCGCGACAGCCGTGTTTCACGGCGTGGCGGAACACCGATGTCCCGATCGGATTCGAGCGAGCGCGTGTGCCGACGCGCATCGCGCGGCGTCGTTCCGCATGCCGACTTGCAGTGATCGATCAAGCAGTGGAGGAGATTGTTTCGTCCGCGCGCGCTTTTGCGCGCGCGACGAACTCGCAGGTGTGACCGAAAAATACCAATTGGAGGCCAGATGACGTGTTTCGTTGACCAACTGAAGTTGATTTTCGATCATTATCCCGGTCTTTGGGGCTGCCAGGACCGCCAGTCGCGATTCATTCACGTCAACGATGCGTTCGCCCGAGTGGTCGGCGTGCGCAATCCGCGCGAACTCGAAAACAAATCCGCATTCGATTTGCCATGCGGCTCGTCGAATTGCGCGGACCAATTCCAGGCGCAGGATCGCGAGGTCCGCGAAACCGGCCGGGCGATCAAGGTGCTCGACGTCCATCCGTATGCGTCGGACGTCTGGATGGCGTTCGTCTTCACGAAGATCCCGCTTGTCGACAGGAACCAGGAAATCGTCGGCACGATCTTTCATGCGGCGGAGCTGTCGCAGATCGACATGATCACGCTCGGCCGCGTGATCGGCGATTCGTATGCGGGCAAGCGGGTCGGCGATCCGGTCGAGCAAGGCTCGTACCGGATCGATTCGCGGAAGGACGCGCTCGCGCTGACCGAGCGCGAGCGGCAGGTGCTGTTCTTCCTCGCGCGCAACAAGACAGCGAAGGACGTCGCGAACATCCTCGGCTTGTCGGTGCGGACAATCGAGCAATATATGGAAAGCCTGCGCTGCAAGTTCTCCGCGTCGAGCAAGAACGAACTGATCGATCTCGCGGCGGGCGCCGGCTATTGCAACCGCATTCCGCAATCGCTGCTGCGCAATCAGCTTTCGGTCGTGCTCGAGCGCGCGGCGCCGCCGATGCCTGCCGACGTGCTGGCGGCCGCCGCGCCGCCAGCCGTCGTCGCGATGCTCTAGCCGAGCGCGCCGCCCGCGACGCGAGCGAGCGGCGCTTCGGCGCTTCGCTCGGGCGCGGGCGTCGGCTGCCACGCGGCGGGCGCGACCGCGAGCAGGCGCTTCAGCTCGAGCACGATCGTTTCCGCCGGAATGCCGCTCGGCCGGGTGCCGTCGTGGCCGAGCCGCGGCATGATGTGCTGCACGCCGTCGTATTGCCAGCGGCACGCGTGCGGGTCGGCGGCTTGCAGCGCGCGCACGAAGATCGACAGATCGCGCCGCGGCCGCGGCGCCGCCGACACGCGCTCGACCCATCCCTCGTAGCGCTGATGCACGACGACGTCGCCGTGCGCGACGAGCGCGACCGTCGACAGCGGCGTCCGGTTGTGAAAGCCGATCGGCGACAGGCCGAAGTAGCGCTGCGACACGCGTCCTCGCAGCGCCTCCGCGGCGGGCAGGCGAAACACCGCGAGATCGAGTTCCGGATGCTGCTCGAGCGTGGCGTCCGGATGGTCGAGCAGCGCTTCCGTCGCCGCGTGGTGCCGGTCGGCGTCGCGCCACAGCGCGTCGGGGATCGACGGCGCGTCGAGCAGATCGCGCAGCGCCGGCAGCAGCGCGCGGAAGACCCGCGCGATGCGCGTGCTCTCGTCGCACGGCGTGCCGATGTCGCGCGCCGCTTGCGCCGCGACCGCATTCAGCGCGAACGAAAGCCGGCGGGCGACGTCCGAGCGGCCGCGCGCGAAATCGCCGAAGCGCGCGACATCGACGAGCAGCGCCTGATGGCGCAACGCATGGTCGGGCGCGATCAGCCCGTACACCGACGCGAGCCCGTCGAGATCGAAGTGATCGGTCGTCACGTGCCGCACGTCGGGATCGTCGACCCATTCGGGCACGAAACGCAGCACGCTCTCGGTCGACAGATTCGCCTTGTAGCGCGCGGGCGTGCGGTTAGCCGGCCAGTGCGACAGCGTGATCCGCGTCGCCGCGTTGTGGGTCGCGTCCGCCGAGATGTTCGGCACGTCGCGCGCGCGCTCAAACGGCAGGAACGCGAGGCGGCCGCCGGGCGCGAGCCGGACTGCGTCAACCGGAGACGGCGGCGCGGCCGCTGTCTGCGGTGCGAGCGCGGCGGCAAGGCCGGCGCCGTCGGTGGCGGCATCGCGCAGTTCGAGCTCGCCGTGGCGGCCGAAGTCGTAATGGAGCGCACCGAGATTGCGGCGTCGCAGGTCGTACGGATTGCCGTCGCGCGTGACGGCGCCGCTGCCCGCGATCAGGTTTTGCAGATCGATGAACTGGTTGTCGCGGATCGCGACGATGCGGCCCGCGAGCAGCCGCAGCTCGAAGCCGTCGAGCCGGGCGGCGACGTCGTCGTCGAGCTGCACGACGCGATCGCCGTCGTGGAGGGGAAGAAGAGTCGTCATCGCAGGGATCCTGTCAAATCAAGTTGTCGTACCGAGGTGGAACAGCAGGTAGGCGGCGATCGACCAGATGACGAGCGCGACATGCGTCAATTGCAGGCCTTCCTGACGTATCCAGTAGCCGTACCACAGCCCGCCGAGCAGCAGCACGAGCGCGCACGCGGCGAAGCCGGTCGCGCCGGCGTCGAGCCACGGCAGCGCGGCCGCGTGAGGCGCCGGCGTCGTCAGCAGCAGGCAGACGCCGCCCCACATCGCGATCGCGGTGATTGCCTGCAGCAGCACGATGATCGCGAGCGCGGCCCGGTGCAGGCCGCGCGACGTCGCCGCGCGGCGCAGCAGCGGCGTGTCGACGGGCGGGTCCTGCTTCAGCAGCGCCATGCTCATCGTGCGGCCGACGGTGCCCGTCGTCGCGGCGAACGTCTGCACGTTGTTGATCGTGACGATCGTCGCCCATCCGGCGATCGCGAACGCGTGAAGGCTCTTGAACAGATCGATGTCGGTCGGCGGGCTCATCGTGCTTGTCCTGTTGCGGGGCGTGTCCGGGCGACGCGCGCCGCGAGTGCGGCGCGCGCGGCGGTCATCGGGTGCGCACGCGGCGCGCGACGAGCGCGGCGAGCACGGGCGCCGCCGCGAACACGGCGAAGAGCCAGGCGGCCGCGTGCTGCGCGCCGGCGAGGCCGCCCGGCTCCGAGAAGCCCGCGAGGTTCGCGACGAGGCCGGCGAGCGCGGAGCCGATCGCGGTCGCATAGAGCTGGACGGTCGTGATCGATGTCGACGCGAGATCCTCCTGGCCGGCCGGCGCGCTCGTCAGTACTTGCGTGAGCAGATGCGGCCAGCCGACGCCGATGCCGAAGCCCACCGCCGCGAGCGCCGCGCACAGCAGCGCGAGGCCGGGGCCCGCGCTCAGCAGATGCCGCGGCGGCACGACGATCGCGAGCGCGACGAGCGCGAGCACGACGAGGAGCGGCCCGCCGCGCACGAGCGCCTGCGCGGTGCGCGCGCTGCGCCCGGAGCTGAACAGCGAGCCGACGGTCCAGCCCGCCGCCATCAATGCGGTCAGGTAGCCGGCGAGGAGCGGCGGGTAGCCGTGGATGATCTGCAGGAAGTACGGCACGAAGATCTCGGTCGTCATCCCGATCACGAGCAGGCTCATGCATGCGTAGATTGCGCCGAGCGGCGTGCGCACGTCGTACGCGCCCGTCGGCAGCAGCCGGATCGTCGCGCCGCGCTCGAAGCGCGCGATCAGCACGGCGATCGCGAGGCCCGCGGCGACGCCTCCGACATTCGCGACGATCTCCTTCGACAGACTCGCGACCGACACGACGAGCACCGACACCGCGAGCAGCAGGATCTTGCCGATCGCGGGCCGCGCGGCCCGTGCGCCCGACGCTTCGCGCGCGGGCAACTGGACGATCACGATCAGCGCAAGCAGGACGGCGACGGGCACGAGCGCGACGAACGCGAGCCGCCAGGTGCCCGATTGCGCGAAGATCCCGCCGATCGCGGGCCCGCACAGCGTCGCGACGCCCCACATGCCGGACACCATCGCCATCGCGCGCGACCACAGGCGCTCGTCGAACACGATGCGGATCAGCGCATAGCTGAGCGCGAACAGGATGCCGCCGCCGAAGCCCTGCGCAAAGCGGCCGACGAGCATCCACGGCATGTCCTTCGCGCCCGCGCACGCGAGCGTGCCCGCGCAGAACACGACGAGCGCGACGAGATAGGCGGCGCGCGGTCCGAAACGGCTGAGCACGTTCGCGGACAGCGGCGCGCCGATGATCGAGGCGGCCATGAACAGCGTGGTGTTCCATGCGTAGTACTCGAGTCCGCCGATGTCGCGCACGACCGAGGGCAGGATCGTCGTCGCGATATAGATGTTGATCGCGTGCAGCGCGACGCCTCCTGCGAGCGCGATCGAGCGCAGGCCGTTGCGGCCGGACAGCAGTTCTCCCCACGAAGGGGCGGTGATGGAACTCATGGACTACCTCGTCGGTTGCTGGGTCGGGTGCGTCAGGACGGCGACAGATGCTGCGAGATCAGGTGCGGATTGCTCTCGAGCATTTCGATCTCCGGGGAATAGACTTCGATTTCGAGCCCGTCGGGGTCCTGGAAGTAGAAGGCGGTGCGCACGCGGTCCGGGCCTGCGTGATAGCCGGGCGCCGGGCCGTTGCCCTTGACGATCTTGATGCCGCCGTCCGCCTCGACGAGTTCGGCGATCGACTTGACGCCGTCCGGATCCGAGCGTACGCCGAAGTGAAAGCCGGGCGGGTAGGCGACCACGTCCGCCTGCTCGATGAAGAAATCGAAGCCGTTCAGCTCCATTACAACCTTCTTCGGACCGAGGTTGTAGCAGTAGGCGGCTCCGAAGATTCGGCGGTAGAAATCGACCGATTTATCGAGATCGCGGGCGAGGATGTTGATGTGGTTCACGCGCAATTCGCGCGGCCGGCCTTGCTCGGGCTCGTCGCGCAGCCGGCGCCACATCTTGATGCAAGCGGTGAAGGTCGCGAAGCTCGCGAGCCAGTCGCGCGCGATGTCGGACGATGCGTCGGCCGCCGTCAGTTCGAGCGCGAGCGGATAGCAGAACGCGCTCGAATGGCCTTCGCGCCAGACGGCGGGCGCTTCGCCGTTCGCGCCGGCCGGATCGATGTGGATCTGCGCGGCGGCCGCCCAGCCGGCCGGGCCGACGCGCTCGGCGTTCGCCGCGGCCGAAGCCGTGCGCGACAGCACGAACACGCCGTCGGGTGCGGCGCCGTCCGCTTGCGGCGCGCACAGCCGGTAGCCGGCCGCCGTGCATTGCGCGGACAGCGTGCGCGTGATCTGTTCCGCGTCGGCGGGATTGACGTCGAGATTGATCAGTTCGAAGACGAGCATGGTTAGACCTCGCTGGCGGGACGTTGACCGATGAGAAGCGTGTAGCGGCCGATCGACCGCTCGCTGACCGACAGGCCGTTGTCGCGCGCGACGCCGGCGATCCACGGCGTCGGATGCAGCTCGCCGTGATTCGTGTTCACCATCATGTGCAGCGAGAAATCGGCGGACAGCGCCGGCGTGACACGGTTGTCGTCCATCGTCATCGTGAGGATCAGGAGTGCGCCGCCCGGCTTCACGAGGCCGGCCGCATGGCCGATCACCGCGCGCGCTTCCGGATCGTCGAAGTAGTGCAGGCAGTCGTTCAGCATCACGACGTCCGCCGCGCCGCCCTCGAAGTTGCGCGCGTCGAGCAGGTTCTTCTCGAAGAACTCGACGCGGCCGGCGAGGCCGTGCGCCTTGATCGTCTTCTGCGCGGCGTCGCGGGTCGTCGGCAGATCCCAGATCTGGCCCGTCAGCTCAGGGTGGCGGCGCAGCACTTGCGCGAGATACGTGCCGTGGCCGCCCGCGAGGTCGATCACGGTGCGCGCATGGGCGAACACGCCGAGACCGCTCACGACGTCGACCATCGGCTGGCTCAGGCGCACCATCGCGTCGTTGAATGCGTCGCGCGCGCGGGTGTCGTGCGCGAAGCGGCTCTCCTGCTGGAAGCCGAGCGGTTTTTCGCTGCGCAGGATCTCGCCGAGGCGGGGCCAGTTGTCCCATTGCAGATGCTGGTGCTCGACGATCGGGCCGATGTAATCGGCGCTCGTGCTCGTCAGGTAGCGCGCGGTCAGCTCGGTGTTGCGGAACGCGTCGCCTTCCTTGTTCAAGAGGCCGAGCGCGACGAGCGCGTGCAGCAGGATCGCGACCTTGCCCTCGACCATGCCGAAGCTTGCGGCGACTTCGGCCGGCGTGCGGCTCGTTTGCGTCAAATCGAACAGCTTTTCGGCGACGGCGTAATGCAGGATCGCCGATTGCCGGTATTGGTCGGACAGCTTCACCAAGTCGACGACCGAAGTCAGTGCCGCCTTGTCTTCGGTCGACTCGTAGATGGTCTCGACTGCAGATGCGTTCATTGAGGTCCTCGTTCGATGTGGTCCTGGGAAAAACCGGTGCGCGGCGACGGGCGCCGCGCGGCTATTGACGTACTGTCTGCTCGGGTTGCCGCGCGCGACGGCGCAGCAGGATGCGTTGGCCGCAGCCGATCGCGCGATGCTGGAACGGCTGCAGGCCCCAGCGGTGCGCGACGTCGTCGATCGACGCGACGAGCCGCGGCGCCGGCACGGGCACGCCGCAGCGCGACGGATGCACGTACAGCAGCAGCTCGTCGGCGAGATCGTCTTCGAACAACGCGTCGCATAGCGCGAGATCGGCGTCGATGAACAGCTCGTTGACGCCTCGCGCCGCAAGGCGTGCGAGTGCGTCGGGCAAGCGGAGGTCGGCGTCGGCATCGGTGGATGATACGAATGCGGATGCGGATGCGGCCGGCGCATCGGCGCGCGCGGTCGCGTAACCGGCGGCGACGCACGCGTCCTCCCGATGCAGCGTGAGCGTCGGCACGCCTTCCACCGTTGCGGGCGACGCGTCGAGCGCCGCGAAGTCGCGCGAGCGGACGACGTAGCCCGACGCGGCGCCGTTGCGCGCCGCTGGGGAGGGCGCGCCGTGCGGCGCGAGCACGACGGAGCTGCGCGCCCGCCAGTGCCGGACGTCGTCGCGCGATTCGGCTTCCGTCGCGTCGAGCACCGTCCGGTCGATCTCGTCGAGCGGCCCGTCGATCGACAGGATCAGCTTTGCGCGCGTCCACGGGCGGCCGCGCTCGATCCGGCTGAAGAAGCCGATGTTCAGCTCGCGCGCCTCGGCTTCCATCAACCCCTGTTCGACGACGATGCCCGCGTCGGCGAGTCGCGCGGCGCCGCGCCCCGCGACCTGCTCGAACGGATCGCGCGCCGCGATCACGACGCGCGCGACGCCCGCCGCGACGAGCGCGTTCGCGCACGGCGGCGTCCTGCCGTCATGCGCGCACGGCTCGAGCGTCACGTATGCGGTCGCGCCGCGCGCGCGTTCGCCGGCTTCGCGCAGCGCGTGCACTTCCGCGTGCGGTTCGCCCGCGCGCCGGTGCCAGCCGGCGCCGAGCACCTGTTCGCCGCATGCGATCACGCAGCCGACGCGCGGATTCGGGCGCGTCGTGTACAGGCCCTGTTCGGCGAGCCGCAGCGCATGGGCCATGTGCAGGCGGTCGATATCGGAAAACGTATTCATCGTCTGCCGTCCGCCTGGTGCGCGGCGGGTGCCGAATGCCCGGCGCGGCCGCGTGCCGGAGAAGCCGATGCGCGGCGCGCGCGCCGAATGGCGGTCCGTTTCGCGCTCATCGCGTCTCCACGAGCCGGAAGCCCATCGCGTAGATGTCGCGCTGATAGCGGCCGTGACGGCGCGCGCAGCGTGCGAGATCGCCGAAGCGCGTGAAGCTGCCGCCGCGCGCGATCCGGTAGCTGCCTTGCGTGAGCGCGAGGTCGTCGTCGATCGCCGCACCGCCCGGATACGGGTGATAGTCGTCCGCGACGTATTCCTCGACGTTGCCGGCGAGGTCGTCGATCCCGAACACGCTGCGGCCGAGCGGGAAGATGCCAACGGGCGTCGTCGACAGCGGCCCGGCTTCGACCGTGTTCGCCGCGCGCGGATCGAACGCGTCGCCCCACGGATACTCGACGCCCGTGCCGCCCGACGCCGCGTATTCCCACTCGGCCTCGCTCGGCAGCCGGAAGCGCCGGCCGGTCGCTTCGCTCAGCCAGGCCGCGTAGGCGTCGGCCGCCTCGGCGGGCACCGACCAGACCGGATGATTCGCGCGCTCGACCGGATAGACGCCGAACGCCCACGACGTCGGCAGCCACGGCGCGCCCGTCTCTTCGAGAAAGCGCCGGTATTCGAGGTTCGTGACCGGGTAGCGCATCATCCGGTACGCGGCGAGCTCGGTCGTGTAGCGTGGGCATTCCTTCGCGATCCATTCCTCGATCACGCCGACGCGCTCCCATTCGGCGATCACCTGCGGCACTTGCTCCGGCTCGGTGCCGAGCCGCGCCTGCGCGGCGGGCACGTCGCACATCTCCGGATCGAGCGCGCGGATGCGCGGGTCGCCGGCAAAACCGAGCAGCGCGCCCGCCGCGTAGCGCCGCTCGAACGGTGCGCCCGGATCCTGCGCGATCGCGACCCACTGCGCCGGCGCGAGGCGCAGCAGGTCGAGATGCGTCGAGAAGACCGTCGCGGGCGTGCGCGCGACGAACAGATCTTCCGGCAGCGCCATCGCCGCGCGGTCGCTGAGAGAGTTCGGGTTGTCGGCCAGCTTGAGTGTCATGGGCATGAACTCGCGTCAGTCGGGACGGGATTTGCGGACCGTCAGCACCAGGTAGTGCAGCCCGGCCTTCGGCCGCGGCACCCGGTGGCTGCTGACGGGCGTGAAATGCGCGGCGCCTAGCAGTTCGACGAGCTCGGGCTCGGTGAACTCGCGATAGAGGCGTTGTGCGTGGTTCGCGTACAGCCGCCCCGCGCCGTCGGCCTCGAACACCGAGATCGTGAAGAGCCCCTCGGGCCGCAGCAGCGCATGGACGCGCGCGAGATACGCGGCGTACGCGTCCGGATGCTGGTGGTGCAGGCAACCGTTGTCGAGCGCGCCGTCGAACTGGGCTTCGCCCTGGAGCTCGGACACGGGACTCGCCACGAAGCGCACGCGTTCGCCCCAGCGCTGCGAGAGCTGCGCCCACTCTGGCGGCTCGACGAGGTCGACCGCCGTCACCCGGTGACCGTGCTCGAGAAAGTACGCAGTGTCGCGGCCGCGGCCCGCGCCCGCGTCGAGGACGTCGGCCGGGCTGCCGAGATGCTCGTGCAGGATCGCGCTCGCCGGACGCATCGCCGCCTCGTCGGTCCAGACGTCGCGGCCGTCGTGGTAGCTCGACACGAAATCCGAGCGCAGCACCGCCGCGTACTCGTGCGGCGCCGCGAGCGGTCCGTCGACGGGCGCGATCGTGCGCTGCGCGTCGATGTAGTGCGGTTCGGCGGCGCTCATACGCGCTCCAGCGGAATGCGGTAGACGTTGCCGTCGTACGAGCTCGCGAGGAACGCATGCGCGGCGGGGTCGTAGCTGAGCGACGACGCGCCTGCGGTCGTCACGCGCACGTCGAGCGTCCAGCGCGCGTCGGTACGGTCGTAGACGGCGACGCGGCCGTTGTAGCTGCCCGTCGCGACGTAGCGGCCGTCGGCGCTCGCCGCGACGCACTTGATCGAGTGCGTGTGCGGCGTCGCGATCACGTCCGCGTGATGGTCGGGCGACCAGATCCGCAGCTTAAGATCGCGGCTCACCGACGCGAAGAAGCCGTTGTCGAGGCCCGCGCAGCCGTTCGCGATCTTGTCGTGCGCGCGCTTGAGCGTGAACACCGGCTCGAGCGTCGACGCGCGATACCACGTGGCCGACGCGTCGGCCGCGACCGAGAAGATCAGGTCGCCCGAGATCGCGATGCCCTTGACCGCGTTCGCGTGCAGCGGCAGGTCGGCGACGTGGGTCGCCTTCGTGCCGTCGATCCGCAGCACGATGCCTTCGCCCGTGTACGCGCCGATCACCGCATGCGCTGCGCCGTCGCGCGCGAACGACACGCCGCAGTTGAGCGGCGAGCGGTGCTGGTGCAGCTCGCGGCCGCTGCGCGCGTCGAACACCTTGCCGAGCTGGCCGCCCGTCAGGATCAGCTCGCCCGCGGGCGTCAGGAAGTTGCACAGGCTGCCTGTGCGCGCATGCTCGCGCTGGTCGACGCGCACGATGCCCGCGTCGCCGATCGTCCACAGATGGCCGTCGACGGCCAGCGCCGCGTTCACGCCGTGCGTCGGCGGCAGCTCGGCCGCATCCCAGCGCTCGGCCTTCCAGTTGTAGCGGCGGTAGCTCGAATGGAACGTCGAGAACACGATGTGCTCTTCGCCTTCGAACGAGCACGAACGCGGCCACACTTCGGGCGGCAGCGCCGCGCCGCCGAGCGCCTCCGGCTGTCCGGACGCGCCGATCTTCCACAGCCGCATCGTGCGGTCGTACGACAGCGACACGAGCAGGCCGCGATCGCTGTCGAGCACGAGGCGTTTCACGCCCGCATCGTGCGCCTGCAGCGTCGCGCGTTCGCCGTCGCCGATCACGATGATCTCGCCTTCGTCGTTGCCCGCGAAAATGCGGCCGTCGGCGGCGATCGCGATCGTGTCGGTCTCGATGCCGTCGAGATCGATGTCGGCGACGAGGCCGTTGTGGCCGAGCGACCAGCGCTTGATCGTGCCGTCGTCGCTTGACGACACGATCTCGTCGGTGCCGCGCATCCATTCGACCGAGATCACGTCGGCGGCGTGGCCGCTGAACGTGTTCAGCAGCTTGCCGCTGAAGTCGTAGACCCGCACGCGGTGATCGCGCGACGCGGTCGCGACAAGCGGCTTGTCCGGATGGAACACGCTCATTTCGACGTCGTCTTCCTGGTCGGCGAACACCGCGACGAGCCGCAGGTCGGGCACGGTCCAGAGGCGGGCGCTGTAATCGGACGACGACGTGACGACGTATGCGCCGTCGGGCGAGAACGCCCCCTGGTTCGCGAGGTGGTCGTGCATCGCGCGGGCGAGCGGCCGCTGGGTTTTCGCGTCCCACAGGATGACCTGGTTGTCGTAACCCGCCGTCAGGACGTATTTGTCGCGGTGCGCGGCAATCCCGCTGATCGGTGCGCGGTGAGTGATCATTGAAGTTCCTGGCTGAGGTTGATGGCGTGACGGTGGTGATCGATCTTCGCGCGCAGGTAGCCGTGGTTCGTGCTGTTGACGAACACGCCGGTCTGCAGCACGCGCATGATCCGGATGCCGTACTTCTCGATCTGCGAAATCTTGTCCGGGTTGTTGGTGACGAGCGAGATATCGATGACGCCGAGCGCCTGCAGCATCTGCGCGGCGACGCGGAAATCGCGCAAGTCGTCGGGGAAGTTCAGCGCGCGGTTCGCGGCGAACGTGTCGAGGCCCTGCGAAATCTGCAGGCGGTACGCGTCGAGCTTGTTGTACAGCCCGATGCCGCGGCCCTCCTGGCGCAGATAGAGCAGGATACCGCCTTCGCGGCCGAACATCGCGACCGACTCGTCGAGCTGCTCGCCGCAATCGCAGCGCGCGGAGCCGAACACGTCGCCCGTCAGGCACTCGGAATGCACGCGCACGAGCGGTGCCTCGGCGAGCGGCCCGAAGACGAGCGCGAGATGCTCCGCGTTGTCGCAAAGGCCCTGGAACGTCACCATCTCGGGCTCGAACTTCTGCTGAGCGGTGCGCGGGCGAATGGGCACGTTCACGCGCGTACGGACGGATGCGCTCAGCGTTGGGGGGATTCGACCATCATTCATGCTGTGCCTCAAGGTTATTCAACATTGAGATTCGCATCGCGAAGAACACGGAAGCTTTGCTGCTTTGTTGTTATGTCGAAGGGGTGAATCGACTTCCGGTTTGTTGCTGTCTCTCGGGTTCTCGGCGAGCTCTTGATTGGCTGCTGCGTCCGATTGTGCAAAAGCATCGCCGATTGTGCATCCGTACCGATTACGGTATCGCCGATCATTGATCGATCCGTGTCTTCGTCACGCGATTGGTTGCGTGCTCAACCAATCGTAATTGCACCCGCACCCGCACCCGCACCCGCGGCCGCACCCACCGCCGCCTTGCCGTAGTCGACCGGCGCGTCAGCCGGGCGCGGCGTCTCGCCCGCGCGCTCGATCCAGCCGCCGCCGAGCGAACGATACAGGTCGACGAGATTCGACCAGCGTGCGAGCCGCGCGCTGATGAGCTGCTGCTGCGCCGAGTACAGATCCG